>CAUWMY010000001.1:0-84694 GCA_963560155.1 uncultured Collinsella sp.
CCCCAGCTCTCCGCCAGTGTGAAATGAGAAGCGAGTCCATGTGGCTCGCTTTTTTTGTTGCCGCTGCACGGGTTCGAGCCCCGCTGGGCGCGGAGTCTGAGGAAACGTGAAACGTTTGCAGGCGCAGTGCGCATACGCGCAGAGCATGGGAAGTCCCCTCAAAAGGGCGCCGCTTGCGGAGTGCTTGGGCCTGCGAGCGCTCGCGGGCTGCTAAAATGTGCACATGTTCGACTCGGAGAAAGGCGGTTTCCATGCCCACCTCCCCTTTGCGTTCCCGCCCCCTTGAGCGTACCGCATGGCGCGCGCTGCCAATGACCGTTCTGATGACGCTCGTTGCATGCGCGGTGACGCTGGCGTTTCCCGGTCGTGCCCTCGCGGATACGTACTCCCTGCCGCGCGTGAACATTCAGGCCCAGGTTATGGAGAACGGCGACCTGCATGTCACGGAGGCGCGCACCTTCGAGTTCGAGGACACGGTCAACGGCGTTTACTGGGACATCCCGTTCGCGCAAAACGAGCAGGGCTCCCCGTCATCGATCACGGTGTTCAGCGTCTATGAGCTCGATGACGCCCCCGAGAACGAGGCGGAGGCGCGGCGCGCGGCCCAGCCCATGCGCGAGGCCGATGCCGCCGAACCGGGCGACCAGCACGTCTACACGGTCGAGGATGAGGGCGACTCACTCAAGCTCAAGGTGTTCGTTCCCCGCGTCGACGGCGATGAGGTGACGATCTGGGTGTCCTACATGATCGAGGGCGCCGTCATGGCATGGCCAGATACCGCCGAGCTGTACTGGCAGTTCGTCGGCTCGGAATGGGAGGAGGACGCCGAGGACGTTCGCCTCGACGTGACGTTCGCCGGGGCGGCCGAGGGCACGCCGGCCATCACGGGCTCGGATGGGACGAACCTGCGCGCCTGGGGTCACGGTCCGCTCGACGGCGAGGTTTCCCTCGACGTGGCCGACCCCGCCGACCCGCATGTGACGTTTACGGCGCCCACCGTGCACGCCGGCCAATTCGCCGAGGCCCGCATCGCGTTTCCTGCCGACTGGGTGCCCGGCCTGGCACCCTCCGGCGACCCCCGTCTCGACGGTATCCTTTCCGAGGAGACCCGGTGGGCGGAGGAGGCCAACGCGCAGCGCGAGGGTGCTCGTCAGGTCGCCTTTGCAGGTACGGCCACATTGACCATCGCGCCCGCGATTCTCCTCGGCGTCGTCATCTACCTGCGCAAGACCAAGTACGCGAGCCCCAAGCCCGTTTTCGGGGAGGCGTACTTCCGCGATCTTCCGTCGAACGACCATCCGGCGGTCCTCTCGGCCCTGGTGCACGACGGGTCGGTGCAGGATTGCGCGTTCATCGCCACGCTCATGAAGCTCACGGACGATCGCGTGATCAAGATCAGCCATAGGGCGCACAGCGAGGAGCGCCTCTTCGGCAAGGGGAAGAAGAAGGTCGAGGAGTACTCGATCCAGCTCCTCGCCCGCGAACTCGTGAGCGATCCCATCGACCAAGCCGCCCTCGACCTGTAC
This sequence comes from uncultured Collinsella sp., assembly GCA_963560155.1. Lineage (GTDB taxonomy): Bacteria > Actinomycetota > Coriobacteriia > Coriobacteriales > Coriobacteriaceae > Collinsella. The sequence goes on from CAUWMY010000001.1 coordinate 1,527, forward strand.
TTCGGGCCCGACGCCAAGAACGGAAAAGCGCGGTATTTCAGCACGTTCCAGAATCTTGATGACGTGGGTGAGTACCTGCAGGGCTTCAAGGACCAGGTCCTGGCGGAGCTCGAGCGTCGCAACCTGACGAATCTGGCGCCCGTCTGGTTCAAGGTCGTGACGATCTTCGCGGCCGTCGCGCTCGGGTTGGCAGGCCTCTTCTTCATGGTCGCGACCGACGGCGTCATGCTCCCGTTCGTGATGGCGGGCATCGCCATGTCGGTCGCTGCTGCCATCCTGGCCGGAACCACCAAGCAGCATTCCCCGGAGGCCGTCGAGCTGCTCAACCGCTGTCATGCGCTCGAGCGCTGGCTCGAGGACTTCACCAATCTGGACGAGGCGGTCCCTGATGACCTCATCCTGTGGAACAAGATGCTCGTGCTGGCGGCCGCGTTCGGTGTGAGCGACGAGGTCCTGCGTCAGCTGGCCGATGCGGTCCCGGTCGATTTGCGCGAGGATGAGAACGGCAACTATCGGTATCCCAGTTATGGATGGTACATCCATTACGGATCCATGCATTCGCCGATGAGCGAGATGCACGATGCGTACCAGGCCACGGTCGCGGAACTCGCCTCGAGCTCGAACAGTTCCGGCGCGGGCGGCGGAGGAGGTTTCTCCGGCGGCGGAGGAGGCGGCGTCGGGGGAGGCGGCGGCGGTACGTTCTAGCCGCTCGTCCGGCTCAGTCGATGCGGGGCGTTCCGAATGTGTTCGGTGCGCCCCCGCCTAGGCGCTCAGGTCAAGGCCGTAGACGTACATCTCGCGGGGGAGCAGGCGCCGCTCTTCGCGCGTGCTACGGTAGGTCCCGGCGCGCTTGAAGCCGTGGTGCTCGTAGAACTGCCAGGTGCAGTCGGTATCGGTGTAGAGGAAGGCGCGGTCCGCCCCGAGTTCGGTGAGGTAGGTCGTCGCGGCGTCCACCAGCACGCTGCCAATGCCCATGCCGCGGGCGGAGCTGCTCACGGCCAGCAGGGTGATCTCGGTCGATCCGGCGTAGCCGCTTTTGGCGAGCAGGGAATCGTTCTTCGATTCGGTCAGCTGGACGCCGTGCCAGTACGCGGCCGCCGCCTCCGGCTCGAGCTCGCGCATGCGGCGGAAGTACTCCTTGGAGATGGTGAACCAGCGCTTGTTCGAGCGCGGGCGAGAGGAGTCGGGACAGGCGAGGACGATGCCGCATGGCTTGTCATCGACGAGCGCGACCTGGGAGAACGTGGAAATGGAAAGCGAATAGGAGAGGTCGTTGCACGCCTCGAGAAAGCCGTATTCGGGCGAGGGGCCCTCGTTGTGCCAAGTCTGTTGCAAGATGGCGGCGAGCTCTTCGAAGTCTTCTTCTTCGAAGGGCCGGTACGTGACGCGCGAGACCATGGAACCTCCTGTCATATCCCCACTGTTTGTACCACCTGCCCGCGGGTCGTGTGTGTCGTACGCGTGAAGTCGCCCCGCACCCTCAGATTCTCCGCGCAAAGGCCATGTTTTCTCGGCAAGTAATCCAAAAGGGACCCAGGCGAGCCGCGTGCGCTCCGCCGCCTGCGGTACAGTAGAGGCGTATGTAACGGGGGATCGCCGGATAAGGCGGCCCCACCTGTGCGAAGGAGGGTCCATGGTTTCCCAGGGGAAGGTTTCCCGCGCGTTGATCTCGGTGACGGACAAGACCGGCGTGGTCGAGTTCGCCCGTGCGCTCAAGGAGGAGTTCGGTGTCGAGATCATCTCGACCGGCGGTACGGCAAAGGCTCTGGTCGGCGGTGGCGTTCCCGTGACGCCCATCGAGGAGTACACCGGGTTCCCCGAGATGATGGATGGCCGCGTCAAGACGCTGCACCCCAAGGTCCACGGCGGCCTTTTGGCCCGTCGCGATTCCGAGCGGCATATGGCCGAGGCTGCCGAACATGGCATCGGCATGATCGACATGGTGGTCGTGAATCTCTATGAGTTCGAGAAGACCGTCGCCAAGCCCGACGTCACCTTCGCGGACGCCATCGAGCACATCGACATCGGCGGTCCGTCCATGCTGCGCTCCGCCGCCAAGAACGCCGACGCTGTGACCGTGGTCTCCGACCCGGCCGATTACGAGACGGTCCTCGCCGAGATGCGCGCCAACGACGGCGCCACCACGCTCGAGACGCGCCGCCGCCTGCAGGTCAAGGTCTACACCACCACGGCCGCCTATGACGGTGCCATTTCCACCTGGCTCGCCGCTCAGGCCGAGTCCGGCTGCGCCGACGCGGTCCTCACCGCCGACGGCGAGTTCGCCGCTCCCGTCGCGATGTCCGTCAAGCTCGAGAAGGCCCAGGACCTGCGCTACGGTGAGAATCCGCATCAGGCCGCCGCGGTCTACCGCTTCGACGCCGCCAACGCCCCGCTCTTCTCCTCGGAGGCCCCGCTCGTGGGCGCCGAGCAGCTCCAGGGCAAGCCGCTGTCCTACAACAACTTCCTCGACGCCGAGGCCGCCTGGAACGCCGTGCGTGAGCTCGACGAGCCCGGCGTGGTGATTCTCAAGCATCAGAACCCCTGCGGCTCCGCCGTCGCCGTCGACGTGACCGAGGCCTACGACCGCGCCTTTGCCTGCGACCCCAAGAGCGCCTTCGGCGGCATCGTCGCCGTCAACCGCGAGGTCCCGCTCTCCCTGGTCGAGCATTTCGCCGACCGCGACAAGCTCTTCGTCGAGGTCCTCATCGCCCCGAGCTTCACGCCCGAGGCCCTCGAGCGCCTCTCCAAGCGCGCCAATCTGCGCGTGTTGGCTACCGGCGGTGCCGCGGGCCACGCCAAGCTCGAGATGCGCACCGTCGACGGCGGCATGCTCGTTCAGCGCGTGGACACGGTCGAGGAGGATCCCGCGACCTTCACGTTCCCCACGGAGCGCAAGCCCACGGACGCCGAGATGCGTGACCTCATGTTCGCCTGGAAGGTCTGCAAGACCGTCAAGTCCAACGCCATCCTCATCGCCAAGAACGAGATGGGTATCGGCATGGGCCCCGGTCAGCCCAACCGCGTCGACTCCGCGCTGCTCGCCTGCCAGCGCGCCGACGAGGTGTGCGAGCGTCTTGGCCAGGAGCTCGGCGGCTACGCCTGCGCTTCCGACGCGTTCTTCCCGTTCCGCGACAACGTCGACACCCTGGCAGCCCATGGCGTGACCGCCATCATCCAGCCCGGCGGTTCCGTGCGCGACGAGGAGTCCATCGACGCCTGCAACGAGCACGGTATCGCGATGGTCTTCACCGGTACCCGCCACTTCCGCCACTAAAGCGGTAAAACAGCGTTGATGTGTAATTGGGGACGGGTGCGAATTACACATCCCGGCGCATTTGAGCGCATCGGGCCGCCACGTGCGGCCCGATGTGTAATTCGCACCCGTCCCCAATTACACATGGCATGAGAGGAGCAGCGTTGAGCGAGCTTGAGCCGTTTTTCAATTCAGCTGAGGAATGCGCCACATACGAGAAGTTCTGCGCCGAGCAGGAGCGCGGGGACGGCAAATTCGAACTCGCCGCACCCGCGCTCGTGTGCCGTTGGCGGATGGCCCGTCGCGCAGTGCCCATGTTGAACCGCCATATCCGTGCGCTCTCCCAGCGCGTGGTGAACGGTGCCCCGCTTACCACCAACATGCTCTCGTGGGCCAAGCAGCATGTCGAGTGGTCGCTCGCCGCGGGGGATTACCGGGACTCGAATGGCGTGCTCATGCTGGTGATCGACGTGAACGGCGATGCGCTCATGAGCGTGGGGCCCTATGAGCCGCTTGCCGACCGCTCCCGCGGCGCCCTTGCGGCGCGCGCCGCGCAAGGGCGCCGGGAGCAGTCCCAGACCGCCGTCGCACCCGAGCTCATGGGGGCCGTCATGGGCGATGGCCGGGTGCTGGTCCTCGCCGCTCCCGATGAGCGCCTGTGCGGCGCCGCCACCCTCGTGGAGCAGCTCGTCACCACGCAGGCCCGCGAGGCGGTGCGCGCGCTCGGCGACGGCGCCGACTTCGAGGACGCCCTCGCCGCCATCGACGCCGACCCGGACGCCGCCGCGTTCCTCATCTCAGATGAGCACGGCGTGGTCGTCGAGGACGGGGGCCCGTCGTCCGCCCGCGAATTCGCGGAAAGCCTCTCGATCGGCGTGGCAAAGCTCTTCCGGTGACGGGGTCGCTGCCCGGTCGACGGTAGCGTCCTCCCAGTTGATGGCCGCCGCCGCTCGCCGGCATCCTTACATTGCTGAAAGTTCGCGACCCGTCCGCATGCGCCGTGACGGGTCGCGTCATAATGGACGACATTGGCGCCCCGCGAGGCGCCGCGTTTTGGGCTGAGAGGAAGGTGGCCGGGCATGGCGCGCATATTCGTGGTCGAGGACGACGCACCGATCCGCAACGAGGTCATCGAGGTCCTCGAGCGGCAGGGCTTCGAGGTGTCCTATTGCCTCACCTTCGACCGCGTGGTCGAGGACATCATGGCGGCGCGGCCCGACCTCGTGCTGCTCGACCTCACGCTGCCCGGCACCGATGGCCAGCTCATCTGCCGCGAGCTGCGCCAGCAGTCCGACATCCCCGTCATCGTCCTCACGTCGCGCGTGACCGAGGTGGATGAGGTCATGAGCATGACCATGGGAGCGGACGATTTCATTCCCAAACCGTACAGTGCCCGCGTGCTCGTCGCCCGCGTGCAGGCGCTGCTGCGCCGCGTGCAGGGCTCGCCCGAGGCGTCCCACGAACTGGAGCACAACGGCGTGCTGATCGACCTGTCCCGCTCCAGCGCGACGGCCGTGGAGACGGGCCGCTCCATCGAGCTCACCAAGAACGAGATGCGCATCCTCTCGCTGCTCATCAGTCATGCGGGGGCGATCGTCAGCCGCGAGGCCATCATGCGCGACCTGTGGGACTCCGACGCCTTCGTGGATGACAACACGCTCACGGTGAACATCAACCGCCTGCGCACGACGCTGGAGAAGATCGGCATCACGGGCTACCTCACCACGCATCGCGGCCGCGGGTACTCGGTATAGGGGGAGCCATGGGTTTCGCCGCATTCGCCGCATCCAATTGGCCGACCATCGCCCTCGCGTTCGCGGCGGCGTGCCTCAGCGCGTTCGTGCTCATGGTCGCGGGGACGGGCATGGGCCTGAGCCTGCTGATCGCCAGCGTCATCATCGCGGCCGCCGTGCTCTCGATCACCATCGACTTCCGTCGCAAGCGCCCGTTTTACGGGGACCTGTCCGCATGCGTCGATGAAGTCGAGCATCCCCTGTGGATCTCGGAGATGATCGATGAGCCGGACTACCCGGAGGGGCGCCTGGCCTACGAGGCGCTGAGCACGGTGTCGAAAGCCGCGAACGACGATGTCTCGGAGTTCCGCCGTCAGGCGCAGGATTACCGCGAGTACGTCGAGACCTGGGTGCACGAGGCGAAATCCCCGCTCGCCGCCGCGCACCTCATGTTGGAGAACCTCATGGAGAGCGCTCCCGCCGACGAGACCGGTGAGATTCTCCTCGGGAAGACCGAGGCCCTGGGCGAGGAGCTCGACCGCGTAGAGGGATTCATCGAGCAGGCGCTGTTCTTCGCGCGCTCGGAGTCGCTCGATCGCGATTACCTCATCCGCCCTCACAGCCTGCAGAAGCTCGTCGGGGATGCGGTCCGCGCGAACGCCCGCGTGCTCATGGGGGCACATGTCGCCCCGTACCGGGTCGATTTGGAGCAGACCGTCTTCACCGACGAGAAATGGATGAACTTCATCTTGGGGCAGTTGATCCAGAACAGCGCGAAGTACGCGTCGGGTGAGGGTGCGGAGCTGGTGTTCACGAGCCGCTTGCGCGACAAGGGGCTCTCGAGCGAGCGCATCGAGCTCGAGGTGCGCGACAATGGGTGCGGCGTCGAGCAGGCGGACCTCGCGCGCGTGTTCGATCGCGGGTTCACCGGGGAGAACGGCCGGACGGGCAAGCGCGCGACGGGCATCGGGCTGTATCTGGTCAAGCGCCTGTGCGACAAGATGGGCCTCGCCGTGAGCGCACAGTCGGCGGTGGGGGAGTACTTCGCGGTGACGATCGCGTTCCCCACCAACAAGATGCATTACTTCGAATGATCCCGCCTGGCGCGACCGCCTGACGAGTGAGGCGCGCCGCTCAATGATAAAGGCGTTGACCAACCTATATAAAAGAGGAAAATGAGCTGACGGACGTATGGGATGTACGTCCGTCCTTGTTTTTAGCGGGGTGTAACATGGCGGCAAAGGTCACGCTCAAAGAAATCGCTCAGGAGGTCGGCCTTTCGCCGTCGGCCGTCTCTCTCGTGCTCAACGACCGGCCGTGTCGCATCTCAGACGAGAATCGCAGGCGCATCAAGGAGGTCGCGGCGCAGAAGCGCTATGTGCCCAACCAGATCGCGCGCAGCCTGGTCATGCAGCAGTCGAGGACCCTCGGGCTCATCGTCCCGAACATCATGAGCCGTTTCTTCTCATCGTTCGCGCGCAACCTCGAGGTGCGCTGCCGTGAGCGCGGCTACGCGCTCTTCATCATGAACTCGGACGGCAAGACGGAAAACGACGCCGACCTGGTGAGGTTGCTGATCAACCGCGGCGTCGACGGCATCTTCCTGGTCGCCGCCGACGAGGTCTCTCCCGATCCGCTGCTCGTGGAGCAGCTTGAGGCGGGGATCGTGCCGGTGGTCATGGTCGACCGCTCCATCGAGCGCGCGCCTGGCGACAAGGTTCGATTCGACAGCGAGCTCGGCGGCTACCTGGCCACCGGTCACCTGCTCGGCGAGGGCCATCGCCGCATCGCGTGCGTGGTGAACACCGCCTCGCATACCGGCCGCGACCGACTCGCGGGTTGCCGTCGCGCATTCGCCGAGGCGGGCGTGCCCTTCGCCGAGGACCTGGTGTTCGAGAGCGATTACTACATCGCCGACGGCGCCCGTGCCGGCGAGCTCATCGTGGCCTCCGATGCCACGGCGGTGTTCGCCAGTTCCGACAACATCGCCCTCGGCGTCCTCAAGTGCCTGCACGTGCATGGCAAGCGCGTCCCGCGCGACTACTCTCTCGTGAGCTACGACAACTCCGCGGCGGACGCCCTGTTCGAGCCGGTGCTCACCGCCATCGAGCAGGACGTCGAGGAGCTGGCCGACCATGCGCTCGAGCTGTTGCTCGCCCGCGTCGAGTCGAAGGGGGACGCCCCGATTCCCTTCGAGGAGCGCGTGCTGCCTCCGCGCTTGGTCAAGAACGCGAGCGTCGCCCGCCCGTAACGTCTCAATCGGGGACAGGCACAAATTGAGACTCTCGTCATCGGATCGGCTGGCAACCTGTCAGAACCGCGAAAAGTCTCAATCTGTGCCTGTCCCCAATTGAGACACCAATTGAGACATGAAGAAGGCCGCCCGGCGAGGGGCGGCCTTCTCGGTTAGGGGCATGGTTCGGCGCGGCCCGCGTGGGGAACGCCTACTTGACGACCAGGATGTCGCAATCGGTGTTGCGCAGCAGGAACGTGGAGATGGACCCGAGCAGCGCGTACTTGATGGAGGACAGGCCGCGGGCGCCGCAGAGGACCAAGTCGGGATCGACGACGTCGAGCATCTCGTCCTTCAGGGTCTCGCGGATGCGGCCGGCGCGGATCATGACCTCGACGGACGGGATGGCCTCATTGGCCTTGGCCTCCTCGACCTGGGCGGCGATGGAGTTGGTGAAGGCGTCCTGCAGGCCCTGGACCAGATCCGCGGGATAGGAGCCGGCGGATTCGAGCGCGGTGGAGTCGATGACGTGGCCGATGATGAGCGCGGCGCCGTTGTTCGCGGCCACCTTGATGGCGCGGGCGAGAACGAAGTCCTGCTGCTCGGTGCCGTCAAGGGCGACGAATACCTTGGAATAACCCTCGTGCATGGTGACCTCCTTGGCCTTGAGGCGGGCTTCCGTGCGCCCGTCGTATGGTGCTTTACCATGCCACAGTTATACCCATTCGGCTTGCTTTTTCGTTCGATATGTCGCGAACGGCGCGCATTTTCGGTGCAGTGGCCGCAAGGAGGCGATAATGAGGTGTCGCGCCGCCCGCCGGCGCATGTCAATCGAGACGATCGGCGCGTTACCGCCCGCGCCGCCCTGGGGAGGACACTTGGACATCATCGAACTGCTCAAATCCGCCTTTCTCGGCTTGGTCGAGGGCATCACGGAGTGGCTGCCCATCTCCTCGACCGGCCATATGATCCTGGTCGACGAGTTCATCAAGCTGAACGTGACCGAGGAATTCTGGAACATGTTCCTCGTCGTCATCCAGCTCGGCGCCATCCTCGCCGTCTGCGTGCTGTTCCTCCGCGACCTGCTGCCCTTCGGCTTTGGCAAGACGCGCCAGGAGTGCCGCTCCACGTGGAGCCTGTGGGGCAAGATCATCGTGGGTTGCCTGCCCGCGGCGATCATCGGCATCCCGCTCGACGACTTCATGGAGGAGCACCTCTACAACGCCTGGGTCGTTGCCGCTGCGCTCATCGTCTACGGCATCGCCTTCATCGTGATCGAGCGTTGGCGCGCCAATAAACTCGCCGCGCGCGTGGCTGCCGAGGGTGTGACGCCGGGCTCGCGCGCGCACGGCGCCCACTTCGCCGCTCCCGCCTCCGCTGTCGAGCCCATCGAGGGCGGGGACTTCGGCGCCATCACCACGCTCGACGACCTCTCTTACAAGACCGCCTTGGGCATCGGCTGCTTCCAGGTCCTCTCGCTCATTCCCGGCACTTCGCGTTCCGGCTCCACCATCATCGGCGGCCTGCTGCTGGGCACCACGCGCTCCGTGGCGGCCAAGTTCACCTTCTTCCTGGCGATTCCCGTCATGTTCGGTGCAAGCTTCCTCAAGCTTGTGAAGTTCTTCCTCAAGGGCGGCGTGTTCGACCCGAGCGGCATCGCCATTCTCGCGGTTGGTTGCATCGTCGCGTTCATCGTCTCGCTCGTCGCGATCAAATGGCTCATGGGCTTCGTCCGTCGTCACGACTTCACGGCGTTCGGCATCTACCGCATCGTGCTCGGCGTCGCGGTCCTCGCGTACTTCATGCTGGTCTAAGTGACTTACAGCGCGGTGCGATACACACCGTGCGTATCCTTTGCATGCACATGGCACGTACTCTGGCATACTGGGTGCGTGCCATTTTCTTTTGAAGGGTTTCATATGACGAACGTGTATTTCAACCATGACGGCGGCGTTGACGACCTGGTGAGCCTGCTGCTGTTGCTGCAGATGCCCGAGGCCCGCGTGACGGGCGTCTCGGTTGTGGACGGCGATTGCCAGATCGAGGCGGCCCTCGAGGCCTCCCGCAAGATCATCGACCTCTTTGGGGGCAAGCAGGCGGCCCTCGAGGTTGCGGCGTCGGACTCTCGCCCGCATCATCAATTCCCATCGGAGTGGAGAGGTTCCGCCTTCACCTTCGACGCACTGCCCATGCTGAACGAGCACGGCGCGCCCCGCACGCCGATCGCCGCGCGCCCGGCCCATCTCGACCTGGTGGACAAGGTCATGGCCGAGGAGGGCAAAACGACTCTGTTGTTCACCGGTCCCTTGACCGACCTCGCCCGTGCGCTGGACGCGGAACCCGCCATTGAGGAGAAGATCGAGGCGCTCTTTTGGATGGGCGGCTCGCTTGACGGTCACGGCAACGTGGTGGACCCGTGCTTTGACGGCACCGCCGAGTGGAACGCGTTTTGGGACCCCGAGGCGGTCAAGCGCGTGTGGGACTCGTCGCTCGAGATCCACATGGTGGGTCTGGAGAGCACCGAGGAGCTGCCGCTCACGCGCGACCTCTGCCGGCACTGGGCCGAGCTGCGCCGTTACCCGGCCATCGACCTCATCGGCCAGGGATATGCGCTGGTCCTGAATGTGGCCGCCAACAACGTGTACTACCTGTGGGATGTGCTCACGACCGTCTACTGCCTGCACCCCGAGATCGCCGAGGTGGAGCGCGTCCGTTGCGATGTCCGCGTGGACGGTGCCGCGGCCGGCCGAACCTTCCGCTGCGACGAGGGTCGCGAGGTGACGCTCGTGACGCATGCAGACCCGAAGCGTTTCTACGCGCTCGTCGACGAGCTGGCGATGTCCGCCGTGCCCGCCCTGTACTGAGATCCATCGACCCTTCGACCCCACGGAGCCGACATGAACATCCAGATCTTCGGAACCAAGAAGAGCTTCGATACCAAGAAGGCCCAGCGCTATTTCAAGGAGCGTCGCATCAAGTTCCAGTTCATCGATCTCAAGGAGAAAGAGATGAGCAAGGGCGAGTTGCAGAGCGTGATGCGCGCTGTCGGCGGCATCGACGCCGTGATTGACCCGGACGCGAAGGATCAGGACACCGTGGCGCTCATCACCTATCTCGTCGAGAGCCAGAAGTTCGACAAGCTGCTCGAGAACCAGCAGGTCCTGCGCGAGCCCATCGTGCGCAACGGCGCCAAGGCGACCGTGGGTTACTGCCCCGATACCTGGAAGGGCTGGGAGTAGGCCCGCTGCCGCATCTGCGCGAGAGCGATTTTGCCAAATTTAAAAGAAGTGTGACCGGCGCCCCTTGCTAGGGGCGCCTTTTTTGCCGAATGAGGATGGGAAAAGGAAAAAAGAGCGCCCGTGCGACGCATGGCCGGGGTGATTCGTGGTCATTTTGCGCTGAAGTATCGCGCGACAGCGGCCCGCATGCGCTCATCGGTCACACATCTTGAGAATTTGGCAATCACAGAATCGGTCGGCGCTTTCCAGGCGCATAAAAACGCCGCCTACCGAATGGGTGGTGCATGCGGTAGGCGGCGGTGTTGATGGCGCCAGGTTGATCTGATAGTGGGTGCTTGGCGTGCTATCGGAGCTCGCTGAGGAAGCTCGTGCCCTCGCCGTTGCCGGGGACGCCGAAGTTCTCCAAAATCGTCGCGCCCAGGTCGCTGGCGGTGCCGCGCAGCCCCAGGTCGCACCCGGCGCATCCGCGCTCGGCCATGGACGGGCTCCAGGCCAGCAGCGGAACGAGCTCGCGCGTGTGGTCGGTGCCGCGGTAGGTGGGGTCGTTGCCGTGGTCGGCGGTGATGATCAGCAGGTCGTCGTCGCGCATGGCGTCCATCACGCCGCCGAGGCGCCGGTCGAAGTCCTCGAGCGCCAGGCCGTCACCCAGGGGATCGCGGCGGTGCCCGTACACGGCGTCGAAATCAACCAGGTTGGTGAAGCACAGACCGTGCCAATCGCGCGCCATGACCTCATCCACGTGGTCCATGCCATCGGAGTTGCTCTCGTTGTGATAGCTCTCGGAAAAACCGTTGCCGCACAGCAGGTCGTAGGTCTTGCCCACGGCGATGGTGTCGAGGCCCGCGTCGTGCAAGAAATCGACGACCGTGGGGCCGGTGGGGGTCAGACCGTAATCGTGGCGGTTGGCGGTACGGGTGAAGTCGGCTGCGCACGTACCCACATACGGGCGCGCGATCACGCGACCCATGGTGATCTCGGGGCCGTTGATGAGGGTGCGCGCGTACTCGCAGATGCGGTAGAGCTCCTCAAGCGGAATCACGTCTTCGTGTGCGGCGATTTGCAGCACCGAATCGCCCGAGGTGTAGACGATCAGGTCGCCCGTGGCCAGTTGGTGCTCGCCGTAATCCTTGAGCACCTCGGTCCCCGAATAGGGCTTGTTGCACACGATGTTGCGGCCGCTGAATGTACGGAGCTTGTCGAGCAGCTCGTCGGGGAAGCCCTTCGGGAAGTAATCGACTTCGAAGCGCGTGGGCAGGCACATCATCTCCCAGTGGCCGTCGAGGGAGTCGTTGCCCAGGCTGATGATGCGCATGCGGCCGAAGCAGCCGGCGGGCTCGTTGTCCGCGCTTACGCCGGCGAACGGTTTGCCGGGGCGCACGCGGCCCAGGCCGAGACGCCCCATGTTGGGGAGTGCGAGCGGGCGCCCCTGGTTGTCGACCCACCATTGGGCCATATGGCCGAGGGTGTCGGCGCCGTCTGAGTTGTACTTATCGGCGTCGGGAGCGTCACCAACGCCGATCGAGTCGATGACGATGGTCAGGATGCGGCGATACTTCTGAGATGCCATGAAAGGTCCTTTGAGCGCGATGAAAGCCCCGAACGCGCGCTTGCGGCGCTCGGGGCGACGGTGCTTGTGCGGGACTTAGGCGTCGAGCTCGCTCAGGATGGCGATGCTCGCGGAGACGCCCAGGCGGTTGGCACCGGCCTCGATCATGGCCTCGGCGTCGGCGAGGGTGCGGATGCCGCCCGCGGCCTTCACGCCGAAGTCGGGACCGACGGTCTCGCGCATGAGGCGCACGTCCTCGACGGTGGCGCCGCCGGTGGAGAAGCCGGTGGAGGTCTTCACAAAGTCCGCGCCGCCCTCGACGGTGAGACGGCTCGCGCGGACCTTCTCCTCCTCGGTGAGCAGGCAGCACTCGATGATCACCTTGAGGTGGGCACCGCCGGCGTGAGCGGCCTCGGCCACGGCCGCGATGTCGGCGCGCACCGCGTCGTCGTTGCCGGCCTTGAGCTCGCCGATGTTGATGACCATGTCGACCTCGCGCGCGCCGGCGGCCACCACGCCGGCGGTCTCGGCGGCCTTGGCGGCGGTGGACATGGCGCCCAGCGGGAAACCGATGACGGCGCAGGTCATGACATCGGTGCCCTCGAGGGCGGCGGCGACGCGCGGGACCCAATAGCCGTTCACGCACACGGAGGCGGTGTTCAGCTCGCGCGCCTCGGCGGCGACGCGGTCGATTTGCTCGGCGGTGGCATCGGCCTTGAGCAGGGTGTGGTCCATGTACTTGGCGAGCTCGGATTTGGTGAGGGACATGGCGGATCCTTTCATTTGAAGCCCAGGGCGGGGCGGTGGTTGCAGATGCGTATGCGGGGCGTATACCGCGCGGACGGGTCAGATTATGCGTACGTCACACCGGACGCCGTGACGCTTGCATAGAGCAGGGGCTCGGCGGGCGGCACTTGCGGTCCGTACGTGTAGGCGCCGGCGAGTGTGGCGAGCCCGCAGGTGAGTTTGCTCGCGTCGTTGGCGTGCGCGACGGCGATCGGCTCGCCGCACTCGACGGGATCGCCGTAGTTCTTGAGGAGGGTGATGCCGCAGCTGTGGTCGATCTCGTCATCGAGGGTGAGGCGCCCGCCTCCGAGCTCGGCTGATGCCACGCCCACACGCTCGGTGTCGATATGCGCAACGAAGCCCGCGCATGGTGCGTATAGCGTTTCGTGCAGGCTTGCCTGTGGGAGCAGGGAGGGGTCGTCTATGACGCGCACGTCGCCGCCTTGGGCGGCGACGATCTCCTTGAGCTTGGCGAGTGCGGAGCCGTCCTCGATCACGCGATGCGCCCGCGTCTCGGCCTCGTCGCGGTCAAAGTGCCCCGTGAGTTCGAGCAGGTCGCTCGCGAGCATGATGGCCTCGTGCTTGAGGTCGGCGGGTCCGTGCCCCTGCAGGGTCTCGATGACTTCTGCGACCTCGAGGGCATTGCCGATGTTGCGTCCCAGCGGGCGGTCCATATTGGTGATGAGCGCTTTCACGCGCCGGCCCATGCCCTCCCCGATCTCGACCATGGTCTGCGCGAGCTCGATGGCCTCGGGCACGGTCTTCATGAACGCGCCGGAGCCCACCTTGACGTCGAGCAGGATGCAGCCCGACCCCGCGGCGAGCTTCTTGCTCATGATCGAGCTGGCGATGAGCGGCACGCAACTCACGGTTGCGGTGACGTCGCGCAGGGCGTAGATGAGCTTGTCGGCCGGGACGAGGTTGCCCGTCTGCCCGATGATTGAGGCACCGTGCTCCCGCACGCAGGAGAGGAACGCATCGTCGGTGGGGGCGGTGTCGAATCCAGGAATGCTCTCGAGCTTGTCCACGGTGCCGCCTGTGTGGCCGAGACCGCGCCCGGTCATCTTGGCAACGAACGTATGCCCGGGGTCCATAGCCGCAAGCATGGGCACGACGGCGAGCGAGGTCTTGTCTCCCACGCCTCCGGTGGAGTGCTTGTCCACGGTGGCGCCCGGGATGCTCGAGAGGTCCATGACGTCACCGGAGTTCATCATGTGCATGGTGAGCAGGCGTGTCTCCTCGGGTGTCATGCCGCGCAGGTAGATGGCCATGAGCAGGGCGCTCGCCTGGTAGTCGGGGATGCGACCGGAGGTGTAGCCATCCACGAAGAAGCCGATCTCGGCATCGCTGAGCGCGCCGCCGTCGCGTTTCTTCTCGATGATGTCGTACATGCGCATGGGGTTGCCTCATTTCCATATGGCGGCAAAGGGGCGCCGCCGGAGCCGTTGGCGAGATGGGGTTAGCGCCCGAGGTTCTCCGGGCCAAAGCCGTAGGGGAGAAGCTCTTCGAGGGTGGCCTCGACGAATGCGTCGGGGCTCGTCCCCATGAGGATGCGGAAGGTGGCCGGGTCGCAGAACTCGCGCATCACCTGCCGGCACACGCCGCATGGCGCGCACAGCTCGCTGATGGGCTCACCTGCAGGTCCTCCGACCACGGCGATGGCCGTGAAGTCCCGATGCCCGTCGAAGATGGCGCGGAAGAACGCCGTGCGCTCGGCGCAATTGCCCGGCGAATAGGCCGCGTTCTCGATATTGCACCCGCCGTACACGGTCCCATCGGCGCACAGCAGCGCCGCACCGACGGCGAAGTTCGAATACGGGGAATACGAGTTTTCCCGAGCCGCGATGGCGGCACGTACAAGTTCAAGGTCGTTCATGATGCTCCTTTCCATTCCCCAGGGGGCCGGCTCCCCGACCTATATCATCCTGAGCCCGGGCTCTCCGTGCGAGCGGGACTGCCCGAGCGCAGGATAAAAAGGACGGGCCTCCCGTTGGGACCGGATTACCCGCGCGAACCCTTCTCGTACGGCACGCCGTCCGCCTTGGGCGCCACGGAGCGGCCCACGAACAGCACGAGCACGACGAGGGTGAGGATGTAGGGCATGATGGCGAGGATCTCGCTGGGGATGGGCACAACGCCGCCGCCCAGGATGATCACGAGGGCCTGCGCCATGCCGAACAGCAGGCACGCGCCGAACGCGCCATGCGGGGTCCACTTGCCGAAGATCACCGCGGCCAGTGCGATGAAGCCCTGTCCGGCGACGGCGGTCTGCGTGAACTGGGAGATGATCGCCAGCGTGATGGACGCGCCGCCAAAGCCCGCCATGACACCGGAGAGCACGACGCAGATGAAGCGCGTGCGGCTCACGTTGATGCCGAGGGTGTCGGCGGCGGCGGGGTGCTCGCCCACGGCGCGGACGCGCAGGCCCCACTTGGTCTTGTAGAGCACGAACCACACCACGGCGGCGGCGATGATGCCGAACACGACGGTGACGTCGACGTTGAGGTTCGCCCATGGGGTGCCGGCGAAGGCACCGCGCCCGAAGATCTTGGGCAGCGTCTCGATGGAGGGGCTCTGCGTGCCGCCGTCCCACATGAGGCGGGCGAGGAAGAGCGCGAGGCCCGGCCCCAGCATGTTGAGGGCGATGCCCGAGACGTTCTGGTCGGCGCGGAAGGTCACCGCGGCGACGGCGTGCAGCAGTGCGAAGGCGCCGCCTGCGATGCCTGCGCACAGGAACGCGATCCAGGGGTTGCCGGTGTAGAAGGAGACGGCGGCGCCGGCGAGGGCGCCGATGGTCATCATGCCCTCGATGCCGATGTTGACGACGCCGGAGCGCTCGGAGATGACGCCGCCCAGGGCGCCGAAGACGAGCGGGGTCGCGTACATGAGGGTGATGCCGATGAGCAGCATGACGTTGTTAAGCATGGTTGGCCTCCTGCGCGTCGGGAGTGGCCGCTGCGATTTGGGCCCTCTCGGCAGAGCGCTTCTCCAGGCGCTCGGCGATGAGGGTGACCACGCGGGCGAGCGCGACGAAGAACACGATCGTGCCGATCATGATGTTGATGATGTCGGTGGGGGCGCCCACGGCCATCTGCACGGAGGTGCCGCCGTAGAGCAGGCCGCCGAACAGCAGGCCGGCGAAGATGCACCCGATGGGGGAGGAGCCGGCGATGAGAGCGACGGAGAAGCCGTTGAAACCGTAGTTCTCAAACGCGGCGAGCGTCGAGATGCAGTGCGGCTGGATGCCGGTGATCATGAGGGCACCGGCCAGGCCCGAGATGCCGCCCGCGATGACCATGGCGAGCACGGTGTTGCGCTCGACGGGCATGCCGGCGAACTCGGCGGCGTCGCGGTTGAAGCCCACGGCGCGCAGCTCGAAGCCGAGCTTGGATCGGTAGAGGACGAACCAGATCGCGACGGCGACGAGGATGGCCGCGATGAAGGCGATGTTGACGTCGGTCTTGACGAGGAAGTCGTAGAGCCACGGCACGTTCCGCAGCGTCTCGAGCCCCTGGTCGGAGAGCTTCCACTCGGGCAGGATCGTGGTGTAGCTGGAGGGGTTCACCGGAATCGACGAGGTGGAGCTCGGGCGGTGGAACATCTCGGAGTTCACCACGAAGTTGTTGAGGTAGAGCATCGTCCAGTTGAGCATGATGGCGGTGATGACCTCGTGGATGCCGAAGCGAGCTTTGAGGAAGCCCGTGATGGCGCCGATGGCGGCGCCGCCGGCGATGCCGGCGAGGATCACGACGGGCACCTGCAGCACCATGGGCAGGTCGAGAGTGGAGCCCACGAGCACGGCGCACACCGCGCCGGCCACGTACTGGCCCTCCGCGCCGATGTTGAACATGCCCGTCTTGAAGGCGAATGCCACCGAGATTCCGGTGAGGATGATGGGGGACGCCTTGATGATGGTGTTGGAGATGTACTTGGGCTTGGAGAACACGCCCTCGAACAGCGCCGCGAAGGACGCGACGGGGTCGTAGCCCGCCACGGCGAGCAGGATCGCCGCCACGGCGAACCCGAGCGCGATGGCGATGAGCGTAGCGGTGATGGGGCGCTTGAGGATGCGCTGGAGCAGGCTCTCCCGGGGTTTGGCGGTCTGCGCCGCGCCTGCGGTTGCGGTGGATGCCATGCTATTCACCTCCTGCCATGAGCAGGCCGATCTTGTTCTCGTCGACCTCGCCCTGCTTGAATGTACCGGTGATGCGTCCGTCGTAGATGACGTCGATGGTGTCGGACACGCTCATGACCTCGTCGAGCTCGAGCGAGATGAGCAAGATCGCCGTGCCGCGGTCGCGCTCGGCCACGAGCGCCTTGTGGACGTACTCGATGGCTCCCACATCGAGGCCACGCGTGGGTTGCACGGCGATGAGCACGTCGGGGTCGTTGGAGACCTCGCGGGCGATGATGACCTTCTGCTGGTTGCCGCCGGACAGCCCCGCGGCGGTCTTGTCGGCGCAGTCGGCGGGGCGGATGTCATAGTCGGCGATGAGCTGCTCGGTGTATTCGTGCATCTTGGCGCTGTCGAGCATGCCGTGCTTGCCGAATTCTGGCGTGCGGTACTTCTCGAGCACGGCGTTCTCGGCAACGGTGAAGGGCAGCACCAGACCGCGCTTCTGGCGGTCCTCATGGATGGTCGAGACCTTGTGGTCGATGACGTTGCGCGGCGTGGTGTTTTGGATCTCCTCGCCGTTCACGAGGATCTTTCCGGAGGTGGCCTTGGTCAGGCAGGTGATGGCCTCGACGAGCTCCTTCTGGCCGTTGCCATCGATGCCGGCGATGCCGACGATCTCGCCGGAGCGGACCGTGAGGTCGAGGCCCTTGACGGTCTCGATGCCGCGCTCGTCGTTCACATGCAGGTCGCGAATCTCGAAAACGGTCTTGCCGGGCGTGGCGGGCCGCTTCTCGACCTGGAGGTTCACATGGTGTCCGACCATCATGTCGGCGAGGTCCTCCTCCGTGACGTCCGCGACGGTGACTTCGTCGACGTACTGGCCGCGGCGGATGATCGTGCAGGTGTTGGAGGACGCCTTGATCTCCTTGAGCTTGTGGGTGATGACGATGATGGTCTTCCCCGCGGCGGTGAGGTCGCGCATGATCTGGATGAGGCGGTCGATCTCCTGGGGCGTGAGAACCGCGGTGGGCTCGTCCAGGATCAGGATGTCAGCACCGCGGTAGAGCG
The DNA here is from genome assembly GCA_963560155.1 of uncultured Collinsella sp. Classification (GTDB taxonomy): domain Bacteria; phylum Actinomycetota; class Coriobacteriia; order Coriobacteriales; family Coriobacteriaceae; genus Collinsella. Next base: position 19,502 of record CAUWMY010000001.1, read on the forward strand.
CCTTCAAGATCTCGACGCGCTGCTGCATGCCGACCGAGATGTCCTCGATCTTGGCATCGGGGTCGACCTCGAGGCCGTACTGCTCGATGATCTGGCAGACCTTCTCGCGGGCCTTCTTCATGTCGAGGATGCCGCCTGCGCCGCATACCTCGCTGCCGAGCACGATGTTCTGCGTCACGGTGAAGTTGTCCACGAGCATGAAGTGCTGGTGGACCATGCCGATTCCATGGGCGATGGCGTCGTTGGGGGTGTTGATGACCACGGGCTCGCCGTTGAGGCAGATCTGGCCCTCGTCGGCTTGGTACAGACCGTAGAGCACGTTCATGAGCGTGCTCTTGCCGGCGCCGTTCTCGCCCAGGACCGCGTGGATCGTGCCCTTCTGCACGGTGAGGTCCACATGGTCGAGTGCGGTGAACGTGCCGAACGTCTTCACGATGCCGCTCATCTGCACCGCGTAGCGCGCATCTGGCTTCATAGGCCGTTCGCTCCTTCCATTTCTCCTTCGGGTTCGGGGCCCTACGGCCCCTCTTCGTCCCGCGCCGAGGGCGTCCTTTCGGGCGCTCCCGGCGCGGGACGGCTCGTCTGCTCGCACGAGCCGTGAACGACGCGGGCCGGCGATGGCGCCGCAGGGCGCATCGCCGGCCTGGCAAAACGTTGGACGTTAGAGCGAAGCGACGTAGTCGTTGAACGCATCCTCGGTCGCGGGGGGCTCGATCTCGCCGTTCTTGATCTTGTCGAGAAGCTCGACGGCGGTGTCGTACACGCCGGGCTCCATGAGGTCGTGGTGGGTGGAAACGGCCACGGCGCCGTCCTTGGCGGAGAGCTCGATGTTCTTGCCACCGACCTCTTCACCCTCGGAGGCCATGGTGGAGACCTCGATGACGGCCTTGTCGACGTTCTTCATGACGGAGGTCAGCATGTTCTCGGGGGCGAGATCGTACTGGTCCTTGTCGACGCCGATGACGAGCTTACCGGCATCCTGGGCGGCCTCGATGACGCCGTTACCGGCGTTGCCGGCGCAGGCGAACACGATGTCGCAGCCATCGGAGTACATCTTCTGACCAGCGGCCTTGCCCTTGGCGGCGTCGGTGAAGGTCTCGATGTACTGGGAGACGACCTGGACGTTGGTGCCCTCGGTGGCGTTGGCGTAGGCGACGCCGGCCTGGTAGCCCCAGTTGAAGGTCTCGAGGACGTCGGACTTCATGCCGCCGACGAAGCCGACCTTGCCGGTCTGGGTGGTCATGGCGGCGATGTAGCCGGCCACGAAGGAAGGCTCCTGGGTCTTGAAGGTCACGCCGGTGAGGTTATCGAGCAGGCCGTCCTCCTCGCCCTTCTCGTTGACGTGGCCCTTCTCGGGGTAGGCGCTGTCGATGATGGCGAAGTGAACGTCAGGGTTGACCGCGGCGGCGTCGCGGATGGCGCCGGCCATGGCGAAGCCGATGCCCCACACGGTCTGGGCGCCGTCGTCGACGGCCTTGTCCAGGTTGGTGGCGTAGTCGGCCTCCTGCTTGGACTCGGTGTAGCCGACCTCGATGCCGGTGTCCTTGTTGAGCTGCTGCAGGCCCTCCCAGGCGAGCTGGTTGAAGGACTGGTCGTTCACGCCGCCCATATCGGTGACCATCTGGACCTTGTAGTCGGCAGAGGCGTCGGCGGGAGCGGAGCCCGCGGGCTTGGCCTCGTTGCCACCGCCGCAGCCTGCGACGGAAAGGGCGAGGACGCCGGCAAGGGCGAGACCCATGAGACGATTCTTCTTCATGTTCTTCCTTTCTTGCGTACGGTTGTCGCTTGCAAAATGGGCGCATCGCTGCGCCGTATCTTCTGCCGTGCCTGAGCAAGGGCGTGGCGAAAGACCATGGGGGGTGCGGGGTGACGGTGCTCGATGCGCCGCGCGCTCCGGACCGAAAGGCGTCCGCCCGGCCTTCGCGATGCGCGGGGCCGGGCGGACGAGGGGATTTATGCGGGCAGGGCGAGGGAGAGGGCGATCTCCATCATCTGGGTGAAGCTCGTCTGACGCTCGTCTGCCGGGAGGGACTCTCCGGTGAGGGGCAGGTCGGAGACGGTGAGCAGGCACAGGGCCTTCTTGCCCAGGCGCGCGGCGTTCATGTAGAGCGCGGCGGCCTCCATCTCGACGGCGAGGACGCCCATCTTCTGCCAGGTGGCGGTGGAGGAGGGGTCATCGAGGTAGAAATGGTCGGAAGACAGGATGTTGCCGACCTTGACGTCGACGCCCTGCGCGCGGCCCGCGGCCACGGCACGCTCGAGCAGCTTGTAGCTGGCGATGGGGGCGTAGGAGCCAGGGAGGTTGTACTGGGCGGCGTAGTTGGAGTCGGTGCAGGCGCCCATGCCGGCCACGACGTCGCGGACGCGCACGGACGGGTCGATGCCCCCGGCGGAGCCCACGCGGATGATGGATTCCACGCCGTAGAACTCATAGAGCTCGTGGGAGTAGATGCCGATCGAGGGCATTCCCATGCCGCCGCCCATGACCGAGACGGGCTGGCCCTGGTACGTGCCGGTGAAGCCGAGCATGTTGCGCACCTCGTTGAAGGTGCGGACATCCTCGAGGTAATGGTCCGCGATGTACTTGGCGCGGAGCGGGTCTCCGGGCATCAGGACCGTTTTGGCGATATCGCCGTAATGAGCCCCGTTGTGGGGCGTAGGGGTACTTTCCATAATGGGACGAGGCCTCCTTGCGTCGTAGGTATACAGAGTACACTTTCTCACCCATGAATGAGGACGGCTATCGTAAATCGGCGGGAGGACGTTGCGCCCAGCGAGCGGCACGCCGGCGCCTTGCGGGATCTGGGGTCTCGCCATCCCCTTCTCAGCGACAAACGAAATCAAAAAAGTCACATTTGCGTTAGCATCGGGGACCTGTGCATATGGTATCCTTGCAAATATGAATAAATCTTCGGCCAACGGTCTCTTTTTTCACATGGGCGCGAGCGTTTTTTCGGCGAGTGGCACGTGCGAATGTCCGGGGATTGTTGCCGGGGATGCCAAATCTGGGGCGGGGACGCCCCGCGAGCACGACGAGGAGCGTGGTCACGCAATGCAGGAGGCATGGGAAGGCTTCGAGGGCGGCAATTGGCTCAACGAGATTGACGTCCGCGACTTCATCCAGAAGAACTACACCCCGTACGAGGGCGACGAGTCGTTCCTGGTGGGTCCCACCGAGCGCACCGTCAAGCTGTGGGATGACGTCATGTCGCTGCTTCTCAAGGAGCGCGAGCAGGGCGGCGTCCTGGACATGGACACCAAGGTCGTGACCGGCATCACCAGCCATCCGGCCGGTTACATCGATGCCGAGCACCCCGAGCGCGAGACCATCGTCGGCCTTCAGACCGACAAGCCTCTCAAGCGCGCCCTGCACGTCAACGGCGGTATCCGCATCGCCTGCCAGGCCGCTGCCCAGCATGGCTACGAGGTCGATCCCGAGATCGTCGACTTCTACACCAACAAGCGCAAGACGCACAACGCCGGCGTATTCGACGTCTATACCCCCGAGATGCGCGCCTGTCGTTCCGCCCATATCATCACCGGCCTGCCTGACGGCTACGGCCGTGGCCGCATCATCGGCGATTACCGTCGCGTGGCCCTCTACGGCGTCGATGCGCTGATCGCCGACAAGGAGGCTCAGAAAGCCTCCACCCCGGTCGTCATGACTGAGGAGAACATTCGCGACCGAGAGGAGCTGCAGGAGCAGATCCGCTCCCTCAAGCAGCTCATCGAGCTCGGAAAGCTCTACGGCTTCGACATCTCCAAGCCGGCAAAGAACACTCAGGAGGCCATCCAGTGGCTCTACCTTGGTTACCTCGCTGCTGTGAAGGACCAGAACGGCGCCGCCATGTCCATTGGCCGTACCTCCACCTTCATCGACATTTACGCTGAGCGCGACCTCAAGCGCGGCACCTTCACCGAGGAGCAGATCCAGGAGTTCGTCGACCACTTCATCATGAAGCTGCGTATGGTCAAGTTCGCCCGTACCCCCGAGTACCAGAACCTGTTCTCCGGCGACCCGCAGTGGGTCACCGAGTCCATCGGCGGCATGGGTGTCGACGGCCGTACCCTCGTCACCAAGATGAGCTACCGCTACCTCCACACCCTGGAGAACATGGGCACCTCCCCGGAGCCGAACCTGACCGTCCTGTGGTCCACTCGCCTGCCCCAGGCCTTCAAGGAGTTCTGCGCCAAGACCTCCATCGCGTCCTCTTCCATCCAGTATGAGAACGACGACGTCATGCGCGTCTACCACGGCGACGACTACGCCATCGCCTGCTGCGTGTCCTCCATGCGCGTCGGCAAGGAGATGCAGTTCTTCGGCGCCCGTGCCAACCTCGCCAAGTGCCTCCTGTACGCACTCAACGGCGGTGTGGACGAGGTCTCCAAGAAGCAGGTCGGCCCCAAGTTCCGCGCCGTCGAGGGCGACACCCTTGATTTCGACGACGTCATGGCCAAGTACAACGACATGATGAAGTGGCTCGCCGGCGTGTACGTGAACACGCTGAACATCATCCACTACATGCATGACAAGTACTGCTACGAGTCCATCCAGATGGCCCTGCACGACAAGGACGTCCACCGCTGGTTCGCCACCGGTATCGCCGGCCTGTCCGTCGTGGCCGACTCCCTGTCCGCCATCAAGTACGCCAAGGTGCATCCGATTCGTGACGAGCAGGGTGTCATCGTCGACTTCGACATCGAGGGCGACTTCCCCAAGTACGGCAACGACGACGACCGCGTCGACACCATCGCCCACGACATCGTGCATCAGTTCATGGAGTACATCCGCATGAACGACACGTACCGCAACTCGGTGCCCACCACGTCCGTCCTGACCATCACCTCCAACGTGGTGTACGGCCAGAAGACCGGTGCCACCCCCGACGGCCGTAAGGCCGGCGTGCCGTTCGCCCCGGGTGCCAACCCCATGCACCAGCGCGACACCCACGGCGCCATCGCCTCCCTGTCCTCCGTCGCCAAGATTCCGTTCCGCGACGCCCAGGACGGCATCTCCAACACCTTCTCCATCGTCCCGGGTGCGCTCGGCAAGGAGGACCAGGTCATGTTCGGCGATCTGGATCTCGGTGACGTTTCCTTCGAGAACCCGGTTGCCTGCTGCGACTGCACCGATTCCTCCGCTCCCGAGGGCTCTGAGGACCGCTAAGGCCATCGGGCATTCGGTCCGTCTGTAATGTTTCAGCGCCGGTGGTAATTCTTATTCACTGGCGCGGTCGATGCTGATATAATTTCAGTAACAATTCCTATTCTGGCGCACAGGGGCGCCGAACATGAAAAGGAGTGCACCAATGAAGGTCGCTGACATCCCGCAGGCTCAGGCCGACAATCTCGTGAGCATGATCGACGCGTACGCCGAGAAGGGTGGCCATCACCTGAACGTCAACGTGTTCAACCGCGACACGCTGCTCGACGCCCAGGCTCACCCCGAGAAGTACCCCCAGCTCACCATTCGCGTTTCCGGCTACGCTGTGAACTTCCACAACCTGACCAAGGCTCAGCAGGACGAGGTTATCTCCCGTACCTTCCACGAGTCTTTCTAAAATGCCTTAGAGCACCGCATCTTCGAGCCTGCTCGTCGAACGCATCGCGCAGCCGTGAGCCTCCCCGCTTATGTGAATCTGCGGCGCTAGAGAAGCTTTTGGTTAACAGAAAACCGCCAGCTGGATTATCCGGCTGGCGGTTTTCTGTATAAGGTTCTTTATATACAGATATAAGTTTGTCCCTGACCTGCTTTCCGATAACGAGTTTCTTTTAACTCCGGAGGCTGCGCGTGCCGTGGTCTCCCAGCTTGTTAGCGCGGGCATACTGACTCAGAACGCGAGAAACAGGAAGAGCAATCTGTACGTTGCAAAGGACGTGATCGCTGCCTTCACAAGATACGAGCGCTCCCTATCGATGCCTGGGGGCGATACTGCCCAGGAGAAACCTTTGCGGCCTGTTCCGGCGAAAATGGACGTCGAGGACAGTCTCCGAGCCCTCAAGAGAAGCCGCAGGCTCAGGGGATAGCTCCAAGCAGCGTTCATGTCAGGTCGGAAACTCATGTCTCGTTCTTGCGAGGGAGACGAGTGCAATCTTGATAGTTCTGCTACCCTTGTTCAATCAGATATGGGAATGAGGCGAACCATCTATGGCACGAACGGTACTGGAACAAGAGACGTCGGTCGATTCCAAATATGCGCTTGGGCGCATCCATTCGATCGAGAGCATGGGCACGGTCGACGGTCCCGGCGTGCGTTTCGTGGTGTTCACCCAAGGATGCCCCATGCGCTGCGCGTATTGCCACAACCCGGACACGTGGACCGTGAGCGAGGGGGCCGGTACGTGCGTATCGGTCGAGCGCCTGTTGGGAGAATACGAGAGCAACAGGCCGTTTTACCGTACCGGCGGTCTGACCGTCACGGGCGGCGAGCCGTTGCTTCAGCCCGAGTTCGTGGGCGATCTGTTCGCGGCCGCCCATGCGGCGCCTGCGGGCCGTATCCACACATGCCTGGACAGCTGTGGATACGCGTATAACCCCAAGAAGCCGGAGCGTTTTGAGAAGCTTCTGAGCGAGACCGATATGGTCCTGCTCGACATCAAGCACAGCGACCCTGTGGGGCATAAGGCCCTGACCGGATGCGAGCCCGATCGCATCATCGCTTTCGGCGACGAACTCGCCAGGCGCAGGATCAAGGTCGTGATCCGCCACGTAGTGGTTCCCGGAATCACGGACACGGAAGAGGAGTGCGAGGCGCTCGGACGCCTCATCGCCCCGTGGCACAACGTGGTGGGTCTCGAGATGCTGCCGTATCACACCATGGGCATCGTCAAATATGAGCAGCTTGGCTTGGAATATCCGCTCAAGGGTGTGCCCGCGATGGACAAGGTCCGCATGCCGGCGTTGCGCGAGGCCGTGATGCGCGGTCTGCGCGCGGGCCGCGCGGCGGAACACAACTGCCAGGGTTAAGCAAAAGCGGCGGGAAGGCTCCCGCCGCTTTTTGCTGCACTGCATGGGGCGTGATCGGGGCCAATGTCACAGATACTCGATCTGGGCGCCTTGCGTGTCGCAGGTGAGAATGTGCGTCTCGCAGGTGGGGAAGGCCTCGCGGAGCCGGACTTGCAGGAACTTGGCGACGATGGTGTCATCGGTCACCGCCATGAGGGTCGAGCCCGAGCCGGAGATCCACAGCGTCCCGGCGCCGCCGTCGAGGCACGCGGCGCGGATGTCGTCGTAATCGGGGATGAGCGCGCGACGGAAGGGCTCCTGCAGGCGGTCGTCGTTTGCGGCCGCGATGAGCGCGAGGTCGCCCGTCTCCAGGCCGCGCGTCATGCCGGCGATACGGCCCATCTGCCATACGGCGTCTGCGAGTGCGACCTGCTGCGGCACGACCTTGCGTGCCTCACTCGTATGCACCTCGTACGGGGGAACGACGGTGATGAAGCGCAGGCGATCGCTCACCTCGTAGCGCAGGCAGTGGGGGAGGCCGCCCTCGGGCGTGAAGGAGCACACGGCCCCGCCGAGGATGGCGGGGGCGACGTTGTCGGGGTGCCCTTCGACGGCGGTCGCGATGCGCACGAGTTCGGCGCGGTCGACGGTGTGCCCGGTGAGCGCCGCGGCCGCCATGATGCCCGCGACCACGCAGGTCGAGCTCGAGCCCAGGCCGCGTGCGACGGGTACGTCGGTGCGAATGTCGATCTTCACGGGGAAGGGTTCCTCGCCCCATTCGCGCAGCGCGTCCACGAACGAGACGTACACGAGGTTCTTCTCATTGCGGAACTCCTCGGGGCAGCCGGTGATCTCCAGCGTATCCGAGCGTTCGAACGTGAAGTGCGAGTACAGGGATACCGCCATGCCGAGTGTGTCGTAACCGATGCCAAGGTTCGCACTTGTCGCGGGGACGGTGATCTTGATCATGGGGAGCTTCCTTCTCGTGGACAAATCACATATCACTATCCTATCAGGGGCAATTCTTGGGCAGAGACCATAAGGGTACAATGTAGCCAGTTTTCATGACGTCGAAATGAGCGACCATGACAGTCATCGCGCTGTTTTGGGCATTAAAATAATTGTGCAAGTGCTCGCCGAAGAAGTAGCTTAGCCCAGGCGAGATGTGAAAGTATGGTTAGGCCGTGGCAGCGCGCTCGACGTAGGCCTCCATCTCGTCGATATCGACCACGTCGGTGTGCAGCACGGGCTTGCCCCGAAGCTCGGAGAGCTGTTCCGGCGCGGCGGTGCCGGTGGCCTCGGCGAGCCCGTCCATGCAGTCGAAGTCGTCCTCGGGGCAGTCGAGTCCGAGTGCGTTCGCGACGGCGCGCGGGAACTTGTACGGGCTCGCCGTGGAGAGCAGGATGCGCGCCTTGGCGTTGGGCGTGGGGGCGACCTGGCCCAGCACGTGATAGCCGCAGGCGGTGTGCGGGTCGATTACATAGCCGTTGAGGTCCCAGCATTCGGCGATCGCCGCAGCGACCTCGTCCTCGCTCGCCCATCCGCAGTCGAAGACCTCCTGGATCTTGGCGAGGAGGTCTGCCGGGAGCGTGTAGGACCCGTCATCGCCCAGGCTCTCCATGAGTCGCGCCACGAGTTCGCAATCTCCGTCGCTCAGGTAGTAGAGCATGCGCTCGAGGTTCGAGGAAACGAGAATGTCCATGGACGGCGAGGTCGTGGTGAAGAAGGGACGCTTGCGGTCATAGGTGCCCGTGGTGAGGAAGTCGAACAGCACGTTGTTCGCATCGCTCGCCACGATGAGGCGCGCCACGGGTAGCCCCATGCGCTTGGCGTAATAGCCGGCGAGGATGTCTCCAAAGTTTCCGGTTGGCACGCAGAACTCGACTTCGTCCCCGCACGTGATGGTGCCGGCGCGGAGGAGCTGCGCGTATGCCGCGAAGTAATAGACGACCTGGGGCACCAGTCGACCGACGTTGATGGAGTTGGCGCTGGAGAGCATGACTCCCCGCGCGCCGAGCCGCTCGGCGAGCTCGCGATCGGCGAAGATCTGCTTGACGGCGGTTTGCGCGTCGTCGAAGTTGCCGCGCACACCGCAGACCGCCACGTTGGCGCCCTCTTGGGTGCTCATCTGCAGCTCCTGAACGCGGCTGACCTTGCCTTCGGGGTAGAAGACGGTGATGCCGACGCCCGGGGCATCGGCGAAGCCGGCGAGGGCCGCCTTGCCTGTATCGCCCGAGGTGGCGGTGACGATCTGGATCCTGGCAGGCGCTTCCACGGTTGTAGCGCCTTCCGTGGCGGTTACCGTGCGCGCCATCAGGCGCGGCAGCATTTGGAGCGCAACGTCCTTGAAGGCGCTCGTGGGGCCGTGCCACAGTTCGAGTACGTACGTGGCCGGTCCCGCGTCCGCGCAGGTCTCGTAGTCTTCGCCCATCTCGCCCACGAGCTCGACCAAGGGCGTCACTTCGCCCGAGGCGAACGAATCGCCGTACGCCTCGTCCACGCAGGCGGCGATCTCGCTGGGCGTGTAGTCGGGCAGGAGCGCACCGAGCACCTCCCGGGCGATTTGGGGGTAGCTCTTCTGCGCGAGGGCCCGCAGGTTGATCGCGGTCTTTCCCAGGTCATCGCTCACAAAAAGGCCGCCGTCGGGGGCGATACCGCGGCGGATGGCCTCCTTCGAGGTGAGCATCGCCTCTTTGGAACGGGTGCTGTGATACGTCGCCATGCTTGGATCTCCTCGCTGCCGGTTTCGTTGCGTGTCCTGCCATGGTAGCAGAGCATGCCGCTACACTCGACTAAAGCGTCGCAGCTCCACTGCTCTACAGCGGCACTTCACAGGTAGTTTCGAAACTGGAAACAAAGGCGGTGATTCTCGGGAAAGAGGCGGATGGGGCCGCGGGCGGGCACTTGCTCATGGTAAAGTGACTCTCTACGTGTCCATACGCATTCTCATACGCGTGCTTCGGGGAAAGGCATTCGCCCATCATGATCAAGATCACCAAGTTCGGCGGTTCGTCCGTCGCCGATGCGGAGCATTTCAGGAAGATCAAGGAGATCATCGACGCGGACCCCGCGCGCCGGTTTGTGGTGGTGAGCGCGTGCGGCCGCAGGCACAAGGCCGACACGAAGGTGACCGACCTGCTGTACCTCGTCGACGCGCATGTGAATTACCACGTCTCCTGCGAGGACCTGCTCGCCGACATCGGCCAGCGTTATTTTGATATCGCCGATGAGCTGGGACTCTCCTATCCCATCCGCGAAGAGTTTGCCGCCTTCGCCGAGCGCGCCCGCTCGGGCGGCTACAGCACCGAGGAGCTCGTGAGCCGCGGTGAGTACTTCACCGCCCGCCTCATGGCCGAGTACCTGGACCTTCCGTTTATCGACGCGGCGGACATGGTGGCCTTCCACCACGACGGCACGCTGTCCATGTCGCGCACGGCCAAGCTCGTCAAGGAGAACGCCCGCGAGGGAGGCTTCGTGATGCCCGGGTTCTACGGCGCCACCAAGGAGGGCAAGGTCAAGCTGCTCGACCGTGGCGGCGGGGACATCTCCGGCTCGATCCTGGCCCAGTGCCTCGAGGCCGACCTGTATGAGAATTGGACGGATGTCTCGGGCTTCCTCTCCGCCGATCCGCGCATCGTGCCCGGCGCCCGCCCCATCCCCCGCATCACCTACGAGGAGCTGCGCGAGCTCTCCTACATGGGTGCGAGCGTTCTGCACGAGGAGGCGGTCTTCCCCGTCCGCGATGCCGGCATCCCGCTTGTCATCAAGAACACGAACGCGCCCGAGGACCCGGGTACGATCATCTCCGAGACCGCCAAGGAGGGCGACGAGGAGCCTATCATCACCGGCATCGCCGGCAAGCGCAACTTCCTCGCCATCAACGTCTCGCGCGACCGAACCAAGAGCCGGATCGGCTTCATGCGCCGAGCGCTGTCCGTGTTCGAGCGCTACGGTATCTCCGTCGAGCACATGCCCACGGGTGTCGACCAGTTCGCCGCCGTCGTCCAGGCGGCGGACGTCAAGGACTCCCTGTACTCGCTCATTTCCGATATCCAGGAGGAGGTCGAGCCGCTCGAGATCGAGGTCGTCGAGGACCTGGCACTCATCGCCACGGTGGGCCGCAACCTGCGCGGACGCGCGGGCATCTCGGGCCATCTGTTCGGCAAGCTCGGCGAGGCCGGCGTGAGCGTCCGCATGATCACGCAGGGCTGTGATGAGATCAACATCATCATCGGTGTGGAGGAGCGCGACTTCGAGCTCGCCATCAAGACCATCTACGAGGCGTTTTCCGACGAGGACGGGATCGTGACGACCGCCGAGTTGGAGCCCGCGCCGAGTCCGTTCTAGTTCTCATCGCCGTTCCGGCCATGCGCTCCAGGCGTCCATGGGAGGGCCGGCCTCTCCAGAGGCGCCAGGGCTCGACGGCAAGGGGCCGGTGACATGAGGGTCGTCCAGCGCGCGGCGCGCGGGGCGGTATTTGATACATCCTTTTGAGAAGGGGGAGCAACATGAAGGCGTATTCCGTCGCCATCGTCGGCGCAACCGGGGCAGTGGGCACGCAGATGCTCCAGTGTCTGGAGGAGCAGGAGTTTCCGGTCGGTTCCCTTAAACTGCTGGCGAGCCCGCGCTCGGCCGGCAAGGTCGTGGCGACCCCGTGGGGCGAGATCAGGATCGAGACGGCGGTCCCCGAGGCCTTCGACGGCGTTGACATCGTGCTCGGTGCGGCAGAGGACGATGTGGCCCTCGCGCTCTACCCCGAGGCGGTGAAGCGCGGCGCCGTGGTCGTGGACAACTCGCACGCCTTCCGCCTCGACGAGGACGTCCCGCTCGTCATCCCCGAGATCAACGCCGCCGACGCCCTTGAGCACAAGGGAATCATCGCCAACCCCAACTGCGCCACCATCATCGGCCTCGTGCCCACCTGGCCGCTGCATCAGACTGCCGGCGTCAAGCGCATGATCGTGTCCACCTACCAGGCGGCGAGCGGCGCGGGCGTGCCCGGGATGCGCGAACTGGAGGAGCAGATCGGCTGCATGGGCCGTGGCGAGGAGGTCCCTGCGCCGCGCGCGTTTGCGGCCCAGCTCGCGAGCAACCTCATCCCGCAGATCGGCGGCGAGAAGTACGAGGGTTTCACCTCCGAGGAGATGAAGCTGCAAAACGAGGGCCGTAAGATCATGCACCTACCCGAGCTCCGCGTGAACTGCACCTGCGTCCGCGTGCCCGTGCTACGCTCTCACTCCGAGAGCATCACGCTCGAGTTCGAGCGCGATATCACCCTTGAGCAGGCGCGCGAGGCGCTCGCCGCGGCGCCCGGGATCAAGCTCGTCGACGACCTCACCGCCGAGTCCGCGCACGACCGCTGGCCCATGCCGCTCGACACCACCGACCAGGACCTCATCTTCGTGGGTCGCTTGCGCCGCGATATCTCCAATCCCGATGCGCTGCGCGGCATCACCTTCTGGTGCTGCGGCGACCAGATCCGCAAGGGTGCGGCGACCAACGCCGTGCAAATCGCCAGGTTGCTCTGCGAGTAGCGATTCCACGGGCGCTGCGGGGTCGGGCGAAAGCGAAATCTGTCGTTATCTGCTGCGGCACGATTTGGTGGACGCGATCGTCGCGATGCCGAATGACTTCTTCTTCAACACAGGCATCGCTACGTACATCTGGGTGCTCGATAACGCTAAAGAGGAGCGTCGCCGAGGCAAGGTGCAGCTCATCAACGCCAACGGCATCTACAGCAAGATGCACAAGAGCCTGGGCAGCAAGCGCAACGAGTTCAGCGACGAGCAGATCGGGCGGGTCGTGAGCCTGCACCGAGCGTTCGACGAGTACACGCCCCTGCGTCCCAGCGCCGACATTTTGGCCGAGATCAGCGAGCTGGGGGCGGGTATCGAGGGCAGGCTGCAGGGTCTTTTGGGTTAGCCGCCTCGTAAGAGCGCGTTGATATGGCTTTTAAAACTTCCGAAAATGTGAGAGATATCACATTTTACCCAGGGTAGAATGTGAGGAATATCACATTCTCGGAAGTTGAGGGCTTATGGAACGCGATATCATCGCCGAATTGCTGGCATGGAAGGAATCTCCCTTCCGCAAGCCGCTCGTGTTGCGCGGCGCCCGCCAGGTGGGTAAGACATGGGCGCTCAAGGAGTTCGGCCGCCGTGCATACAAGAACTGCGCGTATGTGACGCTGGAGGAGATCGCCCCCGGCGTGCCAAGCGAATACGCCCAGCTTTTCGAGACCACGAAAGACCCTCGCAGGATCGTATCCAACCTATCCCTAGCCTTGGGCGAGCCGATCGTCCCCGGAGAGACGCTGCTCATCTTTGACGAAATCCAAGATTGCCCGGCGGCGATCGGGTCTCTCAAATACTTCTGCGATGACGCACCAGAATACCATGTTGCCTGTGCGGGCTCCTTGCTCGGCGTCAAGCTCGCGCGCGGATACAGCGCGTTTCCCGTGGGAAAGGTGGAGTTCGCGGATATGGGGCCCATGACGTTCTCCGAGTTTCTACGTGCCGTCGATTTGGCCAATCTGGACGAGTATCTCTCGTCGGTCGATTCTTTTGACCCGGTCCCCAACGTGTTCCACGAGCGTCTGAGCGAGCAGCTGCAGCGGTATTTCGTGACCGGGGGCATGCCGGAATCTGTCAACAGATGGGCTTCGACGCACGATGTATCGCAGGTCGATCGGGTGCTGGCCGATCTGCTCACCTCGTATACGAACGACTTTGCCAAACATGGTGGCGGCGCGCAGTTCGCAAAGCTCTCTTTGGTGTGGCGCTCGCTGCCCGCCCAGCTCGCGCGTGAGAACAAGAAGTTCATATGGGGCCTGGTGCGGGAGGGGGCCCGTGCGCGCGAGTACGAAGATGCGGCGTCGTGGCTCGTTGAGTCGGGTTTGATCAGAAAAGTTCCCCTCAACGACGCACGAGGCGTGCCGTTGAGGGCGTATGACAGTGCTTCGGCATTTAAGACGTATTGCCTGGATGTGGGTTTGCTTCGCCGCATGTCCGGGTTGGATGCAACCGCGTTCGCGGCGGCGCCGGCTCTCTTCAGCGAGTTCAAGGGCGCGTTTGCGGAGAACTACGTGCTGCAGGCGCTCGCTCCTCAGCTCGACGTGGGGCCGCGCTATTGGACGAACGAGAAGCCGCGTCACGAGGTGGATTTTCTTGTTCAACTTGGCAATGACCTCGTTCCCATCGAGGTCAAGTCGGGAGAGGTCGTCCATTCCGCGAGCTTGGCGTATTACGCTCGCAAGCATTCCGACACGACGCCTTTGCGCGTGCGCATCTCCGCTCGTAACATGGCGTTCGATGGGGGAGTCCTCAACATCCCGCTGTATCTGGTGGGCCGTTTCAAGAAGCTTGCCGAGCGGGCGCTTCATATTCAAGCCGGCCAACCGGTCTGACGTTATGACGATTGTTAAGTCGAAGCTATGATGATTACTAAATCGTAGCTATGATGATTGTAAAGTCATGTCTATGATAATTGCAAAGTCGCTAGTAAAACCGCAGGTTCTCAATGTGCGCTTCGGCTTGAAACGAGATGATTGCCCTATGATTCCGCGCGATATGAAGCAGAAGTTGTTGCAGTTGGCAACGAAGTTCCCCGTCGTCTCCGTCACGGGGCCCCGTCAAAGTGGAAAATCCACTCTTATCAAGAACGCGTTTCCCGCCTATACCTATTTCTCATTTGAGGATCCCGCGACGCGCGAGTTGTTCCAAGCGGACCCGAAGGGCTTCCTCAGACTCCACAACCATCATGCGATCTTCGATGAGGCCCAACGCGTTCCCGAGTTGTTCTCGTATTTGCAAGGTCGAGACGTATTTGGAGCGCGATGTGCGCCAAGAGCTCGGCGTGACGAAGATGGAGGAGTTCTCGCGCTTCATCCGGCTTTGTGCCCTGCGATCTGGTGAGCTTCTCAATGTCACAGGTCTTGCGAGCGACTGCGGTATCTCGAATGCGACTGCGAATAGCTGGCTATCGATTCTATCTTCCAGTTACGTGATCCACCTGCTGCGACCCTATTCGACCAACCAGGGAAAGAGGCTCATCAAGACGCCCAAGCTCTATTTTCTAGATAGCGGATTGCTGTGTAACTTGATGGGCATAGAGAGCGCGGATGAACTCGCCGCACATCCCCAGAGGGGCGCCATCTTCGAGACGGCAGTCGTATCCGAGCTCATGAAGAGCTATCTCAACCGCGGGAGGACGCCGAATCTCTCTTTTTGGCGCGATACCAATAAGAACGAGATCGACGTCGTCGTCGAAAAGGGGCCGTCTCCGTTTGCCGCCATTGAGATCAAATCTTCCTCAACGTTTAGGGGGAAGTACTTCGACGTACTCGATCGAATCGCCCCTTCTGAGCTTGGATTGGATGTGGACCGTCGCTACGTGGTATACGCCGGCGACGACGGGCTCTCGACCCCGCGCGGCAGGCTCGTGCCCTATACGGATATCCCGAGTGCGCTGGGGCTTGAGGGATGAGGTGATCCCGTAGGGGGATCATGAAGTCGACATTTCTCTGTTGCAACTTCACAGCATCCCTCATGCTCCTCTAGATCTCCGCAGAGGAGTAATTTCAAGATCAAAAGCGAGAGGAAATGTAGCCATGTACATCGAACTGATCACCGACCTCACCCACATCACACGCTTCTCAGACCTCTCCAATTCGCTACGCACTGCGTAGCGAATTGAGCTGGAGTACGAGGCGTGCGAGGTGGAAACAGCATGTCGGATCTGCATGCAGTGTTTGGGGACGTGATGATGCGCGCCCTTGGGGCGATTCTGGGCGAAAGCGCCGATATGTAAGACTCGTTCAACAAGAACCCCGAGGCGTATCTGCACATCATGAACAACGACTTGCTGCCGATTATGTACGACCGCTGTCAAAGGGATGGTAGATAACGAACATATCTTGTCGTTGCGTGTACAATCTGGATGAAAAGCATATAAGCGTGACGGATTCCCGCTGTTCCGAGTGGGCGGTGAGTTCGTCTGCCGTGTCAGATGATTGGTCGTGGTTTTGTGAGCAAGTACGTCATCGTCGCCGATTCCGGATCCGATTTGAAGCCGGATGCCATCGAGCGCTACGGTATCGCCGTCACCCCGATGCATGTGACGATCGGCGAGGAGACGATGGACGACGGGGAGATCTCCCCGCTGGAGATCTACGGCCGTTGTCGCGAGATGGGCGTCATGCCCAAGACGAGCGCCTGCACCCCTGGTGATTTCAACAAGGTGTTCGACCGCGTCCACGCCGAGCATCCGGATGCGACCATCCTGTACCTTGCGTATTCCGCGATCACCACATGCACCTACCAGTCCGCCCAGATCGCCGCCGAGGGTCGCGATTACGTGCGGACCTTCGATACGCGCATCGTCTCGGTTGGTCTGGGCCGGCTCATCGTCATGGTCGCCCGCTACATCGAGGAGCACCCGGATGCCTCCGTGGAGGATATCTTCTCCTACGCGGACTCCGTCTCCGCGCGCGTTCTACTTGGGTTCGTCCCTACGGACCTGGCGTTCCTCAAGGCGGGCGGGCGTTTGTCCAACGCGGCGTTCCTCGGCGCGCATCTGCTCAAGATCAAGCCGTGCATCGAGGTCATCGACGGCGAGTTCGTGGCCACCAAGAAGTTCCGTGGCTCCATGCTCAAGGCTTCTCGCGCGTTTTTGGACCACATGGTCGCGCAGGGGGATATCGACTATTCCTACATCGGCCTTGGGTATTCGATGGGCCTCTCCGAAGAGCTGCGCGGCGACATGGAGACCTATGCGAGGGACCTGGGCTTCCGCGAGATCGAGTGGACCCAGGTGGGCAGTGTCATCTCGTGTCATTGCGGCCCCACCGCTTTCGGTGGCGTGCTGTTCAAAAAGGAGTAGGGAAAGGCTCCGAGCTTTCATATGACCCATGCGGCCCCGATCACCCCTCCGGTATCGGGGCCGCTGCATTTTTGGCGCGAGAGAACTGGGCTTGAGTAGGCAGCCGGCACCGTGCGACGGAGCGCGCGGGATTCACGCATGTTGGATGGGCTTGTGGGTACAACATATCAATATGAGAAAAACGCGCACAGGGGAGTCCCCGCATGGCATATATCGAGTTCGAGGACGTTTACAAGATCTACGGTTCCGGCGATGCCGAGGTCCACGCGCTGGACGGCGCGAGCTTCGCGGTCGAGCGCGGCGAGCTCGCCGTGATTCTGGGTGCGTCCGGTGCCGGCAAGACCACGGCGCTCAACATCCTGGGCGGCATGGACGCCGCTACGAGCGGCCGCGTGATCGTGGATGGGCGTGATGTGGGCTCCGCCTCCGAGGATGATCTCGTGGAGTACCGCCGCGCGGACGTGGGCTTCGTGTTTCAGTTCTACAACCTGGTGCCCAACCTCACCGCACTCGAAAATGTGGAGCTCGCCTTACAGATCTGCCCCGACTCGCTCGACGCCGCCGATTGCCTGCGCAAGGTTGGCTTGGGTGAGCGCATGGCCAACTTCCCCGCGCAGCTCTCCGGCGGCGAGCAGCAACGCGTGTCCATCGCGCGCGCCATCGCCAAGAACCCAAAGCTGCTGCTATGTGACGAACCCACGGGCGCGCTCGACTACCAGACGGGCAAGCAGGTGCTGCAGCTTTTGCAGGACACTTGCCGCCGCGACGGCATCACGGTGCTCATCATCACGCACAACTCCGCGCTCGCGCCCATGGCCGATCGCCTCATCCGCTTTAAGAGCGGTCGCGTGACCGATATGCGGGTGAATGCCGCCCCCACGCCCATCGCCGATATCGAGTGGTAGGGGACGGGTCGCATGAGATCACGCGGGAACGGGAAGAAAACCGGCGGCATGCGTAGGCGCGATGAGCGCACACGGGGGGCTCGGGCGGCGCGGAGGCGCGAGCGAGGCGAAGTGCGACCAAGCGCCTTCTCCACGGACGTCAAGCGCACCATCACGGGCAACCTCAAGAAGTTCGTATCGCTCGCCATCATCACGGCACTCGGGGCGACGTTGCTTGTGGGCCTTAAAGCAGCCTGCGATGATTTGCGCTTCACGGCTGATAGCTACTACGATGAGCAGCGACTCTTTGACGTCTCCATCCAGTCCACGCTCGGCCTGGATGAGGACGATATCGAGGCCCTGGGCGAGCTCGACGGCGTCGACGTCGCCGAGGGCGGGTACTCCGAGACGGCATACACGCAGGTGGACGGTTCGAGTCAGAAGGTCGACGTCAAGGCACTCTCTCGCGAGGGCCTGAACGAGCCCCGGGTGCTCGAGGGCCGCCTGCCGCGCGACGTGGACGAGGTTGCCGTCACGCAGAAGTACCTCGACGCGGCTGGCAAGAAAATCGGCGACACGGTCATCTTCGAGGGCTTGCACGAAGATGAGGGGAAGGCGACCGAGGGTGGGGGCGAGAACGAGGGTCCCACCGATCTCGATGCCGCTGCATTCGGCGAGGCGCAGCCCATCTTCGAGCGTCGCCGCTATACCATTACCGGCGCCGTGCTCGATCCCATGGACGTGAACGCCGGCAGCAAGACGATGAGCTTCCGCAGCACGGGCGGGCCGCAGTATGCGTTCTTCCTCACGCCCGCGGCCGTCCAAAATCGCGATACCTTCACCATCGCGTATCTCACCGTCGAGGGCGCACCTGCCCTCATGACATATTCGGATGAATACAAGGCGCTCGTGGACGACGTGAAGCAGCGTGCCGAGGACATCCGCGAGCAACGCGAGGACGCGCGCACGGAGGGCGTCAAGGACGACGCGAACGAGGCGATCGATGGGGAGCGAAAGAAGGCGGACGGCAAGCTCGCCGATGCGCAGTCCCAAATCGACGGCGCCTTGGCGCAGATCGCCGCCGGTGAGGCGGAACTGAAGACCCAAGGCGCTTCCGCCGAGGAGCAGCTAGCGGCTGCCCAACGGCAACTCGACGCCTCGCGTTCGCAGATCGACGCCGTCCTCTCCAATGCGGGAACCCTCGCCTCCGTCATGGGGGACGCATGGCCCGCCCATGCGTGGCAGCGCCTGCTGGCAGGCGACGCCTCCGCCCGCGGTGAGTTCGTGGGCGCCATCGACACGTTCGCCAACAACATCGCCTCCAAAGTGCAGGAGGGCACGGCGCTCTGCGACAGTCTGGTCGAGCTCGTGGGCAAGCTGCCCGCAGGCGACCCGGTGCATAAGCAGGCTGCTATCGACGTGCTGGACAAGCTGGTCGCGGGCGGCCACATCACGTCCGAAGAGGCTGCGGGAGTTCAGTCGCTTATCGAGGCGTACCCGGAAAACGATGCGGATATCGCGCACATCCAGAGTCTCATCGTCGCCTTTAAGCAGCGTATTCAGGCACTCGCCTCGCAGCTTCCCGACAATGTGAGCGGTTTAGCGGGGATGCTCGCCGACGCCGCGCTGAGCGCGCCCAAGCTCGATACCGCGCAGGCGCAGCTTGACCGTCAGCGCGAGCTCGCCGCAGGTCAGCTCGCTGCCGGCCGCTCGAAGCTCAAAGATGGCGCCGCCCGGGCCGCCGAGGGCCAGGCGGAGCTCGATCGGCAAAAGGCGGACGCCGAGGCCAAGTTCGCCGAGGCCCGCGCCGAGGTGGACGGTATCGACCGCGCCACCTGGTACATCCAGGACCGCAGCTCGCTTGCCAGCTACGCGAGCGTGGAGTCCGACGCGAGCTCCATCGAGTCCATCGCCACGGTGTTCCCGCTCATCTTCTTGACGGTCGCCGTGCTCATCAGCCTCACCACGGTCACGCGCATGGTCGAGGAGGACCGCGGACTCATCGGCGTGTACAAGGCGCTCGGGTACAGCCGCGGGCGCATCCTGTCCAAGTACCTCATCTATTCCTTCGCAGCGTGCCTGGCGGGCGGCATCGCGGGCGACGCCATCGGTTTCGTCGTCCTGCCCGAGATCATCTTCACCATCTTCAAGACCATGTACGCGCTGCCTCCGTTCGAGTTGCACTTCAACGCCTTCACGGCCATGCTCGGCATCGTCCTGTTCGCCGTGGGCATCGTGGGGGCCACCTTCCTGGCCTGCCGCCATGTGCTCAAGGAGACGCCGGCCTCGCTCATGCGCCCCAAGGCGCCCAAGGCGGGAAAGCGCATCCTGCTTGAGCGCATCACGCCCCTATGGCGCCGTCTGTCCTTCCTCAACAAGGTAAGCGCGCGCAACCTCTTCCGCTACAAGAAGCGCTTCCTCATGACGGTGTTCGGCATCGCGGGCTGCACCGCCCTCATGATCTGCGGGCTGGGCATCCGCGACACGGTGATTTCGCTCAAGCCGCGCCAGTACGGCGACGGTGGCGTGGTTCGCTACGATCTGCTCGCCGTGACGACCGATGACGACTTCGCGCAGGGCGAGGAGGAGCTGCGCGCCACGGGCGCCATCGACACTATGCTGGAGGCGCGCGTCGACTCCGTGACGGTCGAGCTAGATGGCGTCAAGGAGAGCGTGCAGCTCGTGGTGGTACCAAACGGCTCAGACCTCTCGGCCTACATGCGTACCGAGGACGGCTCGCACACCACGTTCTTCACGCCCGCCATCGGCGGCGAGAACCTCGAGTTGCCGTGCGGCGGCTCCGGTGCGCTCGTGACCAAGAACATCGAGCAGGTGCTGGGTCTGAGCGTGGGCGACGAACTCACGGTGCAGGACACCACGCTGCGCACGGGCTCGGTGCGAGCCGAGGGCATCACGGTGAGCTTCTTGGGCAATTTCGTCTTCATGACGGAGGACGCCTACCGCGCGGCCTTCGACGAGCCGTGCGTGCCCAACGCGGTCTTCGCGAACCTCAAGGGCAGCGATGCGGACAAGATCGCGCTCGCCGACGAACTCTCCGGCGGCGACACCTTCGTGAACGTGACGAGCTCTGCCAAGATAGCCGACAGCTTCGGGGACAGCTTCAAGATCATCGACGTGGTGGTCTACGTGGTCACGGTCATGGCCGGCGCGCTGGCGTTCGCCGTGGTGTTCACGCTGTCCACCACGAATATCTCCGAGCGCGAGCGCGAGCTTGCCACCATCAAGGTGCTGGGGTTCCGTCGCCGCGAGGTGTACCGCTACATCAATAAGGAGACGATCATCCTCACGCTCATCGGCATTGTGGCGGGTTGGCCGCTCGGGTACTTCATCACGCGCTTCCTCACCTACGTCCTGCGCATGCCGTCGCTGTTCTTCGACACGATCGTGGAGCCTGAGACGTACGTGTTCGCGTCGGTGATGTCGCTGGTCTTCACGCTCATCATCAACCGCTTCACCAACCGCTCCCTCGACCGCATCGATATGGTGGGCGCGCTCAAATCCGCTGAGTGATGCCAGCGGTGTCGTGGACACATGCGCCACCGCTGTCCATCTACGCATCGCGCTACAATGGGAGGGTTAATCGAGAGGGGATTCTCCGCATGATCACCACCACGTACCGTTCGCCGCTGGGCGACATCGAACTTGCCGCCGACGCCCGCGGGCTTGCCGGCATGTGGTTCGCGGACGCCGCGGCACCGGTTCTTTCGCGTTCCGTCGACGCCGAGGTCGACGTGCGCGACGCGCTTTCCGGCAGCGGCGATGGTGCGGTCGATCCAGCCAACGCGGCGGCGCTTGCCGTCCTTGAGCGCACATGGGCCTGGCTGAACTCCTATTTCGCCGGGCAGACGCCCCTGTGGCTCCCGCCGCTTCATGAGGCAGGCACGGAACTTGGGCATGCGGTGCGCGTCGCCCTGCTCGAGATCCCCCATGGGACGACCGTTCCGTTGGGGGAGTTCGCGCGGATGGTGGCGGAGCGCTGTGGGTTTGTTGAGGGCCCTGCGGATGCCGGGACGGCGGATGATGACTCGTTTTTCCCCGGTCGAATCGAGCGCGAGCTCATGGGCTCGCCGTTGAGTCTCGTGGTGCCTCTGCACCGCGTGACGGATGGGGAGGGGAGCCCGGTGTGGCATGCGGCGGGCGCCGACCGCGCCCGTTCCCTGCTCGCGTTCGAGCGCTCCCGGTAGCGTCTGCGCCGATTGTTCCGCAGACACCATCTGCGCCTTGAGGCGGCGCTCCCTTGGATTTGCTGTGGAGGTGCGTCTATAGGGGCGTGGTTTCATGGTAAAAATTTAGACCGATACATCGTGATCGGTACAACATGTCAACGAACCGAAGCGGGTTCCCAGCTCAAGCTGCTATGAGGTGGGAGCCCGCTTCTTTTGTGGAAAGGGGACGCATGACCCGACCGACCGAATCCCCGAGGCGACCGAACAAGTGGGCGATCCTCTTCACGGTCCTCATCATGACCTTCATGGCCACGCTCGACTCGAGCATCGTCAACGTCGCCCTGCCCGTCATGCAAAAGGCCCTGGGAGCCGGCCTCGATCAGATCCAATGGGTCTCGTCGGTGTACCTGCTCACCGTGTGTGCGTTCCTGCTCATGTTCGGGCGTTTGGGCGACTTGTACGGCAAGGTGCGCTACTTCGAGGTCGGTGTGGTTATCTTCTCCATCGGGTCGCTCATGTGCGGCATGTCCACGACGCTGCCCGCCCTCGTGGTCTCCCGCGCGGTCCAGGGTATCGGCGGGGCCTCGGCAATGGCCAACAACATGGGCATCATCACCGAGGCCTTCCCCGCCTGCGAGCGCGGCCGCGCCCTCGGTCTGCTGGCGAGTTTCGTGGCGCTCGGTATGATGTGCGGTCCCGTCCTCGGCGGCTTCATCGTGTCCGCGCTCCCGTGGGAGTACATCTTCCTCATCAACGTCCCCGTGGGCGTGCTCTCGCTCGTGCTGGGCCGTTTCACGCTGCCCGCCGACGTCGTGCGCAGCGAGGGGGCCTCGATGGACGTTCTCGGCGCCATCCTGCTTATCCCCGGCATGCTGCTGACTTTCCTCTCGGTGACCATGATCGGGCCGGGTGCACCATGGTGGGTCTATGCGTCGCTGGTGGCGGGGGCCATCATGCTCACGTTGTTCGTGCGCCGCGAGCGCGCGTGCGACGACCCCCTCGTCGATTTCGCGCTGTTCCGTGACAGGCACTTCGTCGTGAACCTCCTCTGCCTGTTCATCAGCTTCGTGGCCATCGGCGTGTACGAGCTCATGACGCCGTTCTACCTGCAGGACGCCCGCGGTTTCGACCCCGGCCTATCGGGGCTCATCTTCTGCATCATCCCGTTGGCGAATGCCGTGACCGGCCCCATCTCGGGCGCGCTGTCCGACCGCATCGGCTGCGAGCTGCCGTGCATGTTCGGTCTCGGCGCGTTCAGCGCGGGCCTGTATCTCACGGGCACCCTGGGCATGGGGTCGAGCATCCCCCAGATGCTGTTCTTCCTCGGATTCGCCTCGTTCGGCACCTCGATGTTCCAGTCGCCCAACAACTCGCTGATCATGGGCTCCGCGCCGATCGAGATGCTCGGGTTCGCGGGCAGCGTGAGTGCGCTCGCGCGCTATCTGGGCATGGCGGTCGGCATCTCGGGGTCGACGACCATGCTCTACGGGCAGATGAGCGTCGCCGCCGGGCGCCCGGTCACGGCGTTCGTCGAGGGCGGGCCCGACATCTTTCTGTACGGCTACCACGTCGTGTACGTGGTGACGGCGGCGCTCGTCGCCGTGGGCTTCGCGCTTGCGGTGTATCGCTGGTGGAAGAAGCGGGCGAGCAAGAGGGCGTAGCCCCCGCCCGGCGAGCGATCGGCGCCCTGGCGCGATGGACGCCGACCGTTTACCCGCCGCTCCCCATATCTTCATCATCGGAGTATGCGAAACTGGTACTCTACGTAATACCTTGTTCATCACCCGCATCATGGGAGGTTCGTCGCACGCATGCTGCTGGAACGCATTTCATCGCCGCAGGACGTGAAGGACCTCGATGCCGCCGACCTGCCGCTTCTTTGTTCTGAGATTCGCCGGGCCATCCTTTCGAGCTCGGCTTCGGTAGGGGGTCACATCGGTTCGAACCTCGGCGTCGTGGAGCTTACCGTCGCCTTGCACCGCGTGTTCGATTCGCCGATGGATAAGCTCATCTTCGATGTCTCCCATCAGACGTATGCGCACAAGATGCTCACGGGCCGTGCTGCGAACTATCTCGATGCGGAGAGTTTCGGCGGCCTGTCCGGCTTCACCAGCCCGGCAGAGTCCGAGCACGACCTGTTCTCCGTCGGCCATACCTCCACTTCCGTGAGTCTCGCTTGCGGCATGGCCAAGGCGCGCGACCTCATGGGCGCCGATTACAACGTGGTCGCCGTGATCGGCGACGGCTCCCTTTCCGGTGGCCTTGCGTTCGAGGGTTTCGACAGCCTCGCCGAGCTCGGCACCGGGGTCATCGTCATCGTGAACGATAACGGCTGGTCCATCGCCGAGAATCACGGAGGCATCTACCGCAACCTCGCCGAGCTGCGCGAGAGCGGGGGAGCGGCCCCCAACAATTTCTTCCGCTCCCTGGGCCTCGATTACCGGTTCCTCATGGACGGCAACGACGAGGCGGCAGTCGAGCGCGCATTGCTCGAGCTGCGCGACATCGACCACCCGGTCGTCCTGCACGTGTGCACCGTCAAGGGCGCTGGCTACGAACCTGCCGTCGCGGATGCCGAGGGGTGGCACCACGTGGGTCCCTTCGACATCGAGGCGGGGACGTACGAGGCCCTGCGCCGCAGCCGATGCGAGAAGAGCGAGACGTACGCCGACATCACCGGGCGCCATCTGCTCTCGCGCATGGCCGAGGATGAGCGCGTGGTGGGCATCTCCGCCGCCACGCCCTACATCATGGGGTTCACCCCGGCCCGTCGCGCCGCCGCGGGCACGCAGTTCGTCGACGTCGGGATCGCCGAGGAGCATGCCGTTACCTACGCCGCGGGCCTCGCTCGCGCGGGCGCCAAGCCAGTGCTCGGCCTGTACGGCGTGTTCATGCAGCGCGCGTATGACCAGCTCTGGCACGATCTGTGCCTGAACAACCTGCCGGCCGTCATCCTCGACTTCGGCTCCTCCGTGTATGGGGCGAGCGATGCGACCCATCTGAGCTTCTTCGACCTCGCCCTGCAGGGGGGCTTGCCCAATCTGCGCTGCCTGGCGCCTACGTGCCGCGAAGAGTATCTCGCCATGCTGGATTGGGCCATCGACCAGAATTCGTGCCCTGTGGTCATTCGCGTCCCCGGCAATGGCGTCGTTTCCAACCCCGACTTCGCGTTCGATCCCAAGGCCCCGGCCGAGTTCGCCCTCCCGCGCTATGACGTGGTGCACGAGGGCTCCGACGTTGCGATTCTCGCACTTGGCAGCTTCTTCGGCCTGGGTGAGAACCTGCGCGATGCACTCGCCGCCCCTGTGGATGGCGGTTCTGCGCTCGACGCGACCCTAGTGAACCCGCGCTTCGCCACCGAGCTCGATGAGGCCGCCCTCGACGGCCTTGCTCGCACGCACCGTGTGATCGTGACGCTCGAGGACGGCGTGCTCGAGGGCGGTTGGGGCGAGAAGGTCGCTCGTTACCTGGGGCCGACTAGTGCGCGGGTGCTGTGTTACGGCGTGCGCAAGGGTTTCCCGGATCGCTTCGACGCCGATGAGCTCCTTGCCGAGAACGGTATGTCTCTCGAGGCGATCACCGCCGATATCCGCGTCGCCCTTTCCTGAGGCCGCAACGGGTGTGCGACGTTCCCAATTCCATCTAACCCATCGACGGCGCCCGCGCTTCATAACGCGGGCGCCGTCGCATAAATGCCGTTGTTGCCGTGTGAGTGATACAAGTGTTGCGGTTGGGGCATAAGAACGCGTAAGTCCACGAGTGTGTTGGACTGACTGAGCAAACACTGCGGTAAGATAAAGTATTATCGCGCACAGGGGAAAGGAACCCTCATGAGCAAGACCATGCGTGAGTTCACGCTCGACCGTCGCCAGGTGCTTGGTGCCGCAGTTGCCGGCGCGGCTACGTTGGGCCTGGCCGCATGCGGTGAGCAGCCGGCCGCCCCGGCGCCTGCCGGGTCCTCCACGGGAGATGCCGCCGAGGATCAGGAGCCCGCGCTTCTCGATGCCGCCGCCTATGACAAGCTGATCGCCGCCGGCCCCGTCGCCGATGACGCGACCATCGCCTCCAACGAGTGGGCCCAAAAGATCAAGGACGCGGGCGTCATGCGCCTCGGCGTCGTGCAGACCTCCATGCTCTTCAGCCTGCTGAACGAGAAGGACGGCAAGCTCCGCGGCTTCGACGCCGGTCTCTCCCAGCTGCTCGTCCGCTACATCCTGGGCGACGAGTCCAAGTTCGAGGCCACACAGGTCACCTCCGACACGCGCGAGTCCGTTCTGCAAAACGACCAGGTCGACGCGGTGTTTGCCACGTATTCCATCACCGAGGACCGTAAGAAGCTCATCTCCTTCGCCGGTCCCTACTATGGCACGCAGCAGTCCATTCTCGTGCTCGCCGACAATGACGATATCGCCAGCGTGGACGACCTCGCAGGTAAGAACGTGGCCGCCCAGTCCGGTTCCACCGGCCCGAGCATCATGGAGGAGGTCTGCCCCGACGCCAAGCTCCAGGAGTTCAAGACCGACGAGGAGGCACGCAGTGCCCTCGCCCAGGGTCGCGTGGACGCCTATGTCATCGATCGCAACATGCTCTTCTCTGACATGATGAAGCAGCCCGGTAAATACAAGATGGCCGGCGAGCCCTTCGGCCCCGAGGACCTGTACGGTATCGGACTTCCGCTCGATTCCGACGGCGTTGAGTTCGTGAACGCCTTCTTGACCAAGGTCGAGGAGGACGGCACCTGGGAGGAGCTGTGGAAGCTCTGCATCGGCGACCGCGCAAAGATCGATGAGGTCCCGCAGCCCCCGGCGATTGGCGCGTAGACTCGCGAGATGTGCATGGCGTCGCTCAGATCGATGGCGGGCGACGCCGATTACGAGGATGTGCGGAGGCGCCCGCGCCTGCCTGCACGCGATGCGTGACGGGCGGGTTGGCGCCTCCGCGGCATTGTACCTGATAGGATCTAACGTGGGGGAGGGGTGTTCATGGGGCTGTCGGAGCTGATGGCGACCTATGGGCGCAATTATTGGGAGGCGCTGCTGTCCACCTGGGGGATGACGGCATTTTGCTTTGCGCTCGTGATGGCGCTCGCCGTCGTCGTGACCGTGATGCGCGTGTCCCCGTTCAAACCGCTGCGCCTGCTGGGCGACGGCTACGTCCAGGTGTTCCGCAATATCCCGGGTGTCGCGCTGCTGATCATCATCGTATATGCGCTGCCGAGTTTGAAGCTGGTGCTGCCGTACCGCACATGCGTGATCATCACGGTGGTGCTCGTGGCCTCCGCCTTTGGCTCCGAGAACTTCATGACCGGTATCAACACCATCGGCGTGGGCCAGATCGAGGCTGCGCGATCGCTGGGTCTTTCGTTTGGACAGATGCTCCGTCGAATCGTGATCCCCCAAGCTCTGCGCACCACGGTGCTGCCCATGACGAACCTGCTCATCGCCGTGCTGCTCACCACCTCGATCGGTTCGCAGGTCCCGCTCGACCCCCTTGAGCTCACCGGCGTGGTTTCCTATATCAACACGCGTGCGACCGGCGGCATTCTTGCCTTTGCCGTCTCGGCAGCCGGTTACGCGCTCACCGCGGTGGCCATCGCGTTCGTGGGCAATCGAATCGACCGGAAGGTGAGGATCGTCCGATGAGTGCCATTACTTCAACCTCCCGTCCCGTGAGTATCCGCGATGCCCTGTATGAGGTCCCCGGACCCAAGACGCGCGCGAAGATCCGCGTGGGAACGGCCGTCACCGCCGTGCTGGTCGCGCTGCTGCTGGGATTTGTGGTGTATCAATTTTGGGCGACCGGTCAGCTCAACCCCAGGTATTGGATGTTTTTCACCCAGATGAGCACGTGGAGCTACCTGCTCGCGGGCCTGCGGGGGACCCTCACGGTGGCGTTCACCGCCGGTGGCATCGCATTGGTTTTGGGTCTCGCCCTCATGCTCGGGCGCACGAGCGGCATCCGCGCGCTCGAGGCGGCCTGCCGCGTAGTGACCGATTTCCTCCGCGGCGTGCCGAGCTTGCTGTTGATCTACTTCTTCTTCCTGGTGGTCCCGCAGTACGGCATCAAGATGTCATCGTTTTGGATGCTCACCTTGCCGGTCGCGCTCGCGGCTTCGGGTGTGCTCGCCGAGGTGTTTCGCGCGGGTGTGAACGCCGTCCCTCGCGGTCAGACCGAGGCGGCCTTGGCACTCGGCATGAGCCCGTTTCGCGTGAAGCTCAAGATCGTGCTGCCCCAGGCGATCAGGTACGTGATTCCCTCGCTCATCTCCCAGCTCGTGGTTGTGGTGAAGGACACCACGGTGGCATATGTGGTGAGCTATCCCGACATGCTGCAGAATGCCCGCGTGCTCATCACAAACTATGATGCGCTTGTGAGTACGTACCTGGTTGTGGCGGTCATTTACATCCTGTTGAATTACGCCATCAACCAGCTGTCGGTGTACGTGGCGCGCCGCAGCGGCACCCGCGTGGTGAGTCGCTACAGCACCAACCCCGCTTAAAGCGACCGCCTATCCGGGCGCTCGTGTTAGGAGCGCCTCCAAGACAAGCTTTCGTGAGAACGGACCAGATATGCCCATTCAATCAGAAACCGATTCGACGCCCATCATCGAGCTGCGCCATGTTGATAAGCATTTCGGCGACCTGCACGTGCTCAAGGACGTCAACCTGTCCGTTGGCAAGGGCGAGGTCGTCGTGGTGATCGGCCCCTCCGGCTCCGGCAAGTCGACGCTGTGCCGCGCCATCAACCGCCTGGAGACCATCGATTCGGGCGAGATC
Organism: uncultured Collinsella sp.; assembly: GCA_963560155.1. Taxonomy (GTDB): domain Bacteria; phylum Actinomycetota; class Coriobacteriia; order Coriobacteriales; family Coriobacteriaceae; genus Collinsella. Next base: position 48,174 of record CAUWMY010000001.1, read on the forward strand.
CTCATCGAGGGCAAACCCCTGCCCGAGGAGGGTCGTGAGCTTGCGGCAATGCGCGCGGAGCTCGGCATGGTGTTTCAGAGCTTCAACCTGTTCGCCCATATGAGCATCTTGCAAAACGTCACGCTCGGTCCCGTCGAGGTGCTGGGCCTGTCCAAGGCCGAGGCGGAGAAGCGCGCCATGGAGCTGCTCGAGCGTGTGGGCGTGGCGTCTCAGGCGAACAAGGTGCCGGCTCAGCTGTCCGGCGGCCAGCAGCAGCGCGTCGCCATCGCCCGCTCGCTGGCCATGCGCCCCAAGGCCATGCTCTTCGACGAGCCTACCTCTGCGCTCGACCCCGAGATGATCAACGAGGTGCTCGACGTCATGGTCGACCTCGCCCGTCAGGGCATGACGATGATCGTGGTGACCCACGAGATGAATTTCGCCCGTCGCGTGGCCGATCGCGTCGTCTTCATGGCCGACGGTGCGATTGTGGAGGAGGGGGCGCCCGACGCCTTTTTCGATCATCCGCAATCTCAGCGTGCCCGTGACTTCCTCGATTCCATCAAGGGACATTAGACCTATGACTGCAGCAGATGACAGACCGATAATTCTTATTGCGCCGCGCTTGGAACAGCCCAAGCCGTGCCTGCAGATGCCGGAGCGCCTGGCCCCCGAGGAGACGGGGTCCACGGTGTTTCTCAATGCGATTCTCGCTGCGGGCGGCTTGCCGCTCATCATGGCGCTTACCGAGGACGAGGACGTGATCGCGCGTTATATCGACATGGCCGACGGCATCGCGATTCCCGGCGGGCATGATGTGGACCCCGCGCTTTGGGGCGTGGAGGAGCCGTATGATGAGCGCTTGCTCTGCCATGAGCGTGACGCCTTCGAGCTCAAACTCATCAAGGCGGCGCTGGCGGCGCACAAGCCCCTGTTCGCGACGTGCCGCGGCATGCAGATCTTGAACGTGGCGCTCGGCGGCACCCTGTGCATGGACGTGCCGAGCCTGCCGGTTCCCGAGGGCAAGGTGCATTGGCGCCACCTGCCGATCCTGCACGATCCGGCGCACCCCATCGCGGTCGAGGACGGCTCCCTGCTCGCGCGCATCCTCGAGTGGCCGGGCGAGGTGCAGGTCAATTCGAGCCATCATTGCTGCGTCGACAAGCTTGGAAAGGGCGTGCACCTCGTGGCCGTGGCCACCGACGGAGTGCCCGAGGCGATCGAGGTCGAGGGAGAGCGCTTCTGCCTGGGCGTGCAGTGGCATCCCGAGTACACCTGGGAGTTCATTTCCACCGATTTCAAGCTGTGGTGTGCTTTTGTGCAGGCGGCACGCGGCGAACGGTGAGCTGGGCTGCCGTTGACGGAAAGATGCGCTTGAGAGCATCCGTTTGGGGTAGGACTGAAGTATCGCAAAGGCGCCGTATGCGCTACGTCGAAGGGAGCGATCATGCCTATCGATGCGATGTTCTTCGTCCTGTTGTTGGCGGTGTGCGGATTCATCGGCTATCTCGCGGTTCCGCGGGTGATGCGCAAATGGTCCGTGGCGACCAAGCCCGCCGACGAGCGTTTGGAGTATGCCGCGCACCTGGGCGATGAGGTTGACCAAGGGGCCTCGGCGGATGTCCCTGCCGAGAGTGAGCGCGCCGGCCATCACGACCGGGGGAGCACCCCGATTCGTCAGCTGTAAGGCTTGATTGCGAGGTGCTTTCCATGAGGCGCCCCTGCAGTGAGCGCTTTCGTGGCGGGAGTCGAAATGATAAGCGTCTTCAGGGCCATCGGTCGGTGCCGATGGCCCTATTTTTGCCGCGGAAATCGTGATCGCGGCATTACGTCTGGAAATTCGAGTCTTGTTCGACGTGTCAAGAAGGTTGGATGAGCTTTTTCGTATCAAAATCGGAACAAGGCGAGTAGGGCATCTTCGATCTGCTGCAAAAGCGCAGGTCGCAGACGGCCGGCAGACATCTCTACTCGCTAAATGACGAACTGAGTACGAAAAAGCTCAACTTGGTCGTGGGATGCACCTCGAATGTCTTCGCCTACTGGCTCGAGTTTCTAAGGCTCGATAATTGCCTCGCGATGGTCACATGTGATGAGCTCTGCGACTGCGATGGCCGCGCCCAGGTACTTCTCGACGAGCCTCGCCAGTTCCTCGGTGGCGGCACGGCAATCCTCGGCGCGCTCGGGATCGACGCATTCGACGATGAGGAAGGCATTGCTCGTGTTATCGGTGAGGGCGGTGCGCACGCCGTCTCGCCAGTTCCAGCAACGGCAAACGGCGCCCGCGTCGTCTACATAGGCGAGCTCCCCGGGCAGCGTGGGGTCGTTTTCGGTGCCCTCACCGAGCGGCGTGAACGCGTCGCCGCCCTCGGTGATGCGAAGGCGCAGGTCCCCCTCAAAGGCGTCGATATCCTCCCCGCCCAGCGGCAGGGCGTATTTGAGGGAGATGGCGTTGTAGAGGTCCACCGAGGGTGAGATGCTGCCGACGGGGTTGCCCTTGAGGACGCGCTTGAGCAGGTTCTCGATGGAGCAGCGCGCGCCGCGTTTGGTCTTGAATTGCTGATAAGCCTGGCGCCATACACGAACGGGTGCGTTCTCGGAGAGAGTTGGCGATTCCAAGTGCTTCTCGGCGAGTGCGTTGGCACGGGCGAGGAGCCGTTCAATTGCCTGCGCATCGTCGGGTGAGATTTCGTTTGCCGGCTTCATGCCGCGCGCGACGATAACGCCGAGCGATGCGCCCGGGAAGAGCTGCCAAAACGAATCCTCGGTCACGAACTTCTTCATGTGCTTACTCCTTTGAGCCAGTGATTGCCCTCGCTACTGCGCGCAATCACCCGTGTGAAAAAAGGCGCCCACCCACCGGCCACCTTCAAAGTCCTACGGTGCCGGCACGTGAGCGCCTCGACGCCGCCCCCATCCGGAGAAGGGGGCGAATATGTATCAAACAACATTGTGCGTTAAGAGGCCGCGACTGAGAACTCGATGCGGTCAATCTCGGGGACGTCGATGCGGATGAGCTTTTCGGCGACCTTGCGGTCCTCCTCGTCGAGGGCGGCACTCGTCGAGATGTGCGCGACGAGCTCGGTGCACCCCCGTGTATCGCCCGCTTCGACGGCGGTCTCATTGCCCACGGTGTACTTTTCAAAACCAGGGCAGACAACGGCAAGTTCCTGTGCCGTCTCGGTTGCGCCGAATGCCGCCGGCGCGTCCGCCTCGCGAACCAGGTTGGCGGTGAGCAGCAGGCAGGGGATGGCGAACAGTCCCGTGCCGAGCAAGATGCGCCAGTGCAGCGCATGGGACAGGGCCTGGATGCTCTTCTCCTCGTCCGCGGTGATCACGCCGTCGTCATTAAGGTCGCGTTTGAGCGGCACGCGAAGCAGCAAGAGCACGACTTGCGCCGACAATGCGATGAACACGACGTTGATGCCGAACTCATACAGTGCGGAAAGAAAGAGGCCGCCGTCGAGGGCGGCAATTCCGTAGCCCGCGGCGCACAGGGTCGGCATGAGCGCGGTGGCGACGGCTACGCCCGAGATGAGGGTGGCGGACTCTTGGTTCCTTGAGTTCCCCAGGCCTCCCGCAAAGCCGCCCACGAGCGCGAGGAGCAAGTCCCAGATCGTCGGGTTCGAGTTGTCGGCGAGTGCGGGTGTCATGCTGGCGACGGGGGAGAAATGAAAATAGAGCGTGGAGGTGATGAGGCAGAACGCCATTTGCAGGACGAGGCCGCCGACGGCGTCGCGGATGAGGGCGCGGTCGACCGTCGCCATACCGTAGGCGATTGCGAGCACGGACCCCATGATCGGGCAGATGAGCATGGCACCGACGATGGCGATGTCGGAGTCGGTGTCCAGGCCGACGCATGCGATGATCATGGCGATGACCAGGATGCACAGGTGCGTTCCCGTGAGGCGCGCCCCGTTGACGAAGCGCTTGCGGATCACGTGATAGGGTGCGCGCCCCTCGCGGATGTTGAGGGTTCGTCGCAGGAAGCGGTTCAGGTCGCGCCCCCATCGCTCAAGTTGGTTGCGCTGCCCGTGTCGCCGCTTGTGCCGGTCGATATATTTCTTGAGGTTCTCGTCGCGTTCTGCCACAGTTCCCCGCCCATTTCGATCATCGGGGCCTCGTGCCCCAGTCATCTCGGCATTCTTGCCCCAACCGGGGCTCGTGTCAACGCAGGGGGACTTGGCGCGGGTCGCTTCACGTCTGAATGGCGAGCACGGTTTGGCCGGCCTGGCTCGCGACCTGGCTCGAACTACTGCCGTACATGAAAAAGGCACCGATGCGAAGTCGGTGCCTTTTGCGTACGCGATGGGCGCGGTGCCGGGATTAGCGGACCTGAGCCACGTAGGCGAGGTTGGTCGAGGAGACCTTGCCCTCGAGCTGGACGGAGAGGCGGGCGTCGCCGGCGGTTGCGACGGTGAGGTCGCCCTTCTCGACGAAGCCGAGCTCCTTGGCCGTCTCGACGGCCTTCACGATGGTGCCGTTGACGGTGCCCTGGGTGATCTCGGCCTGGCGCGGAATGACGCCCCAGTACATGATCATCTGCTGGACGGCCCACTCGTGACGGGAGAACGCCAGGATGGGCATGTTCGGGCGGAAGTGGGAGATCAGGCGGGCGGTGCGGCCGGTGGTGGTGGGCACGGTGATGCACTTGGCGCCCACGGCGGTGGCCATCTGGACGGCGGACATGCCCACGACGTTGTTGACGATGCGAGTACCGGAAGCGCCCTCGGGCATGGCGAGCTCGGCGTGATCGGCCATGTGCTTCTCGGTCTCGATGGCGATGGAGGCCTGCATGGCCACGGCCTCGACCGGGTACTGGCCGGCCGCGGTCTCACCGGAGAGCATCACGGCGTCGGTGCCGTCGAGGATGGCGTTGGCGACGTCGGTGACCTCGGCGCGCGTCGGGCGCGGGTTGTGCTGCATGGAGTCGAGCATCTGCGTGGCGGTGATGACGGGCTTGTAAGCCGCGTTGCACTTGCGGATGATCTCCTTCTGGATGTGGGGAACGAGCTCGGGCGCGATCTCGATACCCAGGTCGCCGCGGGCGACCATGATGCCGTCGGAGGCCTCGAGGATCTCGTCGAACTTCTCGACGCCCAGGGCGCACTCGATCTTGGGGAAGATCGTAACGTGCTCGCCGCCGTTGGCAAGGCAGAGCTCGCGGATCTCTTCGACGGCTTTACCGTTGCGGATGAAGGATGCGGCGATGTAGTCGATGTTCTGGGTGAGGCCGAACAGGATGTCCTGACGGTCGCGCTCGGTGACGGCGGGCAGGGAGATGTCGACATTGGGAATGTTGACGCCCTTGCGCTCGCCGATGAGGCCGCTGTTGAGGACGACGCAGTGCATGTCCTGGCCGTCGATGGACTCGACCTCGAGACCGACCAGACCGTCGTCAATCAGGATAATGGAGCCCTTTTCTGCCTCGGACGGGAGCTTCTCGTAGTCCAGGGAGATGTGGGAGGCGTTGCCGAGCCAGTCCTCGCTGGTGGGCTGGGCGGTGACGGTGATCTTGTCGCCGGCGTGGACCTCGACCTTGGCGTGGCCCTCGAGCAGGCCGGTGCGGACCTCGGGGCCCTTGGTGTCGAGCAGGATGCCGACGGGCTTGCCGACCTTGGCGGCGCAGCGGCGCACACGCTCGATGCGGCCCTGATGCTCCTCATAGGAGCCGTGGGAGAAGTTGAAGCGGGCGACGTTCATGCCCGCCCTCAGCATCTCGCAGATAGTCTCGTCGTTGTCACAGGCAGGGCCCATGGTGCAAACGATCTTGGTGCGCTTCAGTTTCTGCTGCATTCAGACCTCCATCTGATGTCAGTGATAGGTGTCGTGGACGAATACGTATACACGAGTCATTATAGGAAAACCTACGCCGCTTATCGACATGAATCGACCGTGTGTCGATTCAATTCATATTGGACTTGCTTTGGGTACTGCCTATCGTTCCGGTATGTGTGCATTGCGCCGAATCACGCCTCCAGCTGGCATAGGGCCAAAAGCTTGGGTACCATATCGACCATTGACAAGCCCTTGCCCAGATTCCGGGAATTATAATCGGGTGTCAGACTGTTGGATTGGGGCGCGGCGCGCCTGCGTCCCGCTTGGCATACTCCGGGAGGGGTTAGATTGAAAGAGTACTTGGCTTCGGCTGAGGAGGTGCTCAAGGAGCAGTCCACGAGTGCCGCTTCCGGCCTGACAGCCGCTGAGGCGCAGTCGCGCCTGGCGAGCGTGGGCCCGAACAAGCTTGATGAGGAAGAGAAGACTCCCATGTGGAAGCGCTTCTTCGAGCAGATGGCCGACCCGATGGTCATCATGCTGCTCGTCGCGGCCGCCATCTCCGTCATCACCGGCTTCATCCAGGGCGAGCCCGAGTGGGCGGACGCCGTCATCATCCTGTCCGTCGTCATCCTGAATTCCGTCCTCGGCGTGGTCCAGGAGGCCAAGTCCGAGCAGGCCCTCGAGGCGCTGCAGGAGATGTCTGCGGCCCAGTCCAAGGTCATCCGCGACGGCAAGATGGTCCACATGGCGAGCTCCGAGCTCGTCCCCGGCGACGTGGTCCTGCTCGAGGCCGGCGACTCCGTGCCCGCGGACTGCCGCGTGATCGAGAGCGCCTCCATGAAGATCGAGGAGGCCGCCCTCACCGGCGAGTCCGTCCCGGTCGAGAAGCACGCCGACGTCATCTCCCTCGCCGAGGGCACCGACGATGTGCCGCTGGGCGATCGTAAGAACATGTGCTACATGGGCTCCACCGTCGTGTACGGCCGCGGCCGCGCCGTCGTGGTGGGTACCGGCATGAACACCGAGATGGGCAAGATCGCCTCCGCGCTCACCAGCGCCAAGAAGGAACTCACCCCGCTCCAGATGAAGCTCAACGAGCTCTCCGGCATCCTGACCAAGCTCGTGCTCGCCATCTGCGTGATCATCTTCGCCGTGGACATCGTCCGTCACTTCGGCGAGCTGGGCTCCAACCCGGCCATGATGCTCGACACCTTCATGGTCGCCGTGTCCCTGGCAGTCGCCGCCATCCCCGAGGGTCTGGTCGCCGTCGTGACCATCGTCCTCTCCATGGGTGTCACCAAGATGTCCCGCCGTCAGGCTATCATCCGCAAGATGACCGCCGTCGAGACCCTCGGCTGCACCCAGATCATCTGCTCCGATAAGACCGGCACCCTCACCCAGAACAAGATGACCGTCGTCAAGCACGAGCTCGCCTGTGCCGAGGAGAAGTTCCTCGCCGGCATGGCGCTGTGCTGCGACGCCAAGTGGGATGAGGAGAAGGGCGAGGCCGTCGGCGAGCCCACCGAGTGCGCTCTCGTCAACGACGCCGCCAAGGCCGGCATGCAGGGGCTCGACGTCGAGCACCCGCGTGTGGGCGAGGCGCCGTTCGACTCCGGCCGCAAGATGATGTCCGTCGTGGTCGAGGAAGCCGACGGCACCTTCGAGCAGTACACCAAGGGCGGCCCCGACGTTGTTCTCTCCCGCTGCACCCATGTGTATGACAACGGCGAGATCGTCCCCATGACCGACGAGCGCCGCGAGCAGATTCTCGCCGCGAACAAGTCCATGGCCGACCAGGCACTGCGTGTGCTGGCGCTCTCCAGCCGCACCTACACCGAGAAGCCCTCTGACTTCTCCCCCGAGGCCCTCGAGCACGACCTCGTGTTCTGCGGCCTCTCTGGCATGATCGACCCCGTCCGCCCCGAGGTCACCGCCGCCATCGCGGAGGCCAAGGAGGCCGGCATCCGCGCCGTCATGATCACCGGCGACCACATCGACACCGCCGTCGCCATCGCCAAGGACCTGGGCATCGTCGAGGACGCCTCCCAGGCCATTACCGGCGCCGAGCTCGACAAGATCTCCGACGAGGACTTCAAGACCCGCGTCAAGGACATCTCCGTCTACGCCCGTGTCCAGCCCGAGCACAAGGCCCGTATCGTCGACGCCTGGAAGAGCCTGGGCAACATCGTCGCCATGACCGGCGACGGCGTGAACGACGCCCCGTCCATCAAGCGCGCCGACATCGGCGTCGGCATGGGCATCACCGGCACCGACGTCACCAAGAACGTGGCCGACATGGTCCTCGCCGACGACAACTTCGCCACCATCATCAACGCGGTGGAGGAAGGCCGTCGTATCTACGACAACATCCGCAAGGTCATCCAGTTCCTGCTGTCCGCCAACATCGCGGAGGTCCTCTCGGTGTTCGTGGCTACCCTCATCGGCTTCACCATCTTCCAGCCGGTTCAGCTGCTGTGGATCAATCTCATCACCGACTCCCTGCCGGCACTCGCGCTCGGCATGGAGGAGGCCGAGGGCGACGTCATGAAGCGCAAGCCGCGTAAGGCCTCCGACGGTGTCTTCGCCGGCGGCATGGGCGTCGACATCGCCTTCCAGGGCGTCATCATCACCCTGCTGGTGCTCGCCTCCTTCTTCGCCGGCGTGTACTTCGACATGGGCTACATCGACATCGCCGACATGATCGCCGGCACCGCCGATGCCGAGGGCGTGACCATGGCGTTCATCACCCTGTCTATGGTTGAGATCTTCCACTCCTTCAACATGCGCAGCCGCCGTGCCTCCATCTTCTCCATGAAGAAGCAGAACAAGTGGCTGTGGGGCGCCGCCGCGCTGGCGCTCGTCCTGACGGTCATCCCCGTCGAGGTCGACTTCCTGGCCGAGGTCTTCGGCTTCATGACCCTCGACCCGGTCGCCCTGCTCACGGCCCTCGGCCTGGCCTTCCTGATCATTCCGCTGATGGAGATCTACAAGGCCGTCATGCGCCGCGTCGAGAAGAACCAGGACTAACGCGTGACCGACGTCTTGGATCATATTCCGAGCTTTGGGGACCTGCGTGTCGACGACACGCAGGTCTCTGCGTTTGAGGTGGCGCGCTCGGAGGTCGCCGCGACGTGCGATGTGCCCGCCGATGAGATCGAGCTGGGCGCCGTGGTGCGCCTGGACCGCGGTTTTCCCATGATCGCCATGCGCGACGGGGCGCTGCTGCGCGCCGAGCATGCGGTCGAATTCGCCAAGGGAAAGCCGGGCAAGCGCGGGAAGCGGGGAAAGCGCGCGCAAGATACCGATGCCGCGGCCTCCGCCGGCGTGGACGGCATGCTGCCGAGCGTGGGCGACTTCGTGGCGGTCCGCGTGACGCCCGGCCACGACATGGGCGTGATCTTGCGCGTCCTGCCCCGTCGGACGAGCCTTGAGCGTTGGCGTGGGAAGAACCGCGGCGAGCGTCAGGTGCTCGCCGCGAACGTCGACGTGATCTTCATCGTGCAGCCCCTGGGCGCCGAGCGCGATACCCTGCCGCTCATGCGCGACCGCGTTGCCCGCTCGCTCGTGCTCGCACGAGACTGCGGGGCGTCACCGGTGGTCGCCCTCACCAAGGTCGACCGATGTGATGACGAGGAGGTCCTTGGCATCTGCGACGACCTGCGTCGCCTTGCCGGCGACGGCGTGCGCGTGATCGCGACCTCGTCGCGCACCGGCGCCGGTCTCGACGAGGTTCGCTCTTGCATCCCGCGGGGGAGCGTGGGCATGATCTTGGGAGAGTCCGGCGCGGGCAAGTCGACGTTGTTGAACACCCTGCTCGGCTCCGAGGCATTGGAGACGAATGCCGTTCGCGAGCGCGATGACGCCGGCCGGCATACCACGGTTGCGCGCATCATGGTCGCCTTGCCCGATCCCTGCGGTGTGATCGCCGACTGCCCGGGCCTTCGGTCTCTGCCCCTGGTGGGTCACGAGCGCGGTCTCGCGCGGGCCTTCCCCGAGATCGTCGAGGCTTCCCGCGCTTGCCGCTTCAACGACTGCACTCATCTCCATGAGCCCGGGTGCGCTGTGCGCGAGGGCGTTGAGGACGGTGAGATCGAGCAGGTGCGTCTCGATGCATTCCTCTCGCTCGCCCGCGAGATGCGCGTGAGCGCGCAGAGCCTGGATCCCGATATCCACTTGTAGGGACCCCGCCTCGCAGGGACCCCGCCCTCCATCATGAACCCCGACGATCCGCCTGTGGTCGCCGGGCGGGAGTCTGTCGATGACTCCGGGGCCCCTTGCATGCATCACCCCATATGCGGTTTTAAGCCGCCTGCCCTGTGCAGGCGGCTTTTTTGCGCACATCGCCGCCCCGAATCTGAACGGAATCTGGTCGCGTTCTGCCCAATGGGGACAGATTGCGGACAGGGGGAAGCGCAGATGGGCCCGCACTTCCTCAACTCGGCGCGCGGGCGTCGCCTCGGCGAACCGACAATCGAATCACGGCATCCGACTGATGCCTGATCGGGTGAGTGAGGGGGCCTGGGTGAGACGGACGACGAGATTGGCGTTGAGCGCTGCCGCGGGCTTGGCTGCCGCGGTGCTCGCATGGATGGCGATCGCCGGGGCGCGCGCCGAGGCCGAGGAGGCCTCACGGCGCGCACTCGAGCAGTACGGCGGCGAACTCGCGCGCGTATGCGTGGCGACCACCGAGATAGAGCCGGGCGATGAGATCGACGAGGGCAATGTGAAGGTCGTCGAATGGGTCGCGTCGCTGATGCCCGAGGGCGCTCTGACATCGATGTCCGACGCAATCGGCCTCGTCGCGACGACGCGGATACCCTCTCGCTCACCGATCGCGGAGGCCCATTTCGCGCAGGAAGGGCAAGAGATCCAGGTGCCTCGGGGAACGGTGGCGGTTTCGGTCGCGAGTGATGCCGAGCATGCCGTGGGAGGTTCTCTGGCTCGTGGCGATGGGGTGGATGTCTATGTCGCGGACGCTTCCGTCGCCGATCGCCTGACGCGTGCGGAGGTCCTCGACACCAGCGTGCTCGCGGAGGGAGGCGGCGAGCTTCGATGGGTGACGCTCGCGGTCGACTCCTCGGCGGTTCGAGAGGTCCTTGCGGCGACCACGCGCGGGGAAGTGACATTGGTGCTGCCGGGCGCATCGAATGCGCGGGAATCCGGCCCCGGCTCGGGAGATGCGGAAGGGGATTGATGGGGATGGGCGATCTGTGGTTGATATGGGGCGACGCGGACACAGCGCGGATTCGCGAGGGCGTGCGCATGCGCTGCCCGGAGGCGAGGATCGTGAGCGTGGACGATGCAAGTTCGCTGATGGACCTGGTACGTGAATTCGGATCGGGCGCACGCGTGGCGATCGCAGCGCGGTCCGGGGGAGCCGAGGGGCTGTTCCCGGTGATCGAGGGGTTGCGAGCGGCTGACGATGTGCGACCGGCGCCGGAGGTGCTGGTGTTCATCGACGAGGCCGACGCGGAATGCGTGCCCCGGCTGTTCGATGCGGGCGTGCGGGAGGTCATCGCGACGGGCGCTTCGAGGGCCGAGGGCGCCGATGCGCTCGGCTGCGATGCGGGAACGGCGCATATGGATATCGGAATGGAAACCGCGTCCCGTCATGACGGGCCGCCCGGTTGCGATGGCCTGCGCGCGGCGGGCGGTCCCGGTCCGCAGGGCGGCGCCGATGAGGAGGCCCCGCCGTGGCATACGGCGGATTGGGACGTTTTGGATGAACCCGAGTGGATGGCGCAGGTCGGTCCGGAAGGGGAGGGTGAGACATCGGGGGAGGTCATCGACCTCGCTGATACCGCGCGGCGTGTGCGTGAGCGCGGAACTGTCGAGCAGGCAGGTCCCCGGGCGCCGATCGTGACGGTCGTGTCGGGTCAGGGCGGCGCCGGCAAGACGACGCTCGTGGCGGCCATGGCGACATGCGCCGCGCGCGCCGGGCTGCGGGCCGCCGTCGTCGACGCGGACTTGATGTTCGGCGATCTTCCGTCGGTGCTCGGCGTCGATTCCTTCAGGGGCCTGGACGGAATCGACGCCCATGCCGTGGACGGCGAGTTGGCCGAATGCGATATCGAGTCGTGTGCGATGCGCGTTGGGCCCGGGTTGACGCTGTGGGGCCCGTTGATCGAGCCTGAGCGCGCCGAGTTGTACGGAGGGTCCTTGGAGCGACTGCTCGAGGTATTGCGCAAGGTCGCCGATGTGGTCTTCGTCGACACGTCGACGCACTGGGGCGATGCAGTCGCCGCCGCGGTCGCCCTCTGCGACCGGTGCCTGGTCGTGGGGAGCTCGGGGGCGAATGCCGCCGGTTCCGCCGCCCGAGTGGTGGGCCTGGTCACCCGACTGGGTGTTCCGGCGACCCGTATGACGAGCGTGTTCAATCGGTGCGGCGCCCACGGCTGCATGGAGGAGGATGCGATGCGGTTCGAGATGGGCGCGTCCCTGGGCTCCCGAGTGCGGATCTCGATGGGGGGAGATGAGGTTTCGGGCCTCATGGGATTCGGGAGGTTGGACGCCCTTATCTCCGGTGAGGGGCCCTTCGCCCGCGACGTGCGCGATTTGACCGCGCGCATGCTGGCCGAGCTCGGATGCGTGTTCGACGGACGACTCATGGGACCCGCGCCTGCAGAGGGGAGGGGGCGCCTGAGGCTTCGATTGCCCTGGCGCCGTGCGGCGGGTGATCGCCCGTGAGCGTGTATCGCCGGGTCCGTGCCCAGCGGGGGGACGCCGGTGCATCTGCGGCGATGGGCGCGAGCGCCGCCTCGGCGGGCAGGTCGAGAGCGCGCTTCGCCGATGGGCCTCTGTCCGAGGTCCGCGTACGCGCGAAGCGCGCGGTGATGGAGCGGGTCGGGTATGTCGAGGTGGCTCGCATCGTGCGGGCGGGCATGGCGTCGCAGGCCCGCGCCGAACTGCGCCCCGCGCTCGAGGCGGTCTTGAATGCCGATGTTCCGTTCGAGTTGAGTTGGGACGAGCGCGATGCGTTGATAGCCGACGTGCTCGATGACATGACGGGACTGGGGCCATTGCAGCCCCTGCTTGAAGATGACTCGGTGACCGAGATCATGGTGAACGGGAGGGACGGAACGTTTATCGAGCGCGGAGGGGTCCTGTACCCCCTGGGCAGGATCTTCGAATCGGACGAGCAGATCCGCATCACCATAGATCGGATCATCTCGCCGCTCGGTCGCCGCGTCGATGAGAGGAGCCCGATGGTCAACGCGCGGCTGCCCAACGGGTTCCGCGTGAACGCGGTGATACCTCCCATCGCCATCGACGGGCCCGTGATGACCATACGCAAGTTCTCGGATCGCATCAGCACACTCGACCATCTGGTCCGACTCGGCTCGATTCCAGCTTGGTACGCGCGGCTGCTCGGATATGCGGTGCGCTGTCGGTTGGATCTCGCGGTCGCCGGAGGGACAGGTTCGGGCAAGACGACGCTGCTCAACGCCTTGTCGTGCGAGATCCCGCAGACTGAGCGGATCGTGACGATCGAGGATTCCGCCGAGCTGAAATTCTCCAGGCACCCCCATGTGGTGCGCTTGGAGGCGCGTGACGCGTCGATCGAGGGGGCCGGCGAAGTCGCGATCCACGACCTTGTGGTCAATGCCCTGCGCATGCGACCCGACAGGATCGTGGTGGGGGAGGTCCGCAATCGCGAGGCCATCGACATGCTCGAGGCCATGAGCACGGGGCACGATGGGTCCCTCACGACGCTTCACGCGGGGAGCGCGCAAGAGGCGGTCGTGCGCCTCACCTTGCTCGCCCGATACGGAGTCGACTTGCAGAGCGAGCTGATCGAGGAGCAGATCGCAATGGCGCTCGACGGCGTGGTCATGTCGGTGAGAAAACCCGGTGGAGCGCGTTACGTCTCGTCGTTCACCGGGATCTCCCGGGCGGAGGGAGGGGGCGTCCGCCTGACCGAATATGTCTCGTTCGACCCGGTTGCCGAGGAGTGGAGATTGGTCGAGGAGCCGCCGTTCGTGGAGTCGGCGGTGCGCGCCGGCGCCCTTGACGAAGGGGAGGTGGCTGAATGGAGGTTGCTTTGTCCGCGGTAGTAGGCCTTCTGGGGGCAATGTCGGTCGATCTCGCCCTTTTGCGAAGGGGAGAGATGGAGATCGATGTGGGGGAGTTCGCGCGGCTCGCCCAGCGCGTCGGCCGAAAGTGCAGGGAAGTGCTCTCTGCGATTGAACGGGGGATGGCGCGCCGCGGGGTGCTCACACCGGCAGCGCGGAGGGATCGCGAGCGATTGGAGCGGGCGATGCCCGAGGCGTTTGGGGCCCTGGCCGCCTCCATGGCGTCGGGACTGTCGTTCGCTCAGGCAATGCGTTATGTGGGGAGCCATGCGGAGGAGCCGGTCCGCTCGGAGTTCCTGCGCGCCGAAGCGCAGGTCGCATGCGGCGCGGGAATCGCCGAGGTGTTGGATGAGCTGGTTGGAAGGCTCGAAGCTCCGGGGCTTGATTTCGTATCGCTCGCGTTGAAGGTGTCGCGGCGGACGGGTGCCCCCCTTTCGGGCGTGCTTTCCGACGCGGCGGGGCTCGTGCTCGAGCGAACGGAGCTGCGCAGGAGATTGGATGTCAAAACGGCCCAAGTCCGCATGTCCGCGCGGTTGGTGGCGGCGATGCCGGCGGCGATGATCGCTTTCCTGATGATGTCGTCTTCGGATTTCAGAAGCGGGGTCGCCACGGTTCCGGGCGCCGCCTCGATCGCGGGAGCCCTCGCGCTCGACCTGACGGCGTGGTCGATCATCCGCTCGATTATGCGGTCGGTGTGCTGATCGAGGTCCGAAAGGGGATTGCGGGATGAAGGGGATGGCGATCGATTTTGGGGATGGCGCCTCGCTTGCGGCGTGCGCCGCCCTCCTTTCATGGGCGATGTGGATGGCGTTGGATCCGCGTTCGATCGGGCTCCTGCGATTGGGGGCGGAGCGGATGCGGGATGGGTTGCGAGCGTTGATGTCGCACCGAGGTCCCGCAACCGGAAAGCCGTCCTCTCGGAGAGGGGGCGGGATCGGGATGGAGGAGGTGACGGAGATGGTGGATATCGTGCGCTTGGGGTTGACTGCGGGCCTCTCGTTCGACGCATCGCTCTCCCTGTATTGCGAAGGGAGGGAGGGGCTGTTGGCGGAGGCGCTGGAAGAGGCCCTGTTTCGTTGGCGGGTCGGAATATCAACGCGCGCCGAGGCATTGGGGGATGTCGCGCGGGAGTCGGGGGTGCGGGCGCTCGAGCCGTTCGCCGCGGCGGTATCGCAGGCGCTCGAATTGGGGGCGCCGCTCGCCGAGACACTCGAAGGCCAGGGACGTGAGATGCGCGCCGCGCACCGCGCGCAAGTGGAGAGGGAGATAGAGCGCGTGCCCGTCAAATTGCTGATCCCCACGGGGACGTTGATATTGCCCGCGCTGTTGTTGTCGATCGTCGGTCCGCTGCTCGCCGCGGCCGACATGGTTTGAAGGAGGATGCGATGGTCGAGTTGAAGGCATATATCGAGGAGGCCGTGAGGGATGCGCGCACCGCGGCTCGCCGGATTTCGGGGGCTGTCCCCCTTAGGTTGCGCGGACATGCTTGGGCCGCTTCGGGGCGAAGGTCCATGAGGCGCGTGCTCGATGAGGAGAGCGCCCAGGGGACGACGGAGTACGCGATTCTCGTCGGGGTGCTGGTGGTGATCGCGATCCTGGCGATCATCGCGTTCCGCGACAAGGTCAGCTCCCTGTGGGATGCGATCTCACAGGGCATCAACAGCCTGTGAGGGGGTCGCGGGCGTCCAGACGGGTCATCGCGCTTTCCCTGGGGCTCGTCATGTTGTCCGCCGTGCTTTCTTTGGCCGCGCAGCGCGTCGTGGGGGAGCGAGGCGAGTCGCCAGCCGACGTTGCCGACGGCGCCTCGCGCCGCGGCGAGGGGAGTCCAGCGGATGAGGGGACTCAGAGGGACACCCCTATCGGGGATCTCCTCGAATCCCTGGGGCGGGCGGTTGCGCCGGACCGCACGAGGCGAAGTACCCGGGATCGCTTTCTCGGCGATCTCGACGAGATGTGGTCTGAGGAGGGGACGTGTTGGTCGGTGGACTTCGAGGAATCCGGCAGCTTGCCTGCGATCGCGGAGGGCGCTCTCAAGGAGTATGCCCGTGTGCCATCGGTCGATTTGATCGCGAGCGGTTATCTGGATTTGAAGGGCAATGTGTGGGGCGCGGTGCTTCGGGGAGGGACGTCATGGTGCGACGTGCTGCTGGTGTCGACGGAGGACGATACGGTCAGCCGCGTTCGGGTGACGCGGACGATACCGGAGGGCGAGGACGTTTGATCCGGACGGGGAAGTTGCTTTTCGAGCAGTCCGCCCAAGGATCGCTGGAGTATGCCCTCACGGTCTTGGCCGTCCTCTCCCTGATCGTCGGCATGGCGGCGCTGTGGCGCATGGGGGAGCGGGGAGGATTCGCCGAGCTCGCCCACGATGCGGCGTCCCACCGATTCGAAGGTGATGGTTATGCCGACATCGCGCTGTATTGACCTCGGGCGGGAATGCAGGGCGCAGGCGACGATCGAGGCCGCTTTGGTGTTTCCCGTGTTCCTGACTTTGCTGTTGTTCGCCTTGCAGCCGGTGTGCCTGCTTTACACGCGTGCCGTGATGGAATCTGCGGCGGCGGAGACGGCGCGTCTCATGGTCACGGGAGAGGGGGATGTTCGACTCTATCGCCGTTTCGCGCTCAGGCGTCTCGCCGCCGTCCCCGACCTCGCGATATTCCATGCGGGCGGTCCGCGGTCATGGGAGGTCGAATGCGCCTCGGCGTATGAGACGGGGGGATCGGTGAAGGTCGCGATCTCGGGCCATGTGAGGCCGCTGCCCGTCATCGGGGCGTTTGCGCGGGCGCTCGGGGCGCAAGATGCACACGGTGATGTTCTTTTGGAAGTGGATGTCGAATACGAGGGGAGACCCTCGTGGCTGGAGGGGAGCTATGGGGATTGGATCTCGGTTTGGGGGTGACTGCCGGGCGCTCAAGCGGCGCGTTGACCGTGAGGCGCGCTCGGTCCCTCGAAGCCGGTGGGGAATCGGCCTGTTCATCGAGGAAGGGGCCTACACGACGGTCGCATCTGCCTGCGCGATGCTCATGGTGCTCGCCCTGCTCTTCTCCTCGTCGCTTGCGGTATGGAGCGCCTCGCGTGCCGGCGATGTGCAGGTGAGTGCGGACTCCGCCGCCTTGGCGGGGGAGAACGTCGTGAGTTCCTATCATACGGCGGCGACGGTCTTGGATGCGTGCGTCCTCAGTCTGGGGCTCGCGGGATTCTCGATGACGGGCGCGGGCATGGTGGGGCTGTTCGTTCCCGGCGGGCAATCGGTCGCGCGAGATACCTTGGATGCCGCGAGGCGCGTCTTGGATATGCGGAATACGTTCGCGTCTTCCGCCTCGCGCGGGTTGAAGGGCGTCGAGGCGTCGTTGCCGTATCTCATCGCGGCGAACGCGGCCCGCATCTGTGATGCGCAGGGGTCGGGGGATATCGGCTACCGCGGGAGCGCCTTTGCGGTCCCGCGGGCGTCGGCGTCGGAATTTCCCGCCATCGAGGACGATGGAATCGACGTGGAGGGGCTCGGGCGGTCATGCGAGGGCCTGGAATCTGCCGCCGCCGAGTTGGAGCGGGTATCCGAAGAGGTGGCGGCAGCCAAGGAGCGGGCGTGGTTGGCGGATTGCGGCAGGGACGGCATGAACATGCAGGAGCGCGCGGCGAGTCTGTCCGGCATCTCGGATGCCGAGAATCCCGATTTCGCGTCGAGTATCGCATGGGACCCCGAGGTGGCGATCGAGCGCGCCCGTGCGTACTATCGTTGGCGCCGTGAAAACGATGGTTCGGATGACCAGGGGGTCGAGGCGCGTGCCGATGCGGCGGCCCGTCGCGCATTTTACGCATATGCCTACGAGCGCCTCACCGAGGCCCGTGTGGTCGATGACGGGGAGGAGGCGTACACCACACTCGAGTTCCTGCCGCGCAACACCGAGGAGGTGAGGCGCACGACGCTTTACACCGACGCCCGGTGGCCGACGAGCGTCGAGGATGACGGTGCGACGCTTCATTTCGATCGTTCTTGCCCCGGGTCCGCCGGCGTCGCCGGCTCCCCGGCCGCCGTGTCCTCGATAGAGGACGGGTCGGTGCGGGAATGCCCGATATGCCGCTTCGGCGTTGACGACCTCGGTCGGGCGCCGTCGGCATCGACGTCCATCGACAACGGGTTCGAGTATCACCTGCGCGCGTTCACACGGGAACTCAAGGGGTACCTCGAGGCGCGCGGCAGGCAAAACGAGGCGGAGGCCATCGCGCGTGGCGAGGCGGAGGCCGCATCGGGCGATTTTGAGGATGCGATCTCCGAATTGGGCGGCCGACGCCCCCGTATAGCGCCGCCCGGTCGCTACGGGTGCGTTTCCCTCGTGGTCTCAGATGGGGCTTCCGCTCCCGATGAGCTCAGGACGTCGTTCGCAAAGGCAGCCGATCTATCGGGGCGTGGCGCCATCGCCGCCGCCGTTCTCGCCCCCAGTGCGTTGTCGGGCGGCGATGACGTGCTGTCCGGGTTCCTCTCGTCACTCGAGGGACGGGTCGGCGCGGAAGGCGCGGTGGGTTTGATGGATGGGGTGATGGACCTATGGGGCAGGCTGCTTGTCTCCTATGGCGACATGGGGAGCGGACTGGAGGAGGCGTTCGATGAGCTCACGGAGGGGCTTGCCGGCGGCGGGATGGGCCCAGCGGGGTTGTGGCTGCGAAATCGCCTGTCGGATATCGTGTGCGCCCTGGATCTTCAGCCTGTCGATCTGAGACCGCGCAAACCGGTTCTCGTCGACAGTGCCGATGTGCTCGCTCGCTCCGATGTGGAGGGGCTTGCGAACATGCAGGACACGCTGCGCGGGCTGTCGGGTGTCGATCTCGATTTCGAGGCGATGGCCCGGGCGATCGGGTATGACCTCGGCGAGCGTCTGGGATCGCTCGAGATCGTCTTGGCTGAGATCGAGTTGCCTGGCGGGCGGGTCGTGCCGATCACGCTTCGATTGGGGGATGTGATGGATATGGGGAGGTCGGGATATGGAGGGCCGTAGGGGGCTCGTCTTGGGGGAGAGCGCACAGGCGACCGTGGAGATGGCCGTGATCGCCCCCGTCCTCATCGTCCTGGCGTTGATCTCCTACAACATGATGGTCTTTCTCTCGGCGACGGCTCGATTCGACCGCGTCGCCCCAGATATCGTGTTGGCCCATGGTTCGTCTCCCGTCTCCACGGGGGCAGAGCCGGCTCCTGGGCGGGACCCGGCTTCCGATGCCGTGCGGACGGCTCTGGAGCGAGCGATGGAGGGCTATGAGGTGGAGATCGAGGTCGATTGCGTGGATGGGGCGGTGAACGAGGGCGTGGACGGCGCGCCCGCCGCGGGGAGCGGGGAAGGTGCGGGCGGGTCGCCGATGCTCGGCCTTGTGGGGGCGCAACGCACATTTCGATGTTCGATGCGCTTTCGCCCTTGGCCGCAGATTCGGTCGATAGCGGGGGTTGAGTTCGGTGCGCCCTTCGAGTTGAGGCACATGAGGGCCGTGGTCATCGACCCTTGGCGTTCGGGTGTGGTCGTATGATCCGGTCTCGCAGTCGATGCCTCGCCGGGCGCGCCGCGGTTGCTCGGGCGCTCGATGAGCTGGGATGGGTGGGAGATCCCGATTGCGCGCAATCGTTCTTCGAACGTTTGCGGGGCTTTGCGCGCTTGGGGCGCATGAGAGGAGACGGGGAGCCCGAGATCTTGGTGTTTCCCCATTGCCGAGCGCTGCATACCTGCTTCATGAGGTGTGAACTCGATATCGCGTTCGCGGATGCATGTGGATCGGTGCTGCGTTTGGAGGAGGGTGTGGGGCCCGGAAGGTTTCTCTTTTGCTTCCATGCGGAGTTCGCGTTGGAGCGCAGGGCGGGCGCCGAGAGTGGGAATCGCCGACCGTGTTGTTTCAAGGCGGATGATCGGGCTACTATTGCGTGCGAGCCGCATCCCGAACTATTTTTGAAAAAATCGCTTGACCCGTCTTCTCGTTTTGGTATAGTAATCACCGCTGTCAACGACAGCACGACTTGGCTGGGTAGCTCAGTTGGTAGAGCAGAGGACTGAAAATCCTCGTGTCAGGGGTTCGATTCCCTTCCCCGCCACCCTCGTTCTTAAAAGACCTCCTGGTAACAGGAGGTCTTTTTTGTATCACTTCCCTTGCGTCCCGTTGGGAACGGACGGGCTATGGGTATCAGGTTGGTATTACAGCGGCCCTGCCGCGCGAAGCGACATTCGAGGGGAGCACCGATGTCAGATAGGATCCGCGGTGTGAATTTGTCCGGATGGTTCATCCTTGAGCCATGGGTCACGCCGTCGCTGTTCGCCGCCACCGGCGCCTCCAATGACGGGGAACTCCAGCAGGTGCTCGGTGCGGTCGCATACAACGAGCGCGCCCGCGAACACTACGAGACGTTTATTTCCGAGGCTGATTTCAGGCGCATGTCCGCCATGGGCCTCAATGCGGTCCGCATCCCCCTGCCGTGGCACGTATTCGGCTCCCAGACCGATCGGGAGTCCTATATCTCGTGCATCGATTACGTCGACCGGGCGGTCGAGTGGGCGGAAAAGTACGACATGCGCGTCCTGCTCGACCTCGCGACGGTTCCCGGCGGCCAGGGCGACGCCAACGGGTCCTCCGCGGCCTCCGATATCGTGGGCGATTGGCATGCATCCCTGAGCGGCCGCGCCGTCGCGCTCGAGACGCTCGAGCGTCTCGCAGAGCGCTACGGGGAGCGTGACGGCCTGCTCGGCATCGAGATGCTCGATTCTCCCGTCATGAGCGTCCGTAAGAACCTGTTCACCGTGACCGAAGGCATCCCCAGTCACTACCTGCGCAATTTCTATCGCGATGCCTATGAGGCGATTCGCAGGCACATGCCGACGCGCAAGGTCATCGTCTTCTCCGATTCCGGCCATCCGAGTGCGTGGAAGCGCTTCATGGCCGGCGAGCGCTATCAGAACGTCGTGATGGACCTGCATCTGTACCACTTCCGCGACGAGACGGCCCAGGATATCACCACCCCGAGGGGTCTTTCCGCGGCACTTGGACGCAACAGGGCGCTGATTCACCAGGCGACGGACCTCGGATTCCCGGTTTTCGTGGGGGAGTGGTCGGGTGCCGCCGTGCTCGCCGGCTCGTCTCTCACGCCCGAGGGGCGCCGCGCCTATGAGCGCGTGTTCGTCTCCAACCAGCTGGCGACTTTCGACGACGCCGACGGCTGGTTCTTCCAGACCTGGAAGACCGAGCGCCGTATCGCCGCGTGGGATGCCCGCGTGGCGCTCGCCCCGCTCGAGCGCGCGATGATGGAGTAGCGGATGGAGGAGAACAAGGTGGAACGCCTCGGTGCCGGTGCGGAGGGCGTGCTTTCCATGGTCGGCACGCCGATCGGCAATCTGGGAGACCTTACCCCGCGGGCGGCTCGGGCTTTTCGCGATGCAGATGTGATTTGCTGCGAGGATACGCGCGTGACCTCGAAGCTCCTGGCTCATCTGGGCATTTCCAAACCTCTCGTCCGTTGCGATGAGAATGTGATCGAGCGGCGCGCTCCCGAGCTCGTGGGCCGACTGCTCGCCGGCGAGCGAATCGCCTTTGCCTCCGATGCCGGCATGCCGAGCGTCTCCGATCCCGGCCAGGTGCTGGTCGACGCGGCGCGCGAGGCTGGCGTTCGCGTCGAGGTGCTCCCGGGCCCTTCCGCTTGCGTGACCGCCCTCGTGCTGTCCGGCATCCCGTGCGACCAGTTTTTCTTCGAGGGCTTTTTGCCGCGCAAACATGGAGAACGGGTAAAGCGCCTGCGTCGGCTCGCGTCCATCCCCGGTGCGTTGCTGTTCTACGAGTCCCCGCATCGCGCCGAGGCGTCCCTCGAGGCGATCGCCGAGGTGTTCCCGGGACGTACGGTGGCGCTTTGCCGTGAGCTCACCAAGCTTCACGAGGAGGTCCTGCGTGATGAGGCGCCGGTTCTGCTCGAGCAGGTGCGCGAGCGCGGCGAGCTCAAGGGCGAGATGGTCATCGTGGTGGCGCCTCCGAGCGAGGAGGAGCTCGAGCGCCTTCAGGCCGTTCTTGTCTCTGGCGTCGACGACGGTGTTGCTGCCGATCCCGAGGAGTTGTTGCGTTCGGATATCGCCGAGGGCCTCGCCGCCGGCGATTCGGCAAACGCGCTGGCCAAACGCTTGGCGCAGAAGTACTCGCGCAAGAAGCGCGACGTGTACAACCTGATCTTGGAGGCCCAAGACGGTGATTGACGGACCTTGCCCGCGGCGTTCGCGTGAGGTCGACGGGGCATCTCCGGGGTGGGCGCGCGCATGTTTTCGCGACAGATGCGAACATATGCGCGCGCCCCTTTTTACACGTGGAATTTCACCTGCTAGAATGAAGAATTGCATGAAAACCAAGAGGGAAGGAAGCCGCGCGTCATGAGCTCGAAGCCGTCCTATTACATCACTACCCCCATCTACTACGTGAACGCCGACCCGCACCTGGGCACCGCGTACTCCACGATCATCGCCGACGTCCAGGCGCGCTACCGCCGCGCTGCCGGTTACAACGTCAAGTTCCTCACCGGCATGGACGAGCACGGCCAGAAGGTCGCCGAGGCCGCCGAGAAGCACGGCATGACCCCGCAGGAGTGGTGCGACTCCCAGGCCCCGCACTTCCATGAGCTGTGGGAGGAACTGGAGATCTCGAACGACGATTTCATCCGCACAACCGAGCCCCGCCAGAAGCGCGCCGTGCAGTACCTGTGGGAGCGCATGCAGGAGGCCGGCTACATCTACAAGGGCAGCTACGACGGCTGGTACTGCGTGCCGGACGAGACCTTCTTCACCGAGACTCAGGTCGAGAAGGCCGACGAGGCCCGCGGCACGGAAGGCGCCCACCTCTGCCCCGACTGCGACCGCCCGCTCGAGCGCGTCAAGGAGGAGAGCTGGTTCTTCAAGCTCTCCGCGTTCCAGGACAAGCTGCTGGCGCTCTACGATGAGCATCCGGACTTCGTCCAGCCCGACTTCCGCATGAACGAGGTTCGCTCGTTCGTTGAGGGTGGCCTGAACGACCTCTCCGTCTCCCGCACCTCCTTCGATTGGGGCATCGAGGTGCCCTTCGACGATGAACACGTGACCTACGTCTGGTTCGACGCGCTGACGAACTACATGACCGCCGTTGGCTATGGCCAGGAGGGCGACGAGGCCGCGGCCGACTTCGCCTACCGCTGGCCCGCGCAGACCCACATCGTGGGCAAGGACATCATCCGCTTCCACTGCGTGATCTGGCCCGCCATGCTCATGGCGCTGGGCGAGGCCCTGCCCGAGCACGTCTTCGCGCACGGCTTCCTCACCGTGAAGAACGAGGAGACCGGCAAGGCCGAGAAGATGTCCAAGTCCCGCGGCAACGCCATCGCCCCGCGCGAGGTCATCGAGAAGCTCGGCGTGGAGGGCTACCGCTACTACTTCATGACCGACGTCACCCCGGGCACCGACGGCGCTATCAGCTTTGGCCGCATGGAGCAGGTCTACAACGCCGACCTGGCCAACAGCTGGGGCAACCTGATCTCGCGCTCCACCAACATGTGCATCAAGTACTTCGAGGGCGCCACGCCCGAGCGCGATCCCGAGGCCGCCGGCATGGGCGAGAACCCGCTGGCCTCGGTCGCCGAGGGCATCTTCGAGCGCTACGCCGCGAAGATGGAGGCCTTCGCCTACGGCGACGCCGCCAAGGAGGTCATGGACCTCATCCACACCGCCAACCACTACATCGAGGATTCCGAGCCCTGGACGCTCGCCAAGGATCCCGCGAAGGCGGGCGAGCTCGCCAACGTGATCTGGGACCTCCTCGAGGCGATTCGCATCTCCGCGCACCTGCTCATGCCGCTCATGCCGAGCACCAGCGCCGAGGCCCTGCGCCGCATCGGCTGCGAGGCCGAGGCCGCGACCGACGATATGGCCTCCGCCTGCGCGTGGGGCCGGCTCGCCGCGGGGCTGCCGGTCGAGAAGGGCGACGCCCTGTTCCCGCGCCTGGGTTAGCTCGGCGCGCGCCCGCGCCGCGATTGCCGGGATATGAAGGGTGGGGGTCACGTGCGCGCGTGGCCCCATCGCTATAGGACCGACTACCGGATCAACGTCACAAGTTGCTGAGAGGTGCCCATGACCACATCGCCGCTAGCCAATCCGACCGCCACGCGCGAGATGCTCGAGGCCTTCGGCCTGGCGACCAAGCATCGACTCGGTCAGAACTTCCTCATCGACAACCACGTGATCGAGCGCATCATGGCGCTCGCCGAGCTCACGGGTTCCGAGCGCGTGCTGGAGGTCGGCCCCGGCATCGGCACCCTGACGCTGGCGCTCGTCCAAGAGGCGGCTCGCGTGACGTCCATCGAGATGGATGCGGAGCTCGAGCCGGTGCTCTCCGCGCATGCGGTCGACCATCCCAACTTTCGCTTCATTATGGGGGACGCCCTGACGGTCCCTCCCTCCGCCATCGCCGAGGTTGGTGGGGGTGGGCCCGCACTGCTGGTGGCGAACCTGCCCTACAACGTGGCCGCAACGATCATCCTGCAGTTCTTCCAGACCATTCCCTCTCTGCGCCGTGCCGTGGTTATGGTGCAGAAGGAGGTCGCCGACCGCATCGGCGCGGTGCCGGGCACCAAGGCGTACGGCGCCTATACGGTCAAGCTCTCCCTGTATGGTCAGGTGACCGGCAGGTTCGAGGTGCCGCCCCGCTGCTTCATGCCCGCGCCCCACGTCGACTCGGCCGTGGTCCGCATCGACCGCGTGGACGTGCCTTGCGCGCAGGGCGAGGCCGCGTCCACCGTCGACGTCGAGGCGGTCGCGCGCGTGGTGGATGCCGCCTTCGCCCAGCGCCGTAAGACCATCCGCAACTCGATGAGCTCCAATGGGTTCGATAAGGACGCCCTCGACCTCGCATTTGAGGCGTGCTCGATCGCACCGACGGCCCGCGCCGAAGCGCTCGCAACCGCCGATTTCATCGCCCTGACCGATGCCTTGGCATCTTCCGGGCACGGGGCGTGACGCTCATGGCCATTTCGTTCACCAAGAAGAACAAGGTGTTCACCCTGCCCGATGCGAAGGCGCCGTTGTTCGACACCCATGCGCACCTGCGCTCGTTCTGGGGTGGGGACAAGGACCCCGTCGATGTGCTCGTCCGGGCCTTCGAGTCGGGCGTCCGCGGGCTCATGACCATCTACGACCCCATCGCCGACATGAGCGAGGAGACCCCGGACGCGCCGGCGTTCTCCCGTTGGCTGCAAAGCGTGTCCGAAGCCGCCTCGGGCCGTGGGGCGGAGCTGCCCGTGCGATATTTGGCGGGCGTCCACCCATACGGCACGCTCGAGTACACGGACGAGCTGCACGCGCAGATCGAGGCCGCGTTGGATGACCCGCTGTGCGCGGGCATCGGCGAGATCGGCCTGGATTACCACTTCGATGTCGCCGACGATATCGAGGCGGCGCCCCATGATGCGCAGATGCGCGTGATGACCCGTCAAATGGAGCTTGCGGTGGCGCGCGACGTGCCGGTCGAGTTGCATTTGCGCAATGACAATGGGGATGAGGAGCGTACTGCCCATGCGGATGCGCTGCGCGTGCTCGCCCAAACGGGCGTTCCCGCGGCGGGCTGCGTCCTTCATTGCTTCGGTGAGGACCGCGCGACCATGGAGCGTTTTTTGGAACTCGGGTGCCATATCGCCTTCGGCGGGGCCGCGACCTTCAAGCGCAACGACGCCGTGCGCGAGGCGTTTGCCGCGTGTCCGCTCGATCGGCTGCTGCTCGAGACCGACTGCCCGTACATGGCCCCGGAGCCCATTCGCGGCCTGGAGTGCGAGCCGTCCATGATCGTGCAGACCGCCGATGTTCTCGTATACGATCGCGCCGATCGCACCGGTGAGATACCTGAGCAGATCGCCCGGGGGATATGGAATACATCGAACGCCTTATTTGGAGGTTGCCATGAGTAGGAGATCGAAGCGCGATATGACGCCCGAGGAGCTCGCCGAGCTCGAGGTCGAGGACGAGCGCGCCATGAACGCCGCCCGCGAGCTTCGCGCCCGCCGTGAAGCGGTGCAGGGTCCCGCACCGATCGACCGGGACATCCATGCGACCCTGCCGCTCGCTCGCGTCGCCTATGGGTTGCTTGCGGCGACCGTCTTTGCGTTCATGGTCTCGCGGCTGGGCGTCTACCTGGGCAGCCCCGAATTGGAGTCGTTTGCGAGCATCGCCACGACGCTGCTGTTCATCGCCACGTTCGCCACGTGGTTCATTTCCCGGCATCAGGCGAAGAAGCTCACGCGCGAGCAGCGCGGCGAGTAGCTCGCGCCTGCAGGGAATGGGTGCGGCTGGGCTCAGGCGCCGGGCGAAGTGCGGTGTTATGCGCCCCAGCCGTCGAGCGTGAGCGGGTCCGGCATGGTGGCGTATACACGCTGCTCCGCTGTGCGCGGCTCCCCCTCGAAGAATCGAACGACGCGGTCGAGTTGGACCACGAGCCATTCGATGATGTTGGGTGATTCAAGCGAGTCGAGCGTTACGAGCTGGACTGAGCCCACGTCGGTCCCGTCCTGCGCGTAGGAGACTTTGCCTGCGACCGTCCCCTTTTCGCGGCTCCCGGAGAGATCTTCGACCTCGATTTTCTGCTTGACATCTCCAGCGAGTGTGAAGATGCGCGCGGTCGCGGTTGCGTCGGCGAATCCGAGGTCCATGAGTTTGTCGGTCCAGTCGACACACGACGCCTCGGCCGCAAGAGGGATTCCTCCCAGGGTCTTGGGCGTGGTCGCAAGCGGCAGGTCTGCGAAATGCCCGTAGTACCAATTTGCCAAGGTGATCGTGTCTTGGAAGCGGGCGTCATCGCCGTCTGCCCCGAACAGGGCAATATAGACCTCGCCCTCCGGTTCGCGTGAGAAGGTGCACACGAAGCACTCGCCCGCCTCGTATGTGCTTCCCGTCTTGCCGCCGATGTTGCCTTCTTGCCCAAGGATCTTGTTGCGCACGATGAGCGGTTGGGTGCGCGACGATCCGTCGGCGGAGGTGATGTGTATCTCGGTAGCGCCGCTGCACGCGACTGCGCGGAACCGGTCGTTCTTCATGCCCTCTGCCCATATGCGCATGACGTCCCGCGCGGTGCTGTGCAATTGCCCGGTCCATGCCCCGAAGTCGAGGCCGTGGGCGTTTTCGAACAGCGTGTCGGAGCACCCGAGTTCAACGGCGCGGTCGTTCATGGCTTTGATGAAGGTCCCGTATGGGTCGGGGCTTGATGGGTCGATTCTGGCGCCGACCGTGTTGGCGATGGCGGTCGCGACATCGTTGCCGCTCATCACCATGAGGCCGGTGAGCGCCTCTTCCATGGTGAGGGTGTCTCCCTCTTTGAGCCCCACGCATGCCTCGCCGACGGTTGCGGCGGCGTGGTCGACCGTCACGATGTCGCTCGCGTTGCTGTGCTCGATGGCTATGAGGGCCGTCATGACCTTGGTGGTCGACGCAATCTTGATGGGGGCGTCGGCTTCGCGTTCGAAATACGCTGTGCCATCTGGGCGCATGATGATCGCATGGGTCGCCCCGATGTCGGGCATCTCCTCGAGGGTGATTCCGCGTTCCTGCGCCGAAGCCCCCAAGACGACGTCGCTTGCGAGGGCGGTGGCGTGTGCGTGCTCGATGGGGGATGCGAGCAGGATGAATGCAACGGCGAGAGCCGCCCTGGGGATGGCTGATAGTATCTTGTTCATGCGTTCCTTCTGTCTGGTGAGCTGAGTGAAGTATACGCTTCGCGCCGGCTAGGCTCTGTTTCGCGCCAGCTGGCATATCGGTTACTCCGATTGTGGTCAAAAATATAACTCATACAGTATTTGAGGCGGAGTGGGGGCGGTACTTGGCGTCAATCTGAAAGGTGAAACGCTGAAAATGGAGCGAAAAGCGGCTTTCTCGGGTTTTCGGATCCCCTTCTGAGAGTCTGAAGCCCGTTTTTACATGGAGAATAACTGTATGAAGCGACATCGTGACCAAAACCTCGACGAGTGAGTTCTTAGCATATGCTTAATGCGTTTGTCGGGAGGTGCGTCGGCGTTGTCTTTTCGCGATAATGGATGGAATGGAAAGGAGCACGCCGTGGAAACGCCTCGCATCCTCGTCGTCGACGACGAGCGGACCATCACCGACCTTGTCGGCATCTACCTGCGCAACGAGGGGTTCGATGTCACATTGGCGTATACGGGCGCCGACGCCGCGAGGCTCATCCTCGAGCATGAGTTCGACCTCGCGGTGCTCGATATCATGCTGCCCGACGTGGACGGTTTCGAGCTGCTCCGCACCATTCGCTCGGAGCGAACCTACCCGGTGATCATGCTCACTGCTCGTGACAGCCAGTCCGATAAAATCGAGGGACTGTCGCTGGGAGCGGACGATTACATGGTGAAGCCCTTCCGCCCGCTTGAGCTCGTGGCGCGCTGCAAGGCACAGCTTCGCAGGTACACGAGGTACGGAAGTCGTGAGCAAGCGGTGGCAGCCGAGGACACGGGTCCGGTCATCTCTTTCAACGGTTTGGAGATCAATCGTGACGCCCGCACGGTGACGGTGGATGAGAAGTCCGTCCGTTGCACTCCGCTCGAGTATTCGATCCTGCTGTATCTCGCCGAGCATCGCGGGTGCGTGGTCCCGGTCGAGGAGCTTTTCCGCGCCGTGTGGGACGAGGAGTTCATGGTCGGATCAAACAACACCGTCATGGTGCACATCCGGCACTTGCGCGAGAAGCTGGGGGATGACGCCCAGAACCCGCGCTTCATCAAGAACATCTGGGGCGTGGGCTACACCATCGAGAAATGATGCGCCGGAGTCGGGTCATGTCGATGCGGTTGAGAGCGAGGTCTCATGTGGGGCGATAGAAAGAAAACCGAGCGCCGGGCGCATGCGCCGGTCAATCCCGTGACGGGACTTCCCAACGAGCCCGCAGTCTCCGGTGGCCGCGAGGCTGATGATCGCGATCGCATCGCATTTTGGGATCGTGCCTCGTCCGAGTCCGCACGGCACCTGAGCCCCGCGCCCGGTATCGCCCGGGATCGTGATGCGGACCGCGCCTTCACCACTGCGAACGCCTCGATCGACGAGCTGCTCGACCGCCTGCGTGGTCTTCTCGACAGCAGGCTGCTGTCCATTATCGTGCTGGTCCTGCTCGCGTTTGCAGTCATTGCGCGCGAGAGCTTTGTGGCGTTCCTCATCGCGGTCGTTGTCGGCTATATGCTCACCGACCGGTTTCTCACCGTCCGTCGGGCCGTGACTCTCGGCGGGTCGGCATGGTTTTTCGTCATCTTCCTCGGGTCCCTGCTCACGGCGCGTATGCGCCCCCTGTTCGTCGACATCGACTACCTGTTCATGTTCTGCGGCTTTCTGCTCGCGCTCGCAGTGTGTGGCGTCTTTTTCGCGGGTCGGGCGCTTTATTACGTGGGATACGATCGAGGCCAGGCGGTCGCGGACCGCGTGATCGCGGGCCATATCGTGGACCGCCTTATCGACAACCCGCAGGACGTGGACAACCTTGATGGAACGTATCTCGAGGTCGAGGGCGCGATCAGCCGTGTGCGCGATCGCGAGCGCCAGACGGCCGACGCCCTGCGCGACGAGGCGCGCCGCAAAGACGACCTCGTCACCTACCTCGCGCACGATCTCAAGACGCCGCTCGCCAGCGTGGTGGGCTATCTGTCGCTGCTGGAGGAGGCCCCAGACCTCCCGGCCGAACAGCGTTCCCGCTTCACGGGGATCGCCTTGGGCAAGGCCCATCGCCTCGACGCCCTCATCGAGGAGTTCTTCGATATCACGCGCTTCGATTTCCATGACATCGTTCTCACGCGCGGCTACGTCGATCTTTCGCTGCTTCTCGCCCAGGTGGCCGATGAGTTCTACCCGACTTTGGCCGAGCAGGGCAAGTGTGTCGAGGTGGATGCTCCGGCGAGCCTCACGGTTCTCATCGACGGAGACAAGATGGCGCGCGTTTTCAACAACGTGATGAAAAACGCCATCGCGTACAGCTACGAGGGTTCGACCATCCGTATCTTGGCGGAACGCGAGGACGGGTCCGTCACCGTGCGCTTCGAGAATCAGGGCGATCCGATTCCCGCCGCCAAGCTCGGGACGATCTTCGAGAAGTTTTACCGTCTGGACGCGGCGCGCGCGACGAATCGCGGCGGCGCCGGCCTCGGCCTCGCCATCGCGAGGGAGATCGTCACCGCTCATGGTGGAAGCATCTCGTGCGAGTCGACACCGGAGTGCACGGTCTTCACCATCGTGTTGCCTGGTTAGAAACGACGCCGAAGCCGTTTGCAAAGGCCTGGGCGGGCGAGCGATATCGGAGGCGGCGAGGTGAGCGGGCGGCGACGTCGACGTCGGGGGCGATGGCGAGGTTAAAGAGGTTTTTCGTACAAGTTCCGGGTTTTTCGGAGTAGGCTTATTCGTGGCCTATCGCGGCCTGCGGTTTTACCGACGTTTCTGGCCGCATGACGGCGCTGTGATCTGCGAAACCGGAATACAGTACGAAAAGGCTCACTGACATCCAGGTTTTGGCCTCACGCGACCGGCCCCCATCGTCAAAGGGATGCCTTACAGGTTCCTTACAGAGGTCTTTCCCGCCTATGAACAGGGTTCCGTATCATTCTGGGCGCTATGACGTTCATGATGAGGAGGAACTGGGTGGATCGTACATCTGAGGAAAGCGCCCGCGCTATGGCCCGCGCTGCCGAGGCGGCCTCGGCGCGCGAGATGGGCGGCGCCGCGTTCGAGCGGGCTGGCGTGGAAAAAGCGGTTCCCGTGCACGAGACGCGCATCTCTGTTGAGAACGTGAACCTGTACTACGGCGATCACCATGCGCTCAAGGACGTGTCGATCGATATCCCCGAATGCGAGATCACCTCGTTCATCGGGCCGTCCGGCTGCGGCAAGTCAACGCTCCTGCGTTGCTTGAACCGCATGAACGACTACGTGAAGGACTGCCGCGTCGAGGGCTCAATCAAGCTCGACGGGCGCGACATCTACGCCGATTACAACACGACGCTGCTCCGCCAGCGCGTCGGCATGGTGTTCCAGCACCCCAATCCGTTTCCCATGAGCATTTACGACAACGTCGCCTACGGTCCGCGCGGAGCGGGCATCAAGAGCCGCAGCGAGCTCGACGCGCTCGTCGAGGACTCCCTGCGCCGCGCCGCCCTGTGGGACGAGGTCAAGGACAAGCTCAAGGAATCCGGTCTGAGCCTGTCCGGCGGCCAGCAGCAGCGCCTGTGCATCGCCCGTGCGATTGCCGTTCAGCCGGAGGTCCTGCTCATGGACGAGCCCACGTCCGCCCTCGACCCGATCTCCACGGTTCAGGTCGAGCAGCTCGCCATGGAACTCAAACGCGATTACACGCTCGTCGTCGTGACGCACAACATGCAGCAGGCGGCGCGCATCTCCGACTCGGTGGCGTTTTTCCTGCTCGGCGAGCTCGTGGAGCACGCCCCCGTCGCGCAGATGTTCAAAGCGCCCCGCGATCAGCGCACCGCCGACTATCTCACCGGCCGCTTCGGTTAGGCGGAGGATCATCCGCTCGACCCGCATCGCAGCGGGTAGAATTAATTTACGGCCGAGGAGGTGCCATCCGCATGATTTACTACGTCGAAGACGATGACAACATCAGGGGCCTCACCCTGTATGCCTTGCGTCAGCAGGGCATCGAGGCCGAGGGCTTCAGCTGCGACGGCGAGTTCAAGGCCGCCGTCGCCCGTCGTGTGCCCGACGCCGTGCTCCTCGACATCATGCTGCCCGATACCGACGGTCTCGAGATCATGCGCCGCCTCCGCGCCGACCAGGCGACTGCGACGGTGCCGATCATGATGCTCACCGCCAAGGATTCCGAGCTCGACAAGGTCGTCGCCCTCGACGGCGGTGCCGACGACTACCTCGCCAAGCCGTTCTCCCTCATGGAGCTCACGAGCCGTTGCCGAGCGCTGCTGCGCCGAGGCGGCATGATGAGCCGCCCTGCGCCCGAGATGCTGAGCGTGGGCGGCATCGAGCTTTCCCCCAGCCATCGCGAGGTTCGCGTGGAGGGGCGCGAGCTCAAGCTCACCCTGCGCGAGTTCGACCTGCTCGAGTACCTCATGCGCAAGCCCGGCGTGGTCTTCACCCGTGAGTCCCTGCTGCAGAGCGTGTGGGGCTGGGACTTCGACGGCGGCTCCCGCACCGTCGACGTGCACGTCCAGACCCTGCGTCAGAAGCTCGGCGCGCATGCCGACCGCATCGAGACGGTGCGCGGCGTGGGGTACCGACTGGTCGATCGCGCCGCGGTCGATGACGCGTCCGCGGATTCTGGCGAATGAGCAGCCGCCAGTCGCTTTCGAGGCGCGTGTTCGCGACCATTCTCGGGATGTCCCTCACGACCATCGTCGTGTTCGCCCTCGCGTTGACGCTCATCGTGCAGCAGCGCCTCGTGCACGCCACGAGCGCCAAACTCGCCGACGAGGCGCGCGTGGTCGCTTCCGCGCTCAACAGCGCGCCCAGCCATCTGACCATGCTCCGCCGCCTCCGCCTGGAGAACACCCGCGTGACGCTCGTGGACGCCGACGGCGACGTCTTGTACGACAGCGATACCGATGCGAGCAAGATGGAGGATCACGCCGACCGGCCCGAGATCGAGCAGGCGGTCGCCAAGGGCAGCGGCTCCGCCGAGCGCTCGAGCTCCACGCTGCGTGAGGTCATGTTGTACCACGCGGTCCGTCTCGCCGACGGCAGCGTCGTCCGACTCGCCGAGGGCGAGGCCGGCTATCTGGCGATCTTGGGCACGCTCGCCGCCCCCGTGGCACTGATGGTCATCGGCGGGGTGCTGGTGGCCGTCGTCGTCGCCCGCCGCGAATCGCATCGCATCATCGAACCCCTGCTCGAGGTCGACCTCGACCATCCGCGCCGCAATGTCCAGAACGCCTATTCCGAGATGGAGCCCATGTTGGAGCGTATCGAGAGCCAGCGCCAGGAGCTGAAGCGCCAGATGCGGGTGCTGGCCGATAACGATCGCATGCGCCGCGAATTCACCGCCAACATCACGCATGAGCTCAAGACCCCGCTGACCACGGTCTCCGGGTATGCGGAGCTCATCGCCAACGGACTCGTCACCGACGAGGCGGACCTGCGTGATTTCGGTCGCCGGATCTACAGCGAGGCGGGCCGCCTCACCTCGCTGGTGAATGACATCCTCACCCTGTCGAACCTCGATGAGGCGGAGCGCTCGGAGGGGGAGTCCGCGGCGGCCGCCCTGGGCGCGCGTGAGCCCATCGACGTCCCGCTCACCTTGGAGGGGATCGCCCAGCGCTTGGAGCAGGCCGCCGCGCGCGCCGAGATACAGCTGGTCGTGAGCTGCGAGCCGGCGATGGTGACGGGGGTTCCGCGCCTGATCGACGAGCTCGCGTACAACCTCGCGAGCAATGCCATCCGCTACAACCACCCGGGCGGCACGGTGACGTTGTCGTGCGGCATGGAGGACCTTCCCGGCGACGGGCTCCCCACCCCGTTCATCCGCGTCGCGGATACGGGCATCGGCATAGCCCCCGAGGAGCAGGGCAAGATCTTCGAGCGTTTTTACCGCGTGGACAAGAGCCGTTCCAAGGCGCGCGGGGGCACGGGTCTCGGCTTGGCGATCGTGAAGCACGCCGCCTCCTATCATGGCGCCCGCATCGAACTCGACAGCGAACTCGGTCAGGGCACCACGATCACGGTGCATTTTCCCGTCCAGGAGAAAATAGCGGTGTAGGCGAGGGTGGGGGCCGGCGTCGGCCGATCGACCGCGTGCGGCGCCCGATCCCAAGGGCATTCGAGTCCCATGCCGCCCGCGCGGGGGTTCGTACCGCTGGTTGGGGGCTAACACGTTTCAGCCCGAAGAACTCGGCGCCGCGCCGCGCGACCCGCTGCGTCCCTGCATATACTGGTTCCATGGGCCATCATGAGAAAGGGGCAGCCTTGAAGTTCTTCATCGACACCGCAGATCTTGACGAGATAGCCGAGGCGAAAAGCTGGGGCTGTCTCGCGGGGGTGACCACCAATCCGAGCCTGTACGCCAAGACTGGCGGCAGGCTCGTTGATTTTGAGCCCCATATGCAAAAGATCGCCGAGCTTTGCAAGGGGCTGCCCGTATCCGCCGAAACTACCGCGACGACGGTCGAGGAGATGGTGGCGGATGGGCGCCGTCTGGCCGCACTCGCCCCGAACATCGTCATCAAGCTGCCCATTTGCGAGGCGGGGCTGGCGGCGTGCCGCGCCCTGGCGGATGAGGGCATCCGCGTGAACATGACGCTCGTGTTCTCGGCGACCCAAGCGCTGCTTGCCGCCAACGCCGGCGCCCGCTACATCTCGCCGTTCGTGGGCCGGTACGACGACATCGCCCTCGATGGCATCTCCCAGCTCGCGGACGTCATCACGTGCATCAAGAATTACGATTGGTCGGACAAGAACCCCGATGGCGTGGTCGAGATCATCACCGCCTCGGTGCGCACGGCGAACCATGTGGTGCAGGCCGCCCTTCTCGGAGCCGATATCGCGACCGTTCCCATGAAGACGCTCAAGAAGTGCCTCCGCCATCCCCTGACCGACGCGGGCATCGCCGCGTTCGAGGCGGACTGGAATCGGGTCGTCGGTTCTGAGTAAGGGGGGGTTGCAAGGTGTTTGGCACCGCTCGGAATCGATTTATGGTAAAGCGCTTTATCGCAGGTAGATGACCGTATTTGCGAAAAAATAGTTTTGAATTTACCGTTTGCTTGCGTTGCCCACGTCGTATGTGCCGCTATCATTGACGCGTACATTTACGCACCGCTCACCCACAAGGAGGCATCGTCCATGAGCGATGAGGAACTCATCCAGGTTGCCAATGAGGTCAGGAAGGGGGTCGTGATCGGCACGCACGCAGCGAAGTCCGGACACCCCGGTGGTTCGCTCGGCGCCGCCGACATCATCACCTACCTCTACTTCGAGGAGATGAACGTCGACCCGGCAGACCCGCGTCGCGCCGACCGCGACCGTTTCGTGCTCTCCAAGGGCCACTGCGCTCCCGCCCTGTATGCGGCCCTCGCCGAGCGCGGCTTCTTCCCCAAGGAGGACCTCGAGTCCCTTCGCCATGTCGGTTGCCACCTCCAGGGCCATCCCAACATGAACGACACCCCGGGCGTCGACATGTCAACCGGCTCCCTGGGCCAGGGCATCTCCGCGGCTGTGGGCATGGCGCTCGCCGCCAAGCACTGGGGCGATGCGTATCGCACCTACTGCCTGCTTGGCGACGGTGAGATCGAGGAAGGTCAGGTCTGGGAGGCCGCCATGTTCGCGGGCAACCAGCAGCTGGACAACCTTTGCCTGATCGTCGACCACAACGGCCTGCAGATCGACGGCAGCATCGAGGAGGTCAACTCCGCGATGCCCATCGCCGACAAGTTCGCCGCGTTCAAGTTCCATGTAATCGAGCTGGCAGACGGCAATGACATGGCTCAGGTCCGCGCTGCCTTCGAGGCGGCGCGCACCGTCACCGGCAAGCCGGTGTGCATCGTGGCCGAGACGGTCAAGGGCAAGGGCGTCTCCTTCATGGAGGGCCAGGTGGGCTGGCACGGCAAGGCCCCTAACGACGAGCAGTTCGAGCAGGCCATGGCCGAGCTCGCGAAGGAGGCTTAGAGCTATGGCAGACGAGAAGAGAATCGCCACCCGCGTGAGCTACGGCGAGACCCTGGTCGAGCTTGGTGCAGAGCACGATGACTTCTTGGTCTTCGACGCCGATCTCGCGGCTGCGACCCAGACGGCAAAGTTCAAGGCCGCCTATCCCGATCGTTTCTTCAACGCTGGCATCGCCGAGGGCAACATGATGGGCCTCGCCGCGGGCGTCGCCACCACCGGTCGCGTCGCCTTTGCGAGCACCTTTGCCATGTTCGCTGCCGGCCGCGCCTACGAGCAGATTCGCAATTCCATCGGTTATCCGCATCTCAATGTTAAGATCGGCGCCACGCACGCCGGCATTTCCGTGGGCGAGGACGGCGCCACGCACCAGTGCAACGAGGATATCGCCCTCATGCGCACCATCCCCGGCATGACGGTGGTCGTCCCCGCCGACGACGTGGAGGCCCGTGCTGCGACGCGTTGCGCCTACGCCATCGATGGCCCGTTCTACCTGCGCCTCGGTCGCTTGGCCGCGCCGGTGATCAACGACCCCGAGAACTATGAGTTCGAACTCGGCCGCGCCATCGTGATGCGCGAGGGCACCGACGCGACCGTCGTCGCCTGCGGCCTCATGGTCTCCGCTGCGCTCGAGGCGGCCGACGCGCTCGCCGCCGAGGGCATCTCCGCCGAGGTCATCAACATGCACACCATCAAGCCGCTCGACGAGGACACCCTGCTCGCCTCCGCGGCCAAGACCGGTCGCGTGGTCACGGTCGAGGAGCACTCCGTCATCGGCGGCCTGGGCGAGGCATGCGCCGCCGTCCTGTGCGAGAAGACCCCCGTCCCCATGCGTCGCGTGGGCGTGCAGGATGTGTACGGCGAGTCCGGCCCGGCGCTTGAGCTGCTGGACAAGTACGGATTGAACGCCGGTGGCATCGCCTCCGCCGTCCGCGAGGTTCTGGCCTAGCGAGATTTTCCATCTGCTTGCGGCATGCAATGCAACGAAACGCGGCGTCGCTTGATTGCGGCGCCGCGTTTTTATGTAAGGCTTTAGCCTGTGCGGCGCGCAGCGCCGCATCTAAACCCACCCGCTAGG
>CAUWMY010000002.1:0-80259 GCA_963560155.1 uncultured Collinsella sp.
AGCGCAGCGAGGCGACGGACAGCCTCGATCGCTTCACGGTGCGCATGCCCGCTGCTATCCGAACGATCATGGCATGCTGCGCTGTCGCGTTCGAGCTGATCATGCTGGGAGTCTACGTCTGGCAGGGCGTCTCGCTGGGGGAGTGGGACCACGAGCTCGTGTGGTTCGGCCACGCCATGGCGCTCGCGGGCATGGCCATCTGGGCGCTGTTGAGCATCCCGCGTATCGACGTAGATGGTGAGCGAATTCTCTCGCGTAACGCCTTCGGCATCCGCAAGGAGTCGACGTTCGGCAACATCACCCGTGCAACGCTTCACACGCAGATGATGAGGATCGACTTGTTCGAGGGCGATCGGAAGTTCTGTTCGATAAGCCTTGAGGGGGTGTGCTCGCTCAATCTTCTCGCCCGCCTGGAGGAGGAGGGCATCGAGGTCTCGGATGCTGTTGACGGCCCCATGACCAAGGCGGGCCTGTGTTGGTCTGCCATCAAGCCGTTGGCGATTGTTTTCAACGGCATGGCGCTCGTCTTCTCGCTCGTGATCGCCTTCATGGCTGTTTTCACCGAATATGGAGCCCGCTTGCTCTTGCTCGTCCCGTTCCTCTTCCTGTTCATAGGGGGGCTCCTGCCCCTGCTCATGCTCAGCATGCCCGCCCGGGGTATCCTCGAGATCGGCAGGCAGGAGCGCGAACTCGGTTTCTCCTTCGCCGAGGAGATGGCGGCTCGAGGCGCCACGGGGACGGAGCTTGAGGATGATGACTGGTTCGTCTCAATCAGCAACGCGCGAATCGTGGCGTTCCGACGCGACTACCTCAAGAAGGTGTCCGCGCCCGAGGGGAGCGAGAGCGGCGATCGCTGCGCCGTGACAACGAAGGACGGTCGGAAGATCAAGGTGTACGCTGCGGCCAGCACGCTTGAGGGCTTGCGCGACTGGTTCAAGCACGGGGCGCGGAGCAAGGGCACAGCGCAGCGCGCCGAAGGCGCTTTGGATGCGCTCGAATAGGGAATTGCGTGGAGGTCTCGGTCGATTGAATTCGGGGGAACGCCGTGTTAGTATCTACTTCGCCTTGTCGGCTGCGGGCTCTTGGCGCAACGGTTAGCGCAGGGGACTCATAATCCCTGGGTTCTGGGTTCGAATCCCGGAGGGCCCACCATAGAAACGGCAGGTCGGACCATGTGTCCGGCCTTTTTTTTCGCGGGCGGCGTGCAGCGCTGTGCATCGGGCGCCTTTACGGGCCGTGATGTCGCGATCATCCGCCACACCGCCGCTTTATCCGCTTCTCAAAATTCTTGTTGCGCACCAACTTGTATCCGTGTTAGTATTCTCTTTGCTGAAAAGCACGGGCGATTGGCTCAGGGGTAGAGCATATCCTTCACACGGATGGGGTCACAAGTTCGAATCTTGTATCGCCCACCATCACACAGTAAAGGCTCCAGGTAACTGGGGCCTTTTTGCTATGACGAGTCACCTTGGAGTGAAGGCTCATGATTCTTCTGGTCGACAAGATCGAGAAATCCTTCGGCGCGCGCACGCTGTTCACCGGCGCGACGCTTCAGTTGAACGCCGGCGAGCGCTACGCGCTTGTCGGGCCAAACGGCGCCGGAAAGACGACGCTGCTCAAGATCATCATGGGCCTCGATAGCCCCGATTCCGGATCCGTGACCTTTGCCAAGGACGCCAACGTCGGCTACCTCGAGCAGGAGACCAAGTTGGCTTCGGACACCTCAATCCTCACTGAGGTGATGGACGCCGCCATCGAGATCAAGTCCATGGGCGAGCGCGCCGAGGAGCTGCAGCTTCAGATCGCCGAGGCGGGGGAGAGCGGAGAGGTCCCGCGCGGGCTTCTCGATGAGTACGGCCATGTCCAGGACCGATTCGAGCGACTGGGCGGTTATGAACTCGAGAGCAACGCCCGGCAGATTCTCGCCGGTCTCGGATTCAAGCCGTCCGATTTCGACCAGCCCTGTTCTGAGTTCTCAGGTGGTTGGCAGATGCGCATTGCGCTCGCCAAGCTCTTCCTGCGCCATCCCGACGTCCTGCTTCTCGACGAGCCCACGAACCACCTCGACCTCGAAAGCGTCCAATGGCTTCGGGGCTTCATCGCGGCGTACGAGGGAGCCGTCCTGATCGTCTCACATGACCGCACGTTCATGGATGCCTGCGTCGACCACGTGGCCGCCCTCGAGAACCGCCGTATCACCACGTACGCAGGCAACTACAGCTCATATCTCAAGCAACGTGAGGACAATCTCGAGCAGATGCGCGCCAAGCGCGCCGCCCAGGAGCGCGAGATCGCGCACATGCAGGTGTTCGTCGATAAATTCCGCTACAAGCCCACCAAGGCCGCGCAGGCCCAGGAGCGCATGCGCCGCATCGAGCAGATCAAGAGCGAGCTCGTGGTCCTGCCTGAGGGGCATAAGCACGTGAACTTCAAGTTCCCCGATCCCCCGCGTTCGGGCGACATGGTCATCAAACTCGAGGGCTTTTCCAAGCGCTACGGCAGCAAGACGCTGTACGAGCACGCCGATCTCACCCTCTATCGAGGCGACCGCGTCGCACTCGTCGGGCCCAACGGCGCCGGCAAGTCGACCCTTCTCAAGATGCTCATAGGTCAAGAGGAGCCCACCGAGGGCACCCGCTCGCTCGGCACGAACGTCGGCGTGGCCTACTACGCCCAGCATCAGCTCGAGGGGCTCAAGGAGGGCAACACCGTCCTGCAGGAGATCGATTCCGTCGCGCCAGCATGGACGGTCCCCCAGCAGCGCAGCCTGCTTGGCGCCTTCCTGTTCGCCGGCGAGGACGTCGATAAGCGGGTCGGCGTGCTGTCCGGCGGCGAGCGCGCCCGTCTCGCGCTGGCCAAGATGCTCGTGGCTCCCGAGGCGCTGCTGTGCCTCGACGAGCCCACGAATCATCTCGACATCGATTCCGTCGACATGCTCGAGAACGCCCTCAAGAGCTTCCCCGGCACCATCGTGCTCATTTCCCACGACGAGCACCTCGTTCGATCCGTCGCCAACCGCGTCGTCGACATCCGCGATGGCAAATTGACCGTGTTCGACGGGGATTATGAGTATTACCTGTTCAAGCGCGAGGACCTCGCCCAGCGAGCCGCCGCCGAGCAGGACGCCTCCCATCCCGCCCCCAAGACCCGGCAACTAGACGAGCGAGCTGCTGCGGAAGTGGCCGCCGCCCCGGTCCGCGAGGGCAAGAAGTCGAGGGAGCAAAGGCGCGCGGAGGCCGCCGCACGAGCCGAGCTCAATCGCCGCCTCAAAGGCACGAAGGACCGCCTTAAGAAGGTCGAGGCCGCGCTCGACGTCAAACGCGCCCGTTACGACGAGCTCATGACGCTCATGGCGAGCGAGGAGCTCTACGCCGACCAGGACAAGTTCAACACGGCCCTCGCCGAGTACAACGGTCTCAAGCAGGAGCTCCCCGCACTCGAGGACGAGTGGCTCGAGCTTTCCGCCACGATCGAGGAGGAGACCGCCCGTGGACTCTCGTAAGGCCCTCGCCGTCGCCCTGACCCTCTTGGGGTTCGCGTTCAGGCTGTTCGCGATCGTCCTGTGCGCGCTCACTGTCATCCTGTGCTTCAACGGCGTCGCGACGATGCTCGGCATCGTCGCGTTCGTCGTCGACCTCACCCAGGCCCTGCCTGACATCATCGCCGGCTACGGCCTCATCCCCACGCCCTTCGGAGGCGTGTTCCGTTTCGATTTCGCGGTGATGGCCGTGGTCTGCTTCGCTTTGGACTACGCGCTCGCCCGCATCTCCCGCTCCATCCGTTAGGAGGCGATTGTGAATCTTGACTACCTGCTCGGACTGCTCGCGAGCGCCGCGGCCGTGATCATCGGCATCGTCGTGCACGAGAGCGCCCATGCGCTCGCGGCGTATGCGCTCGGCGACAGGACCGCCCGTTCTCAGGGGCGCATCTCGCTGAATCCCATGCGTCACATCGACCCGTTCGGCACGATACTGCTCCCGCTCATCATGATCTTGGCGGGCGGCCCCGTCTTTGCATTCGCCAAGCCCGTTCCCGTCCATCTGGGCAGTCTCAAGCACCCGCGTCGCGATGAGGTCATCGTGAGCCTTGCGGGTCCCGCGAGCAATATCCTTCTCGCGGTCTTCGGCGCTTTCCTGCTCCGGGGAATCGCCGGCGACCCGACGCTCTCCATGGGAAGCGGCCTCATCTCGACCCTCACGCCGATGCTGATTCAATTCTCGCTCACACTCATCAGCGTCAATCTGTCGCTGGCCTTTTTCAACCTCATCCCGCTTCCACCCCTCGATGGATCGTCCCTGCTCGTTCCGTTTCTTCACGGACGCGCGCTTCAGGCGTATTACGAGATCCAGCGCTACTCAATGCCCATACTCATCGTGGTGCTGTATGTCCTGCCGAGTATCCTGCGCATCGACCTGATCGGCATCTACTTCAGCTTCACCGTGGACCCGCTCTACCTCAATCTCGTCCGCTTCGCACTCGGGTTCTAGTGCGTTAAACTTGGTATCTGCGCGCCGGGCACACGTGAGAGGGGGATGGGATGTCGTACCGCGTTTCAACGCAGGTCTATTCGGGACCGTTTGACCTGCTGCTCCAGTTGGTCAGCAGGCAAAAGGTCGACATCGGCTCCATCTCGATCTCAGAGGTCGCCGAACAGTACCTGGCCGAGGTCGAACGACTCGAGGCGCTCGACCTCGATGTGGCGAGCGACTTCCTGCTCGTCGCGGCCACGCTGCTCGATATCAAAGCGGCGTCGCTCGTACCCGATGACACCGCCGAGACGATCGGTGACGACGATCTCGACGATGAGTTCTCCGGCTTGGATGCCGACTCCCTGCGCGAGGTGCTCATCCAGCGCCTGATCGCCTACAAGCAGTTCAAGAGCGCCGCCGCCGCGTTGGGTGCGCGCATGGAGGCCGAGAGCCGCATGCACCCCCGCGTCGCCGGACCCGATCCGGAATTCTTGAACCTCATGCCCGACTACCTCGCCGGCATCACGCTGCGCGGACTCGCCGTCATCTGCGCCGACCTCGATGGCAAACGCGAGACCTTCCTGCTCGAGGCCGAGCATGTGGCCCCGAGCCGCGTTCCGATCGAGCTCACGGTCGCATCGGTCGACCGCGTCACGATCTCCAGGCCCCATCTCACGTTCCGCGAGCTGCTCGACGGCGAAGCCACGACCGAGCAGATCGTCGCGACGTTCCTCGCGATCCTGGAACTCGCCAAGCGCGGTTCCGTGACCTTGGAGCAGGATGAGAATTTCGGCGTCATCCGCATCGACCGCGTCGAAGGGGCCCCGGAGTACCGCCCCGAAGACGGTTCACTATTTGACGAGGAGGACTAATGGAGCACCTCAACGAGCTCGAACCGGGCTCGATCAAGGGCGCCCTCGAGGCGCTGTTGCTCGTTTCAAGCGATCCGGTGAGCGCGAGCCAGCTCGCCGGGATCCTCGGCTCCGCCCCCGGTGAGGTCGCCTCGCTCCTCGCGGAGCTCAAAGTCGAGTACGAGGAGGCCGAGCGCGGGTTCCAACTGCGCGAGGTCGCCGGTGGCTGGCGGTTATTCACCCATCCCGCATTCCACGATCAGGTCGAGTCGTTCGTGCTGTCATGGGATACGCAGCGCCTCTCCCAGGCGGCGCTCGAGACCCTCGCGGTCATCGCGTATCACCAGCCCGTCACGCGCGAGATGGTCAAGGGCATCCGCGGCGTCAATTCCGACGGCGTCATCTCCTCGCTGGTGGACAAGGGGCTCATTCGGGAACTGGGGCGCGACCCGCAACGCGGCCAGGCCATCCTGTACGGCACCACCAACTCGTTCCTCGAGAAGTTCGGCCTTCGCTCGACTCGCGACCTTCCCGACCTGGAGCAGTTCGCGCCCGATGAGCAGGCGCGCCAGTACATTCGCGAGCGTCTGTCGGGGCGTTCCATCCAGTCCACGCTTGATGAGGTGGATGAGGATCTCGAAGAGGAGCGCGAGCTCATCTCCCCGGAGGAAGACGATGGAGATGCCGACCTCCTGGTCGTCCGGAACGCATCGGACGAGGATCTCGATGCGTAGCGCACCGGATAACGCGCCTCTGGTCCATGAGGGCGATTCGATGTTGGTGCCCATGCGACTCCAGCGCTTCCTCGCCCGCGCCGGCGTTTCCAGTCGCCGTGGGGCCGAGGGCCTCATGACCGCCGGGCGCGTGAGGGTGAACGGTGAGGTCAAGAGCGAGCTCGGCACCAAGGTCGATCCCAGATGCGACAAGGTGACGGTCGACGGCGTCCCCGTCGTGCTCGGCGAGGGGCCCGTCTACCTCATGCTCAACAAACCCTCCGGCTATCTCACCACCATGAGCGACCCCCACGGCAGGGCGACGGTCGCCGAACTCGTGCCGCGCCATCGATTTCCCGGCCTTTTCCCCGTCGGGAGGCTCGACATGGACACCACGGGGCTCTTGCTCTTCACGACCGATGGCGACCTGGGGCAGCGCCTGCTGCACCCCTCCCATCAT
This sequence comes from uncultured Collinsella sp., assembly GCA_963560155.1. GTDB lineage: Bacteria > Actinomycetota > Coriobacteriia > Coriobacteriales > Coriobacteriaceae > Collinsella. Next base: position 6,494 of record CAUWMY010000002.1, read on the forward strand.
GTCTGGAAGACGTACCGCGCCATCGTCGATGGCGGCTGCTCGGATAGGGAGCTCGAGCCGCTGAGGGACGGGATCACCTTGGATGATGGCCCCTGTCAGCCCGCCCGGTGCCGCGTCCTCACCGCCCGCGAGGCGTCTATCCCCGCCCATCCCGAGCTCGAGCCCGGCACGGCCGCCGTCGAGGTCATCATCCGTGAGGGCCGCAAGAACCAGGTCAAGCGCATGCTATCCAAGATAGGCCATCCCGTCATAGCCCTTCACCGCTGCCGATTCGGCGACCTCGACCTCGGCGACCTTGCTGAGGGCGCATGGAGGGAGCTCACGGACGGGGAGGTCGCGTCGCTCAGATCTGCGTCGCGTTTCGATAATTAGGAGGATTCCATGATCATCGCCATCGACGGGCCCGCAGGGTCCGGCAAGTCCACCATCGCCCGCGAGGTGGCATCTCGATTCGGCTTCTTCAAGCTCGACACCGGGGCGATGTACCGCTCCGTCGCGTTGACCGCGCTGGAGCGCGGCATCTCCCTCGATGATGAGCGGGCCACCGGGCAACTCGCTCACGACATCCATATCACGTTCGGCGCCGAGAATCACGGCAACGTCTCCGTATTCGTCGATGGGCGGGATGTCTCCGAGGCCATTCGCTCCCCCCAGGTCGATCGCAACGTGTCCGCCGCCGCCGCCAATCCCATCGTGCGCGCGGAGATGCTCGATCCGCAGCGCCGCTTCGCCGAGGGCCGCGACGTAGTCGCGGAGGGACGTGATATCGGCACCGTCGTCTTCCCGAACGCCGATCTCAAGATCTTCCTGACCGCCGATCCCCGTGAGCGCGCCCGCCGCCGCGTCCTCCAGCGCCACGAGGCCCATGAGATCGACCCGTCGTTGATCGAGGAGGAGGTCGAGCAGACGCTCGCGGACATCGAGCGCCGCGACGCGCTCGACTCCGAGCGCGAGACCGCCCCGTTGACCTGCGCCGATGACGCTGTCCGCATCGATTCGACGAGCCACACGATCGACGATATCGTCTCGATGATCGAGCGGCTCATCGCCGAGAGGAGGTAGCATGGCCGAGAAAAGCCCCCTTCCCCGCGACGCCGCATCCCACTACGACCGCCCCATGGCCGAGTTCCCGCTGCACGAGCGCATCATCTACGCGATCGTCATGGCCGTGCTTTGGGCGTTCTCCAAGATCATGTGGCGCTGGAATCTCGAGGATGCGCACAAACTGCACGCCTCTGGTGAGACCGGTTCGGTGATCATCTGCAACCACACCTCCATGGCGGAGGTCCTCCCCATCGTGACGAGTGAGTGGGCCGCAGGCCGACGCGTTCGCCCGATCTTCAAATCCGAGTTCAACAAGACGGGGATCGTGCGCTGGGCCTTCGCCCTGGCGGGCGGCATTCCCGTCGACCGCGGCGAGGCGGACATGAGCGCTCTTCGAGCGGCCCAGCATGCACTTCAGCGCGGTGAGGACGTCCTGATCTTCCCCGAGGGCACGCGCATCCGCACGGATGACCAACCCGTCGTCGTCCACGGCGGCTTCGCCCTCATCGCCCAGATGGGCAAGGCGCCCGTCGCGCCCATGGCGGCGTGCGGGTTCAGGGACATCACGCCGCGGGGCAAGAAGCTCATGCGACCCAAGAAGTGCTGGATGCGAGCCGGAGACCCTCTTTCGCCCTCAGATGCCCCTGAGGGCATGAAGCGCCGCGAGCGCACGCAATGGGTCGAGGATGAGGCCATCCGACGCATGTACGCCATCCGAGACGAACTCCGCGCCGAGCACCCGGGGAGGTTCTAGATGCCCCGCGTCGATATCGAGGTCGCCCGTCACGCGGGCGTCTGCTACGGCGTCGAGCGCGCGCTCGACATGGCGGCTCAGGCGGCAGTCGACGCCTCCAAGCCCGTCAACACGCTCGGCCCCCTGATCCACAACCCCCTTGTCGTCGATGACCTCGCCGATATCGGCGTCGGCACGGCGTCGGATGTCTCCGAGGTCGGCGAGGGTACCCTCATCATCCGCGCGCACGGGGTCGTACCCACCGTGATCGAGGAGGCCCGCGCGAAGGGCCTCGATGTGATCGACGCCACGTGTCCGTACGTCAAAAAGGTGCATAACGCCGCCGAGCGTCTCGTGCGCGATGGCTATCAGCTCATCGTGGTGGGGGAGAGCGGCCATCCCGAGGTCGAGGGCATCATGGGACATGCCGGCGAGGGCGCGCGCGTCGTCTCCACCCCCGCCGATCTCGATGGCATCACGCTCAGCCGCAAGGTCGGCGTTGTCGTTCAGACCACGCAGACCCCCGCAGCCCTCGCGGCGGTCGTGAGCGAGCTCTCGATGCGCACAATGGACCTGCGCGTGGTCAACACCATCTGCTCCGCCACCCAGGAGCGCCAGGACAGCGCCGCCGAATTGGCCGCGCGCGCCGATGTGATGGTCGTCGTGGGAGGGAAGAACTCCGGCAACACGCGTCGCCTGGCCGAGATCTGCCTCGAGCGCTGCCCGCGCACCCATCACGTCGAGGACGCCTCGGAGATCGATGCCGCCTGGTTCGAGGGGGCATCGCTCGTCGGCGTCACCGCAGGCGCGTCCACGCCCGCCGCTCATATCGAGCGCGCCCTTGCTCTTTTGCGAGAGATGTTGGAGGGTTGATGGCCGAGCATATGTCGAACGGGCCGTCCATCCCCTCATATGCGGGGACCGTCGCGCCGTACGCCCTCTCCAGGGAACCTGGGTCCGATGGCGCGCTCGTCGCGTCGGTCGCGCCGGATTCACCTGCCTACGACATCGGACTCGAGCCGGGCATGCGCGTCCTTTCGGTCAACGGCAAACCGCTCACCGATATGATCGTGTGGCTGTGGGAGACCGAGGACGTCGAGGCCGAGATCGAGGTCTTCGACCCACGCGACAACACGGTCGCATCCGCCGTCATCGAGCGCTTCCCCGGCGAGGAGTGGGGCGTCGACTTCGACGGCGTCGTCTTCGACGGCATGCGCACCTGCGTGAACGCCTGCATCTTCTGCTTCATGAACATGCTGCCCAAGGAGAGCCGCTCGACCCTCACCATCCGTGACGATGATTACCGCCTGAGCTTTCTGCAGGGCAACTTCGTCACGCTCACCAACATGAAGGACCATGAGGTCGAAGATGCCATCGACAAGATGCTTTCGCCCATGAACGTGTCGCTTCACGCGATAACGCCCGAGTGCCGACGCAAGCTCATCGGGCGCAACGCCGCGCGCGGCATCGAGGTGCTCGAGCGCTTCCTCGATGCGGGCATGGAGATCCACGCCCAGATCGTCTTGTGCCCCGGCATCAACGACGGCGACGAACTGCTCGCCACGCTCCGCTATGTCGAGGAGCACCCCGGCATCACGAGCCTCGCCATCGTTCCCCTCGGGTTCACCAAGCATCAGAATCGCTTTGCGTCCTCGTATTCCGATGACGTCGAGGCCTCGCGGGCGATCGTGCATATGCTCGAGCCGTTCCAGGAGCGCGCTCGAGCCGAGCGCGGCAGCACGGTGTTCCAACTCGCCGACGAGTTCTACATCGATGCTCGCCTGCCGGTCCCTCCCGCTGAGACCTACGACGGCTTTCCGCAGTTCTACGACGGCATCGGCATGCTGCGCAGCTTCCTCGACGAGGTGGGGTCGGTGAGGGCCGAACGCGCCGAAGCCATCGGGCGCGTCTCTCGTCGCCTCGATATCAGCGGCAAGCGGGTCATGGTCATCTCGGGCGAGGCAGCCCAAAGCACGTTCGACGAGTTTTGCGGCATGTTCGGGGAGGACCGCGTCGGCACCTTCGTCATCAAGAACGAGTACTTCGGTGGCAACGTGAACGTCACGGGCCTGATCTGCGCCTGCGATCTTTTGGCGCAGCTGCCCGACGACCTTTCCGGTGCCGAGGTGCTCGTGCCAGATGTCATGTTCAACTATGACGGCCTCACGCTCGACGGCGACTCGCGCGAAAACGTTGCGGGACGCATCGAGGCGCGCGGCGGCACGGCCCTGTTCGCCACCCCCGCGCCGAACCTCATGCTCGATTCGCTGCTTTGATCGCACCGCCCCTGGGGTCCGGTGTATCTCGGACCGCGTTATTTGAATCGACGTGGAACCGCGCCTGAAGGAATTATGCCCAGCGTGACCGAGCAGGTGAGCCCGAATCGGGCATGGTAAACTTCCAGCAGTTATGACTACTCAAGGAGAACTTATGTCTCGACCTATCGTCGCGATCGTCGGCCGCCCCAATGTGGGCAAGTCGACGCTCGTCAACCGTATCGCACAGACGTCCGACGCCATCGTCCACCAGAGCCGCGGTGTGACCCGCGACCGCAGCTATCACGTCGCCGACTGGAACGGACGCGAGTTCATGCTCGTTGACACGGGCGGCATCGAGCCCATGAAGAGCGACGATGTCTTCGCCGCCTCCATTCGAGACCAGGCCCTGGCGGCCGCCGAGGAAGCCGCGGTCATCCTGTTCGTCGTCGACGGCTCGGTGGGCGTCACCGAGGAGGACGAAAGCGTCGCGCGCATGGTGCGCAAGCTCAAGAAGCCCACGTTCCTGCTCGTGAACAAGCTCGACAACCCCGCCCGCGAGAACGACAGTCTGTGGGAGTTCTACTCCCTGGGCGTGGGCGACCCCCTCGCCATCTCCGCCCTGCACGGCCACGGCACCGGCGACCTGCTCGACGAGGTCGTCTCCCTGTTGCCCGAGGACACGGGCGACGAGGATGAGCCCGACACGCTTCGCGTGGCCATCATCGGGCGGCCGAACGCCGGCAAGTCCTCGCTGTTCAACAAGATGATCGGCAACGATCGCTCCATCGTGAGCAGCATCGCGGGCACCACGCGCGACGCCATCGACACGGTTGTCGAGCGCGATGGCAAGCGCTACCGCATGGTCGATACCGCCGGCATCCGCAAGAAGAGCACGGTCTACGAGAACATCGAGTACTACTCCATGGTCCGAGGGCTCCGCGCCATCGATCGCGCGGACGTCGCGCTGCTCGTCGTCGACGCCTCCACGGGCGTGACCGAGCAGGACCAGAAGGTCGCCAACCTCGCCATCGAGCGCGGCTGCGCCCTGGTCGTGCTCCTCAACAAGTGGGACCTGCTCAAGGATGATTACGAGCGCGAGGCCGTCATGGAGACGGTCGACCGCCGTCTGACCATGGCTCCCTGGGCCGAGTATCTGCGCATCTCCGCGATGACGGGCCGCAGCGTCCATAAGATCTGGGACATGGTCGATGCCGCCGCTGAGCGCCGCGCCAGCCATATCACGACCTCGCAGCTCAATCGCCTGCTCACCGACATGCGCGAGTTCGGCCACACCGTCACGGACGGCAAGCGTCGCCTCAAGATGCACTACGTCACGCAGACGGGCGAGAAGCCCCCGGCGTTCACGTTCTTCGTCAACCACACCGATCTGGTGACCGACAACTACAAGCGCTACATCGAGAACCGCATGCGCGCGACGTTCGACTTCAAGGGCACCCCGATTCGCCTGCGCTTCCGCGCCAAGAAGAGCGATAAGGACAAGGAGTAGGGGATGGACGGGATGGATCGCTTCCTCACCCTTGCCGGCTCGGGGATGTTCGGAGCCTCCTGGTGGCCGTTGATTCTCACGTACATGCTCACGTTCTTCGTGTGCGGCATCCCGTTCGGCAAGATTTTCGCCCGGCTTTTCGGGAAGATCGACCTGCAAAAGGTCGGATCGGGCAACATCGGCACCACGAACGCGTTGCGGGCGGGCGGACCCAAGGTCGCTGTCCCGACCCTCATCTGCGATGTGCTCAAGGGCGTCTTCGGCGTCAACATCGTCCGGCTCGTCGTCGCGCACATGGTTCGCATCGATCCCTCCGATGTCCTCGCCATCGGCGGCGGCGCGAGCATCGGCGACACGCTCTTGGCCGTTGCCGGCCTCGTCTGCCTGTGCGGCCACATCTTCTCGCCCTATCTCCACTTCAAGGGAGGGAAGGGCATCGCGACGGGCGTCGGCGTGCTGTTCGGCCTCTCATGGCCGTTCGCCCTGCTGCACCTCGGCATCTTCATCACCGTGGTCGCCTTAACGCGACTCGTCTCCCTCGGTTCCATCATCACCGTCCTGGCGCTGCCCATCACGGTCCCCTTATATTTCGCGGGCGATAGCCTGAGCTTCAAGGTGATCTTGTCCCTTCTCGGGCTGTTGATCGTTTGGGCCCATCGCTCCAACGTCAGGAAGCTCTTGAATGGAACAGAGTCCAAGCTGTCCTTTTCCAAACGCGTCGACAAGATGGATGAGTAACATGCGCATCGCACTGATTGGAACCGGTTCGTGGGGCACCGCCATGGCCGGCCTCGTGGCCTCCCATGATCACACCGTCACCATGTGGTCGCACGATCCCGCTCCCGCACGGGAGATCAATGAGCTGCACACCAACAGCTGCTACCTCACCGATTACGCCCTGCCCGATGCCGTGAGCGCCACATGCTCCCATGAAGCGGCCCTCTCCGGCGTCGATGCCGTCATTTTCGCCGTTCCCTCGTCCTTCATGCGGGGGGTCGCTCGCGATTGCGCCCCGTACATCCCCGATGATCTGCCCGTGTTGTGCCTGGCCAAGGGCATCGAGCTCGGCTCCGGCCTGCTCATGAGCGACGTCATCGGCAGCGAGATCGGGCATCCGGAGCGCATCGCCGCCCTGTCGGGCCCCAACCATGCCGAGGAGATCTGCCACGGCTCGCTGTCGGCATCTACGATCGCCTGCGAGAGCATGGAGATCGGCGAGTTCTTCAAGGGCCTCACGCTCGGCCCCAATTTCCGCGTCTACCTCTCGACCGATCTTGTCGGCGTCGAGCTCTGCGGCGCCATGAAGAACGTCATGGCGATCATCTGCGGTATCGCGGCCGGCTCCGGCATGGGGGACAACGCCCTCGCCCTCATCATGACCCGTGGTCTCGCCGAGATCAGCCGTTTGGTCCACGCCTGCGGCGGTGAGGCCATGACCTGCATGGGACTCGCCGGAATGGGGGACCTGATCGTCACCTGCACGTCGCGGCACTCGCGCAACCGATCCTTCGGCGAGGCATTTGCCCACGGCGAGACGCTCGATGAATATCAGGCGCGCCGCCGCATGGTCGTGGAGGGCGCCGCCGCTGCGAAGAGCGTCAGCGAGCTCGCGCGCGCCAAGGGCGTCGACGTCCCGTTCACCTTCGCGCTCGAACAGCTACTCTACGGGGATATGACCCTCGAGGAGGCGCTCGAGCAACTCATGAGCCGCATGCCCGGCGAGGAATTCTACGGCCTCGACGAGTAGGCGCCTCATCCCGACCGAGCCCGGGCCTCACCCAGCCCCTCAACCGCATATCAAATCCGTCCGAAAGGAACGCCATGTCAGCCTCGATTCAGATCTCACCCTCAATTCTCTCTGCCGATATGGCGAACCTCGCGCGCGACCTCGAGCGCGTCCATGACGCCGACCTCATTCACGTCGACGTCATGGACGGTCATTTCGTGCCGAACCTCAGTTATGGCACCGCCATCGTGAAGGCCTGCAAAAGCGCCACCGACATTCCGCTCGACGTCCATCTCATGGTTTCCAATCCCGACGACACCGTCGATTGGTACATCGATGCCGGCGCCGATCTCATCACCGTTCACTACGAGGCATCCACGCATCTGCATCGCGCTATCTCCCATATCTGCGCCCGCGGTTGTCGCGCCGGCGTCGCGCTCAACCCCGCCACGCCCGTAAGCGTCCTCGAGGACATCATCGAGGATGTCGACATGGTCCTGCTCATGAGCGTGAATCCCGGTTTCGGCGGTCAGAAGTTCATCACCCATACCCTCGACAAGCTGCGTCGCCTTCGCGCTCTTTGCGATGAGCGCGGCGTCGATCCGCTCATCGAGATCGACGGTGGCGTCGGGGCGGGCAATGCGGAGGCGCTCGGGGCCGCGGGCGCCACGGTCCTCGTCGCCGGTTCCGCCGTCTTCGGGGCCGATGACCCCGCGAAGGCCATCGAGGACATTCGCGATGCGACGGAGCGTGGCCTCGCCGGCAGGGAAGCGTAGCGGCATGATCGAACCGTATGTCAATCTCGATTACGCTGCCTCGACGCCCATGAGGCCCGAGGCCGTGGAAGCCCAGCTGGCCTACGACGCCTCTGAGATTGCGGGCGCAAACCCCAACTCCCTGCACTCACTGGGAAGGGCGGCCGCTCAAAAGCTCGAGGAGTGTCGCCGCATCATCGCCCGAAGCCTCGGCGAGCGCGTGCGCTCATCGGAAATCCTGTTCACGGGAGGAGGGACCGAGTCGAACGTCCTCGCGCTCCTCGGCCTTGCCGAGGCGGCGCGCGCCACCGATCGACGTCGCGACCGCGTCATCGTCTCGGCCATCGAGCATGATTCGATCCTGGACAACCTCTCGCAGCTCAAAGCGCTGGGCTTCAAAGTCGATTCGGTCAAGCCCAACCGCCGCGGTTTCATCGAGCCGGTCGAACTCGAGGCAATCATGGGGCCCGATGTCGCGCTCGTCTCGATCATGCTCGCCAACAATGAGACCGGGGTCATGCAACCCACGCGAGGCCTGGCTGATGTCGCGCACGCCCATGGCGCCGCGTATCACGCCGACGCGGTCCAGGGATGGCTGCACGTCCCCTTCGATGTGGGGGAGCTCGGAGTCGACGCGCTTTCGATCGCGGGTCACAAGGTTGGCGGACCCGTCGGCATCGGGGCGCTTTATCTCAAAGGGCGCACGCCCCTGCGCCCGCGCAGCCAGGGCGGAGGCCAAGAGCGCGGTTTGAGGCCGGGCACCCAGGACCTCCGCGCGATCATCGGCCTCGCCGCCGCCGCCAAGGCCCTCACCCCGCACGTCGCCGAGCATGTCGCCGCGCTCATGCCGTTGGCGGATGCCTTGTATCGCGACCTCTGCGGTCACGCTCGCATCCATGCGACGATGGGGGATTGGGGCGTCGTCGACCGGCTTCCCGGCATCGTGAGCATCTTCGTCGAGGGCATTGATTCCGAGGAGCTGATTCTCAAGCTCGATGGACGCGGATTCGCCGTCTCCGCCGCGAGCGCCTGCTCCAGCGGGAGCATGGACGCGAGCCACGTGCTTCGCGCCATGGGGGTCCCACGTGAGGACGCACTCGGGTCCCTCCGCATCTCCTTCGACGATCGCGTTGACCCCTCATCGCTCGACCGTTTCGCCGAAGCGCTTATCAAGGTGGTGGATGATGCTCGTTAGCGAACTGGAATCTGCCCTATTCGGCCGCTTCCCCAAATGCGACGCCGAGCCGTGGGACCATGTCGGGCTCTCCGTCGGCGACCCGACGGCCGAGGTGGAAGGCGTGCTGTGCTCACTCGATGCGACGGTCGACGCGCTGAGGACGGCTGATGAGCGCGGCTGCAACGTGCTTCTCACGCACCACTCGGTCTATATCGCGCCGCCAGATGGCTTTTGTCCCGCATCACGCGAGCGGCCGGCGTGTTCCGCGGTCGTATATGAGGCGGCGAGGCTCGGCATCAGCGTCATCTCGCTCCACACCAACCTCGACCGGTCGGTCGAGGCGAGGGAGGCGCTCGCCGGCGCCCTCGGCATCACCGCCTCGTCATCGATCGAGCATCCCGATGACCCAGGGGCACATGGCCTTGGATGCCTATGCTCGTGCGATCCGGTAACGTTGGGCGATTTCGCCGAACGAGCGCAGACCGTATTTGGCACCATCGCGGTCGTCTGGGGCGATCCGAGCGCCCTGATCGAGCGCCCCGCCGTCCTCGGGGGCAGCCTCGGGGATTTCGGTGAGCTCGCCCTCGGCGCAGGGGCCGACGCCATCGTGACGGGCGAGGTGGGTTATCATCGCGCCCAAGACCTCGCGATGCGCGGCATGGGGGTCATCACTTTGGGACACGACCGCTCCGAACAGCCCTTCTGTTCGATTCTCGCCGATTGCGCCATCTCACTCGGCGTTCAGGCGAATCACGTATGTATCAATCCGCTACCCGCGCAATGGTGGGTACCGACGCAAGGAGAAACCGCATGAGCCTTGGTTTTGATCTGATCAAGCTGCAGGAGACCGACCTCGAGCTGTCCAAGCTCAAATCGCAGCTCGGATCCCTGCCCATCATCGATGAGCTCGCCAAGAAACGCTCGGCGCTCGCAAAGCTCCGCGCTGAGGCGACCCGCTTGCTCGCCGCGCGCAAGGACGCCCAAATCGCCGTCGACGACCTCGCTGAGGGGGAGCGCGCCGCCCATGAGGCGGTCGCCGCCGCTCAGGCCCGACCGCTCGACCCCAGTGACTACCGCGCCGTTCGCGACCTCGAGGAGGAGCTGTCGAATCTCGCCAAGCGCCTCGAGCGCATCGAGTTCGATCGCCCCTCCGCCCGAGAGGCCCTTGCGGCCGCAGAGGAGCGCGAGCGCAAACTCGCCGATTACATCAGGCGATTCGAGGCCGCCATCGTGGAAGACACCCGCAGCGCGCGTGAGCAGGCTTCCTCCATCCAGTCCGACATCGATGAGCTCACGCGCCTCCGCGATCACGTTTTCGCGCGTCTTCCTGAAGACGTCCAGGCGCTCTATGAGCGCACCTCCAAGCGATTCAAGGGTCTGGGGGTCGAGCGTATCCAGGGGAATGTCCCGACGGTCTGCCGCACCGCCCTGCAGCCAGCCTCCATGGACGTCCTCCGTCACGCGACCGATTACGCCGAGTGCCCGTACTGCCACCGCATCATCGTGGTGAACGAGGAGGAGTAGCCCATGGCAAAGACGGTGCTCGTTTGCGTGACGGGCTGCATCGCCGCATACAAATCGTGCGAGATCGTCCGCCAGCTGCAGAAGGCGGGGATGCGCGTCAAGGTCCTCATGACCGAACACGCCACCGCCTTCGTCGGGCCCACGACCTTCCGCGCGCTCACGCACGAGGATGTCGCCATCGACCTGTTCGACAACCCCTCTGATCCGATCCATCATATTTCCCTCGCGAAGGAGCCCGATGTCGTCCTCGTCGCACCTGCCACGGCGAACGTCATCGCCAAGATGGCCCATGGCATCGCCGATGACCTCATGAGCACGACGCTTCTCGCAACTGATGCGCCCGTCGTCGTCGCCCCGGCGATGAACTCAGGCATGTGGACCGCCGCCGCGACGCAGCAGAACGTCTCGACCCTCGCTGAACGCGGCTGCGAGATCGTCTATCCCGCCACGGGCCACCTCGCCTGTGGCGACACGGGCCAGGGCAAGCTCGCCGAAGTCGAGGCGATCGTCGAACGCACGCTGAAGGTCCTTGAGCGCTCCCGCGAGCTCTCGGGCGAGCGCATCGTCATCACCGCCGGCGGCACGCGCGAGGCGATCGACCCCGTGCGCTTCATCGGGAACCGGTCTTCGGGAAAAATGGGATACGCGCTCGCCCGCGCCGCCCGCGACATGGGCGCGCAGGTGACGCTTGTGAGCGCTCCCACGAGCCTTCCCGCGCCGAGCGGCGTCGAACTCCGTCCAGTCGAATCGGCGGCCGAGATGCGCGATGCGGTCGAGGCCGCGTTCGAGGACGCCACCATGCTCGTCTGCGCGGCGGCCGTGGCGGACTACACACCGGCAAAGGTCGCCCCCGAGAAGCTCAGCAAGGCCGACGGCGAGCTCACGTCGATACCGTTGCGGAAAACCGCCGATATCCTCGCCGACATGTCCCGCATCAAAGGGGAGCGGATCGTCGTCGGCTTCGCCGCGGAGACGAACGACCTTGAACGCAGGGCAAAAGAAAAGCTCATCCGCAAGGGATGCGATGCGATCGTCGCGAACGACGTCTCCCGCCCCGACTCGACCTTCGGCTCCGACACCGACTCAGTCTGCTGGGTCACGGGGGAGGGCGTCGAGGAGATGCCCTGCATGAGTAAGGATAAACTTGCCTTTGAGCTGCTTAAACGTGCCAAGGGACTGAAATCTTAAACTGATGGGAAAAAAGTCCTTGCATCTCTTCGGACCTTTGGGTAAAGTAATTCCTTGCTTCGGGACGTAGCGCAGCTTGGTAGCGCACTTGCATGGGGCGCAAGGGGTCGCTGGTTCAAATCCAGTCGTCCCGACCACGGAGCTATAAGGGCGGCCACTCGGCCGCCCTTTTCCATTTTGACGTTGTCGGGTTACTCGCGGCTCAAGCGGGTATCATGCCTCCAGTGTCAAATCTTCCAGGGGAGTAATGCGTGGCCGCAGGCAAGATAAGGAAAAAGATCAAGAAGGAGCTGATCGGCACGTCCGATTATCCTTCCAACAAGATCTTCACCATCTCCAACTTCATCACCTTCACGCGTTTGATTCTCACGGGCGTTTTCCTCTATATGTTCGTGACTGATCAGAACCGTTACGTCGCTCTCGCGATTTACGCGATCGCCGCCTCCACGGATTGGCTCGACGGCCAAATTGCCCGCATGACCAAGACGGTCAGCTGGCTCGGAAAGATGCTCGACCCGGTCGTCGACCGTGCCCTGCTGTTCACCGGCGTCGTCGGCCTCGTGGCCCGTGGGGAGCTGCCGCTGTGGATATTGCTCGCGATCGTCGGGCGCGATATCTACCTGTTCCTTGGCAACTTCGTGGTTCGCCACTATCACCGCAGGCCCATCGATGTCGTCTTCATCGGCAAGCTCGCCACCGCCTTGCTCATGAGCGGCTTCACGCTCATGTTGCTCGGGATACCCGAGATAGACGGATTGGGTCTTGTGCCGGCGTCGTTCTCATGGCTTCCGGGCCTGAACGAGATCCCCGCTCCGCTCGGCATCTATTTCGTTTACGCAGGTGTCATCTGCTCTTTGTCGACCGGAGCCGTGTATACGGTGAAGGGCTTGTCCGCCATCCGCAATGCCATCGCGCACCCCGAGGAGGAAGATGACGACTTCCTCAATCCCGAGATCGAGGATGGGGACGATATCGATGTGGCCGAAACCGCATAACCTCATCGATATCTGCAAAGCTTGCGTTAGAATGAAGTAATGGACTTTAGCTTTCCGGTTCTTTACCCGTTTTGCCTCTAGGAGGTTACCATGGCCAATATCGAGCAGAACGAGACAACGCGCGTTTTCCGCATGCCGAGCAGCGATGCCACGGCGCCCGACCTCATGAAGAGCGCGCCCCTTATCGTGCCCGTCCTCTCGATCATCAAGGGACCCCAGACCGGCAACGTGTTCGAGCTCGACCAGCCCGAGGTCACCATCGGACGCGATCCCGCGAACACGATCTTCCTGAACGATATGACCGTCTCCCGCAGCCACGCAAAGATCCTGCGCAACGCCGCCGGAGTCCTGATCGAGGACCTCGGTTCCCTCAACGGGACGTGGGTCGACGGCGCCATCGTCAACTCCGCGCCCCTGCACGACGGTTCCTCCGTGCAGATCGGCACGTTCACGCTGATGTACCACGAGAGCACCGTGGAGCGCATCGAAACCGGTGAGTAGCTTGGCTGAGCGCAGCTACCTCAGCATCGGGCAGGTGGTCAACCTCCTGCGCGGAACGTATCCCGATCTCTCAAACTCAAAGATCCGCTTCCTCGAGGACGAGGGGCTCATCACACCCCATCGCACCCCCAAGGGCTATCGTCAGTACTCCAAGGCGGACGTCGACCGTCTTGAGGTCATCTTGCATTTGCAGAAGACGAGGTACATGCCGCTTTCCGCCATCAAGCAAAAGCTGGACGGCGCCTCTGATCTATCTGCGCTCGCTTTCGAGGTCGGCCTTCTGACCGATGCCCCCATGAAGGTCGCATCGAAGGAGACGCGTCAAAAACTGCATCCCATCGAGGACGTCCCGGATCTTCTCGGGGTAGATATCGCCTTTTTGCGTCAACTTGCCGACAACGACCTCATTCGGATCATCCGCAGCCCCCAGAACCGCGAGTTGATCGACGGCCGCGACTTCGAGATCATCCGCCATTGCGCCGAGCTCTCCCGATTCCATATCGAACCGCGCAATCTGAGACAGTACGTCAACGCCGCGAATCGCGAATCCGCCCTCTTCGAGCAGGTTCTCATCGGAATGCTCGGCACAGACGATTCCGATGACGATCGCGAGGCGAAGCTCGACCGCGCCTTCAAGACGCTGCACGACCTGACGGACGGTGTCCGCACCGCGCTGCTTCGCAACCGCGTGTTCGAGTCCCTGAACGCCGTCGTCGAGGATGCCGATGTCGATGCCATCGACGATGAGATCACCCGTGCACAGCAGGCTGCTCAGGTCCACACTTCCGCCTCGGCATACCCCGTCTCGCATGAACCGGGTGTCAGCGCGCTCGACGCCAACGAGCTCGCCGCTCAGCCCATCCGTGTCCTCCCCGTCGACGCCTCTTAGCGCCGCGGAGAAATCTTTCAATGGCAAACGAGTAGAAAGATGCGCCGTCATGTCCGAATTTGATTTCGAGTCCTTCATCACCGACATTCCGGACTACCCGGAGCCGGGTGTCGTCTTCAAAGACATCACGCCCCTGTTTGCCAATGCCGACGCGATGAATCACACCGTCACCGCCATCGCCGATCATTTTCGCGATGCCGGTATCACCAAGGTCGTCGGACCCGAGGCACGTGGCTTCATGATCGGCGTCCCGGTCGCGCTCGAACTCGGAGCCGGGTTCATTCCCGCCCGCAAGCCCGGCAAGTTGCCCCGTGAGACCTATTCCGTGAGCTACGAGCTGGAATACGGTTCCGATACGCTGGAGATCCATCGCGACGCCATTCAGCCCGGAGATCGCGTCCTCATCGTCGACGACTTGATCGCAACCGGTGGCACCGCTGCTGCGACGGGAAAGCTCATCCAGGATGTCGGTGGCGACCTCGTGGGCTATGCCTGCATCCTCGAGCTGACCTTCCTCAACCCTCGCGAGGCGCTCGCCCAAACCGGAAATCAAGAGCTTTTCAGCCTGGTCAAGGTCGGCTGAGGCAATCGCATAGCTTATTCGGCATGGACTGGGTGGACGATGTTCCTCCAGTCCATTTTCTTTTAACGGTAGCGGAGCAATTGCCTTATGCCATGAACGCACTAGGTATATACTCGGAACGCCATTATCTGAGTGAAAGGAATTCCTCATGTCTTGGGCAATCATCGCAGATTCGAGCTGCAACTTGCGTGGCTATATTCCGATCGCCCCCGATTGCACATACGCTTTCGCTCCTTTGAAAATCCAGGTGGCGGGGGAGGAGTACGTCGATGACGCCTCGCTTGACGTCGCCGAACTCAACGAACGCGTCAAAGCCGAGCCTTCCGCGACGAGCAGCGCCTGTCCGAGCGCGGGGGAGTGGAAAGAGCTGTTCCAGAAGGCCGACAACATCATCGCCGTGACGATCTCCTCGAATATCTCAGGCAGCTATGATGCCGCGCAAATGGGACGAAACCTCGTCATGGATGAGTACGCACGCGAACACGGCGGTCAGATTGCGGGCAAGAACATCTTCGTCCTTGATTCGAGAGCCGCGGGCGGTAAGCTCGAAATTATCGTGAGACTTATCGATAGGTACCTAACCGCCCATCCCGATGCGTCGTTCGATGAAGTGGTCTCATTTGCCAAGCGCGTGCAATTAAATTCCCAGGTTCTGTATTCACTCAGCAGTTACGACAACCTCGTCAAGAACGGCCGCATGCCCAAGCTCGTGGGAGCCCTTGCGAGCGGACTTTCCATCCGCATGCTCGGCACCGCCAGCGAACAGGGCACCATCAAGGTCCTCGCACCCACGCGCGGTGATAAAAAGACCGTCAAGATGATCTTCGACGTCATGCGCAATGACGGCTACCGCGGTGGATTGGTTTACATCGATCACGTCGATAACGAGAAGGGCGCTCTGGCACTGAAGGGCACGATTGAGGCGGAGTGGCCCAACGCCGAAATCGAGATCGCTCCATGCGGCGGCCTCTGCTCTTACTATGCCGAGGAGACAGGACTCATCATCGGATATGAGTGGAACGGCTCCCATTAACCGTCCTCAATCCGTTGATTGGCTCGATTCCGATTAACCCGAAGCGCCGTCCGGATCGAAACCAGCCGGACGGCGCTCTATCATACGGACGGTTTCTCCGATGCGTAAGGCCGATGCGTAATAGCCCCTGTCATCGACGGACCTTGAAGATACTCAAAACTATTTTACATAATATATATTATCATTAATTAATACTTGAGGAACTGAGTTCAATGAGCGCACGCGAGCCATTAAAGCACATCTTGGAATCAACCCAATGAGGCATTGTGGCTCTTGTGCCAAGCGTGAGCTAAAGACTCAGGCCTTCGATGTATTGATATGCCGACGTCGCCGCAATCGCACCGTCTGCCGCGGCGGTGACAACCTGACGCAGCGACTTGGATCGCATATCGCCGGCGCAGAATAGACCGGGCGTCGAAGTCGCCATGCGTTCATCGGTGACAACGCCTCCATCATCGCCGATGTGGACAAGTCCCTTGACGAGGTCGATGGCAGGCACATGGCCGACGGCGACGAAGATTCCGATGGATCCCTCGTCAAACATCTCGGTATGCTCTTCGCCCGTCGCGTTATCACGGAACGTCACGGCGTTGAGGAAGGTGCCCCCGTCAACGCGGACAATACTAGTTCGGTACCTAATAGAAATATTTGCTCGCGAATCAAGTCGATCGACCATCCCCCTCGGTGCCCGGAAGGCGTCGCGGCGCACAACCAGCTCGACGTGATCGGCCATATTGGAAAGATACAACGCCTCTTCCACAGCCGAATTGCCACCGCCGATGACAAATACGCGCTTTCCCCGGTAAAACATGCCATCGCACGTCGCGCAGTAAGAGATGCCCCTCCCCCTGAAGGCCTCCTCGCCGTCGAAACCGCCGAGACGGGGGTTGGCGCCAGTTGCCACGATAAGACTCTTGGTCGAAAGTTGCTCCATATCGGTAGCGACCGTGAAGCCCGCTTCACTGGCCTCGATTGACTGAACGGAGCCGTACACCGAGAGAGCGCCGGCAGATTCGGCATGAGCCTGCATTCTCTGCCCGAGCTCTGCCCCGGAGCATTCCTCGATAGCGGGATAGTTGTCGATCATATCTGAAGTGGCGATCTGGCCGCCCGGCACGCCCTGTTCGATGACGAGCACATCGAGGCTGGCGCGGGCTGCGTAAAGCGCGGCGGAATACCCGGCGGGACCGCCGCCCACAATGATGAGATCGCGTTGCGAAAACGTGGTCATATGAACCTCCATACGTCGTTTCTCTGCTCTTACCCGTTTGATCGCGACTGTTACAGACGGGGCCGTACAATACGGATAGGAATAGACGGGGAGCACTCTCATGCAAGAAACGCCCAAAGATGCATTGGAACTAAGGTCTCAGGTAACCCACCATGCCGATGCCGAGGTTGAGCCTCGTCCTACGATCGCCATCGTCCACGCTTCAGTCGGGTCGGGACATCGGGCGGCGGCGCAGGCGATAGCCCAGGCCGTTGAGACCATGAAGGGGTCTGATGGAGTCCCGGACGATGTGAGGGTCGATGTCCTCGATATCCTCGATTTCGGCAAGATCAAATTCGACGGCAATAAAACCGCCGCCGCCTTCACCGGGGCAACCAGGCCCCTCTACGATGTGACATGGCGTTACACCCTCACGGGCAGGCTCTTGTGGGGCGGCGGCTCGGCCTGGTCGACCTTGATGTTCACCTCCTTTGACGACTATGTTGCCGAACACAGGCCACTTGCCGTCATCTGCACTCATATCACCGCGGCGAACGTCGCGGTCGGTGCCCGCATGCGCACCGGCATCGATTATCCGATCGTATGCGTGCCGACCGACTATGAGATCGAGGGCCTGTGGCCCCACAAGGAGACTGACCTGTTCTGCGTCGCAACGGAGTTCATGGCGGAGACATTGCGCCCTCGCAGGGTTCCCGAGAAATGCATCGAGGTCACGGGGATTCCCGTTCGCAAGGGCTTTGGCCAGATCGGAGATCGCGACCTCGATCGCGAGAAGTTCGGTTTACCGACTGACAAAACGCTCGTCCTCGTCATGGCGGGCGCCGCACTTCCCCAGCCTTACGTCAGATTCAGAGCCGCCATCGAGGAGACACTCCCCTATCTTCGAGGATTCGAAGACATGCACTTCATCTTCCTGCCCGGAAAGGACACCGCCTACGCCGGCCATCTGAGGACTGTCTTCAGCGGCATGAACCTTCCCAATGTCTCAGTGCTCGACTATGTGGACGATATGGCCGCTCTCATGCACGCCTGCGATCTCGCCATCTTAAAATCCGGCGGCCTTACCGTGACCGAGTGCTTATGCGCGGAGCTACCCATGCTTCTCCTTGGAAAGGCATATGGCCAGGAAAAGTCGAATACCGTGATGCTGACTTCTTTCGGTGCCAGCATGCATGCGACGACGTCTCGTGAGCTCATCATGCAGCTCAAGCACCTCCACGACAACCCGGAGGCGCTCCACGGCCTCCTTGTCAACGCGCGCGCGTTGCGCCGTCCCGATGCCGCCCGCGACATCGTCATCAGCACGATGCGGCTTGTGGGCGTTCCCTGCGAGCGCGACCATCATTTCGTCGAGTTTTATTGGGGAGGAAAACCCGCTCACGCCCGCTAACCCATGTGTCCTCCGACGGCCCTTGAATCGCATGCGGCACCCGCGGCCATTTCGAGTGCTTCGCCCTCTGTTCGATTTCATTGAAAACGCCCTCGCGAACGTGTTCGCGAGGGCGTTTTTCTGCCTGCATGATCGAGTTTGCAGTTGCCTAGAGAAGCAGGAAGTATGCCAGGAACGCGGCGGTTGCGACCCACATCAGCGGACGGATCTTCTTGATGTTGCCCGTGACGGCGGCGACGATCACATACGCGATGAAGCCGAGGCCGATGCCGTTGGAGATCGAGTAGGTGAACGGGATGCCGATGATGATCATGAAGGTCGGGAAGCCCTCCAGGATGTCGGACCAGTCGATCTCGGTGACCTCGCTCATCATGAGGAAACCGACATAGACCAGAGCGCCGCAGGTCGCGGCAGAGCTGATGCAGCTGATGACCGGCGAGAAGAATGCGGCGAGCAGGAACAGGACACCCGCGGTGATGGAGGTCAGGCCGGAACGGCCGCCGTCGGCGGCGCCGGAAGCGGACTCGACGAACGTGGTGATGGAAGACGCGCCGAACACGCCACCGGCGGCAGCGGCGACGGAGTCGACGATGAGGATGGGCTTGATGTCCTCGACCTTGCCCTCGTCGGTGAGGAACTCTCCCTGCTTGGCGACGGCCATGGCAGTGCCCATGGTGTCGAAGAAGTCGCTCATCATGAGGGAGAAGGCGAAGAGGAGGAGTGCGGGAGTGGTGAGGGCCTTGACGACACCCATGACTCCATCGGCGTCAGCCATGAAGGGGGCGCCGAACGTGGAGAAATCAAGCGGCGCGACGATACTGCTCGGGGCTGCGGTGACGCCCAGCGGAATGCCCAGGACAGCGGCGATGACGATGCCCCAGAGCAGGGCGCCCTTGATGTTCATCGACGACAGGATGACGGTGGCGACGATAGAGATCAGGCCGACGAGGAAGACCGGGTCGGTGACGCTGCCCAGGGAGACCATCGTCGCCTCATTGGCAACGATGATGCCGCCGTCCTTGAGGCCGATCATCGCGATGAACAGGCCGAGACCGATGGAGATGCCATGGCGCAGGGAAATCGGAATGGCATCCATGATGGCCTCGCGAAGGCCGCAGAGGACGAGCAGAAGGATGGCGATGCCCTCGATGAAGATGATGGCCATGGCCGTCTGCCACCCGAGGCCCATGGCGCCGCACAGCGTGTAGGCTACGATTGAGTTGATGCCCATACCGGAAGCGCATGCGAGCGGACGGTTGGAGATGAAGCCCATGGCGATCGTCATGACACCGGCGCCGATGCACGTTGCGGTGACGGCGGCAGTCACGGGGATGCCGCCCGCCTCGAGAATCAGCGGGTTGACGACGATGATGTAGGCCATCGCGAGGAAGGTCGTGAGACCGGCGCGCAGCTCAGTGCCGACGGTCGTCTTTCGCTCCCCCAACTTGAAGAATTGGTCCATGTGTAAATCCCCCTATACTTAAGGACCGGCTATTTCGAGCCACTCGAGCCGAAACCGCCGCATCCGCGGTCGGTCTCATCGAGTTCGTCGACTTCTACAAGGCACACGACGGGCACCTGCTGGATGACGAGCTGGGCGATGCGCTCGCCGCGCTCGATTTGGATGGTGTTCTCGGGGTCGAGATTGACCGCGATGACCTTGAGTTCGCCACGGTAGTGAGCGTCGATCAGGCCCGGAGTGTTGGCAATTGAGAGGCCCTTCTTCAAAGCCATACCGCTACGGGGCTGGACAAAGCCCGCGTAGCCATCGGGGATGGCGATGGCGAGGCCGGTCGGAATGAGGACGCGTTGATGTGGTGCGATGCTGATGTCCGCATTGGAGCGCAGGTCGAGACCGGCATCACCTTCATAGGCGTACGTCGGAAGCTCAACCGTGGGATCGAGCCGCTTGATCGAAACAGAAAGGACCGGCATGTCTTACCTCAACTTATCCAACTCGGAAATGAACTCTTCGACATTGCGGAAATCCCGATAGACGGATGCGAAGCGAATATACGCGACTTTATCGATCCTCTCGAGCCGCTTCAGCACCATGTCACCGATATCATGCGAGCTGACGGCGGTAAGGGTGCCACCGCGAAGCTCATGCTCAATATCGTCTATGAGGGCATTGAGTTCAGGCAAATCTATATCGCGCTTGGACGTGGCCCGCATAAGGCCGACCAAGAGTTTATTACGATCGAAAGGCTGAACGGTCCCATCGCTCTTTATGACCTCAATGGGATCCTCGCAACGCTCGAACGTCGTGAAGCGATATCCACATGATCGACATTCGCGACGGCGCTTGATGGCATTTGTGGTGTCTTGAGCGCGAGAATCGATCACGCGGGTATCATCATGTCCGCAACTGGGACAACGCATCGGACAAATCTCCCCTCACAATCAAACAACTTATCAAGAATATCATGTATATAGGAAAGTAAGGGGAGATTTAGCCATATATAGTGGTATTTACTTTGCCGAAACGGGGACGGAAAGCTCCATCCCGGGAACCAGCATACCGGAATCAAGGCCGTTCCACTGACGAATGAGCTCGACCGTCTCAGCCGTCGAAAGCCCTTGCACCGCATTGCGCTCTGCGATCCGCCACAGAGAATCGCCCTCATCGACTTCGATGACGTGCGCGGGATGGGCGACCATCGCCTCCACGAACGTCGAATCATCGAAGCTGCTGACGAAGGCGGCGAAAAGCGAGCAGGACACGATGATGGCCGCCAAGCACAAGACGACAGTTCGCGTTGAAGACGCGCAAAGCCGCGGAGCAGAGGAGCTCGGATAAACTGCCGGGGCGAACATCTGACAAGGGGCGGATGTGACCACCTTGCTTGAGACGGCCCCGTTTACGACGGAAAGCCGGGGCGCGCTCTCGGGGACAAGGGCCAGGTTTCCAACTACACGGACATCGCAGTTCACGGGACTCTCCTCTCGAAATCAACTCTCTGCTTGAATTTATATATGACCGTACAGACAAAACACTCGCATCAGAACGGGTGTTCGTGTATTATTATCTTTGAACAGTTGTTCTTGTCAAGAAGAATCGAACAAATGTTTGATGGGAAAGGATCTGAGATGAACCGCAAAATCACCAAGCGCCAGCAGCAGATTTACGATTTCATCCGCTCATATCAGAAGGAAAAGGGCTACCCCCCGAGCGTACGCGAGATGGCCGCCGCGGTCGGCCTGTCCTCCCCCTCTACCGTCCATGCGCATCTGAGCGCGCTCGAGGAGCACGGCCTCATCAAGAGGGACGCCACCAAGCCTCGTGCACTCGAGGTGTTCAACACCGACGGGTCGTCGCTTCAAGTCGACGCCCCCGTTGAATCATCCACGCGCGGAACGGTGCGGTTGCCCCTCGTCGGTCGCGTGGCAGCCGGCATGCCCATCTTGGCCGAGCAGAACATCGAAGACACGTTCACCGTCCCGACGGAAATAGCGACCGATTCGAGCTCCTTCGTTTTGGAAGTGCATGGGGACTCGATGATCAACGTCGGCATCTACAACGGCGATTACATCATCGTCCGCGAGCAGAAAAACGCGATGAACGGTGAGATCGTCGTCGCGATGATAGACGGGTCGGCCACAGTGAAGACGTTCTACAAAGAACGCGGTCGCGTGCGCCTTCAGCCTGAAAACGATTCGATGGACCCCATCTACGCCGATAACCCGACCATACTCGGCAAGGTCGTAGCCTTGATGCGCCGATTCTAAAATACCGGCCCGCTGCAAGCCGCGGGCCAACTTACATGGGCTATTCAGTAATATAGGGCTTGATTCGAGCGACGAGATGGCGAGGGACCTTGCATACCAGCCGGATACGATCCTCAAGGTACTCCTCACTCAGAATGTTCCCCTGCGAGCGAATAGACGACAGCAAAGCCCCTTCGCGATAGGGAATCTCACATGAATGAGGGATGTCGCAAGCAGATGCCTCGAGGATCACGCGATCGAGAAGGCCGGCGAGGCCCTCGCCAGTTGCAGCGGAGAAAAATAGGTCACCCGGCATGCGGAGCTTCAACGCTTCGACTTCCTCCGAACTCAATCGATCGATTTTGTTATAGACGGTGAGGGCGGGGCGATCACCAGCGCCGACTTCATTCAGCACGCGCTCCACCGCATCGATATGACGTTGATGGTCGCCATCGGAAATGTCGACGACTTTCAGGATGAGGTCGGCGTCGCGCACCTCTGAAAGTGTGGACTTGAATGATTCGACGAGACCGTGGGGCAATTTCTGGATGAACCCAACGGTATCGGTGATGGCGACCATTCGGCCCCCGGGCAAAGAGAGGGACCGAGTGGTCGGATCCAACGTGGCGAATAGCTTGTCTTGGGCCAGAACCGATGGGCCGCAAACCCTGTTGAGTAAGGACGATTTGCCGGCGTTCGTGTATCCCGCAAGCGCGATGCGAAAGGTCAGCGAACCTTTGCGCAATTTCGATTGAACGTCGCGCCGCTTTTCGACCTCGCGGAGCTCACGGCGAAGCTGGGCTATCTTGTTTCGGATCATCCTCCTGTCGATTTCGAGCTGGCTCTCGCCTTGGCCGAAGCGGCTTCCGATACCGCCTCGCGTCTGCTCCTTGGCAAGATGACTCCACATCCCGCGGAGTCGCGGCAGGAGATATTGAAGTTGTGCAAGCTGAACTTGAAGCCGCCCCTCACGCGTCCTGGCATGCAAGCCGAAAATATCGAGAATGAGCGCCGTGCGATCGACCACCTTGATCGGCTCCCCGAGCGCCCGCTCGAGAAAAGACTGTTGGGAGGGACTGAGGTCATCGTCGAAGATCACGATGTCTGCTTCGAGCCTATTGACGAAGCCCTTGAGTTCTTCGACTTTGCCCGATCCGATATAGGATTTTGGAACGGGTCTGTCGAGACGCTGAGTGATTCGGGCGACCGTTTCGGCACCCGCGGTATCGGCGAGGCGCTCGAGTTCGTCCAAAGACCGCTCGA
The DNA here is from genome assembly GCA_963560155.1 of uncultured Collinsella sp. Taxonomy (GTDB): domain Bacteria; phylum Actinomycetota; class Coriobacteriia; order Coriobacteriales; family Coriobacteriaceae; genus Collinsella. Next base: position 29,999 of record CAUWMY010000002.1, read on the forward strand.
TCGGCCAGCCGTCGCTGCGCCAATCAACGCCCACGAGCACGGCGCGCTCCGGAGCAGGGGCGGTGACGATGGGCTCGAATCGACTCATACGAGACCGACCTCCCTTTCGATGAGACTCATGGCGTCATCGATGTCCATCTCATCCATATCGATCCACCGTGTGCGCGCATCGCGTCTACACCAGCTGATCTGCCGCTTGGCATAGCGCCGCGAGCGCTGCTTGATAAGTGAGACGGCCTCTTCCATAGAGCAATCGCCGTCGAGATACGAGATGAGTTCCTTGTACCCGATGGCCTGCATCGAGGTAAGGGACTCACGGGCCCCTTGGGTCAAAAGGGATTCGACCTCCCCGAGAAGGCCTTGCTCCATCATCGCGTCGACGCGCGCATCGATCCTCTCATACAGACGGCCGCGATCCATGGTGAGCGCATAGGAGACGTGCTCATAAAAAGGTACGGGACGAGAGAAACCAGCCGCCTGATCCGCATAGGAGGTTCCTTCGTCACACATCTCAAGTGCGCGCACAACGCGCTTGAGATTATTGGGATGGATGATCTCCGCGCTTTTCTGGTCCCTCAGGGCAAGCATGTCATGAAGCCCCATCGGCCCAAGCTCGCTGGCGAGGCGATTATAGCGAGCGCGGCGCTCGTCATCCACTTCCCCTTTTGGAAAGCGCATATCATCGAGGGCGGCTCGGAGGTAGAGACCCGTTCCGCCGCAAAGGAAGACGGGTTTGTCCTCGGCACGAAGGCGCTCGATCTCCGCCCGCGCATCGACTTGGAATTGAGCGGCGGAATACGGCTCGGATACATCGACGAGGTCAATAAGACGCAAGGGAGCCAGGCGGTCCGGGACAGGGGTCTTTGCAGTTCCGATATCCATGCCTCGATAGACCTGCATGGCGTCGGCGGAAAGAACCTCACTCCCCCATCGCTGCGCAAGCCGATCGGCAAGTGCGCTTTTCCCGACGGCGGTCGGCCCGGTGATGGAGATGATCGGAATCATCGAGCGGAACCAACGGACTCGCCGGAAAGGTACCACGTACGGGCGGTATCGATGTGGACATCGAGAACCTTGCCGATGAGCGCCGCGGGGTCGGCGCCTGCGGGAACCGGGCAGTGAACGGTTTGGTTCCAAGGGCTTTTGCCCTGCAGTACCCCGGCGTTCTTCTTGGAAGTGCCCTCTATGAGCATGGGAACGGTCGTATTGAGCGAGCCTTGGTTGAAATCATAGGCTGTTTTCTCAACATGGCGAACCAGGCGATCGAACCGTTCCTGAATGACCGTTCGGGGCGTGGGGTCGTCGATTTTGGCAGCGGGCGTACCGTCGCGCTTGGAGTAGATGAAGGTGAACGCCTGGGCGAAGCGCGCCTCATCGACCAACGTGACGGTCTGCTCGAAATCCTCCTCGGTCTCACCCGGGAAGCCGACGATGATGTCAGTCGTGAGGGCGATGTTGGGAATGCGGTCGCGAACCCTCTGTACAAGATCGAGATACTGCTCGCGTGTGTACTTGCGGTTCATGAGTTTGAGTATGCGAGATGATCCCGACTGAACAGCGAGGTGCAACTGGGGCATGACCGCGGGAACCTCGGCCATGGCATCGATGGTCTCGGGAAGAAGGTCCTTGGGATGCGAGGAGGTGAAATAGACTCGCTCGACACCGGTGTCACCGACGCGGCGCAGCAATTCAGCGAATCGAGGGTCATGATCGGCGTCTCGACCATAGGAGTTGACATTCTGTCCGAGCAGGGTGACGGAACGCACACCCTGGCGGACGAGCCCGGTGACCTCATCGACGATCTCGTCCATGGGTCTGCTCTTCTCGCGGCCGCGAACATATGGGACGATGCAGTAGCTGCAGAAGTTGTTGCAGCCGGTCATGATCGGGACCCACGCATGATACGTGGTCTCACGATGCCACGGCATATCGGTGGCGGCACCGGTATCGGTCTCCTCGACACGGACATGATGTCCGTCGTCGGAAAAGGCATCGGCCAAGAGCTCTGCGACATGTGCGATGGAATGGGTGCCGAAGATGACGTCGACGTTATCGAGATTGGTCAAAAGCCCCTCTCCGTCACGCTGGGCGATGCAACCGCCGACTGCGATGACGCGCTTCCCCGAGGGCGCAACAGGAAGGCTCTTGCAGGAGGAGCACTGCCCGTACAGACGGGTGTCGGCAGCTTCGCGCACGCAACAGGTCATGAAAATGACGATATCGGCGCCGGCGGGATCGGCCGCCACGAGACAACCGCAAGAATCGAGCAAACCGCTGACGCGCTCGGAATCATGGAGGTTCATCTGACATCCGAAAGTACGGATGAAATACGTCTTGCCGCGAAGGATGGAGATGTCGGACATGTTAGCAAACCTGCTTAAAGTCGTCGGGGAAATCGGGGGCATCGGCGGCGCCGAATGAGATATGGTGCACGTAAACGGAAAGCCTGATGGCAGTGCGGGACTCGCCGTTGATGAGGATATCTGAAAAGACAGGTGCACAGGAGATATCGAAACCGGTTGGGATCAAGAAGCCCCGGGCGATCGCCATCGCCTTGATGGCCTGATTGACGGCACCGGCCCCGACACACTGCATGTTGACAGGGACGCCATCTTTGACCATGCCGGCAATTGCACCGGCGACTGAGGCGGGCGAGGATTTACTCGAGACCTTGAGGAACTCCATGTACATTTCTCCAGCGGTTATAGTGCGTATTTTAGTGTGTTTTAGTCGTTGTAAAGATACCCCATGGCACCACCACGGGCAAGCCGTAGGTCATTACGTATCTTCCTTATCGATATCGAACGTGACCGTGATGCGGTCTTTCGTGACGCGGACCCTCGGCTCTTTGGAGAGCGTGAGGAAATATCGCGATGCGAGGTCGGCAAAATCACGTTCCATGGCGCGCGAAAAGGCCGCCACGTCCTCTTTGGCGATCTTCAGACCACGGCGATCGCGTGAAAGATCGATCTGCGGGGACTCGGTCGATGAATGCTCCTTCTCGCGCAGCAACCGCGATGCGATACTCTTGAGCGGCGTGATGGAACCTCCCAAGATGCGATGTGCCGTTCGTTCGGAGATCTCGATACCCAACGTCGAGGCGATTCGGATGAAATCCGAGGCATCTGCCGCGCACGTGAGACGATCCACGACGGGCAGAGACTCCTCCGAATCGAGAAAGAGCAACTTGGTGGTATCGACGCGCTTGGCGGCATGCGCGAAGAGGGTCGCCGCGATTTCCGTGGGAGTGCCGAGGTAGACTTCGCAGTCGTGAAGCTCCTCACACGCGAATTCGCAAGCAGACCGGTTGATGTTATGGGGGCCCTTCACGCAGACAAGACGGTTATTCTCGTCCTTTGCAGCCTGGGGCCAGGAAGATTGATCGGCACGTTCGGGCAACGAGGCGGTGTCGACGATGACGCGAAACGACGACCCGTTCCCGACGGCTGATGTGACGACCTCAGCGCACTTGGCATTCTGCCTGATGGAGAACAGCGCCATGCCCCTGCCGTGAACGCCCCACTTATCCATGCGCATGCTCTCGAGCTTGGAAGTGACGCGGGCGTCGAAAATGCGATCCCGCATATCCTCGGGCACGCCCGAGCCGTCATCGAGGAAGAGGAGGGTGCGAACGCCCTCCTCCTTGCTCGTTGCGAGGTAGATGTTATGCGCACCGGCATCGCGTGCATTACGCAACATCTCGACGACGATATCCTCGACATGCTGGATATCATGTTTAGCCTGACGGCGCTCGGCTTCAGAGACGCGCAGCCGGACATACCCGGAACCGAGGTTCTCCTCCACGCGCAAGTTTCCCTCTCCGGACATGGAGGCGATGAACGAGATGAGATCGTTTCCGTCAGGCATTGGTCACGCTACTTTGCGATATCGACCGCGCGGCTCTCGCGGATGACGACCACGCGAACCTGACCGGGGTACTCCATCTCCTCCTCGATCTGCTGCGCGATATCGTGCGCGAGAACCGTGGACTCGGCATCGGAGACCTTGTCGGGCTGGACCATGACATGGACCTCGCGGCCGGCCTGCATGGCATAGGTGCGCTCAACGCCCTCATGGGAGTTGGCGATCTCCTCAAGCTTCTCAAGACGCTTGATGTAGTTCTCCGCAGACTCGCGACGGGCGCCGGGACGAGAGGCGGAAATGGCATCGCCGGCCTGGACGAGAACATCGAGGACGGTGTTGGGGTCGGTATCGCCGTGATGGGCCTCGATGGCGTGGACGATAGCGGGTTTCTCGCCATAGCGACGGGCGAGCTCGGCTCCGATGACGGCATGGGGGCCCTCGACCTCATGATCGATGGCCTTGCCGAGGTCGTGGAGAAGACCGGCGCGCTTGGCGGTCACGACGTCGATGCCGAGCTCAGCGGCCATGATGGCGCACAGGTCGGCGACCTCGAGAGAATGACGCAGGACATTCTGGCCGAAGGAGGTGCGATAACGAAGGGCGCCGAGCGTCTTGACGATCTCGGGATGCAGGTCATGGATTCCCATATCGAAGGCTGCCTGCTCACCGGCCTCGCGAACGCGCTGCTGAACCAGGTCTGCGGCCTTCTGATACATCTCCTCGATGCGAGCGGGGTGGATTCGTCCGTCGGCGATCAGGTTCTCGAGGGCGACGCGGGCAGTCTCGCGACGGACCGGATCGAAGCTGGAGAGGACGACCGTCTCAGGAGTGTCGTCGATGACGAGATTGACACCGGAGACCTGCTCGAAGGTGCGGATGTTGCGGCCCTCGCGACCGATGATGCGGCCCTTCAGGTCGTCAGAGGGGATGTGGACGGAAGTGACCGTGACCTCGGCGGTATGATCGGAGGCGCAGCGCTGGATCGCGAGGGAGATGATCTCCTGAGCGGTTTTATGGCACTCGGCCTTGACCTTCTGCTCGGACTCGCGGATGATCGCGGCCGCCTCATGGGTCACCTCACCGCGGACCTTGTCGAGCAGCTCGGTATGAGCGTCCTCGCGCGTGAGCTCGGAGATGCGCTCGAGCTCGTCAGTCTGGCGCGCGTAGAGCTCCTCAAGCTCGCGAGAGCGCTTGTCGATCTGACCCTGCTGGCTCGAGAGCTGATGCTCGCGCTTGTCGAGAGCATCGTTGCGGCGATCGAGGGACTCCTCGCGCTGCATGACGCGATTCTCAAGGGCGCGTATCTCCTTTTTGCGCTGCGCCTCCTCCGCTTCGGCAGCCTGCTTGCTCTGGATTATCTCCTCCTTGGCCTCGAGGAGCGCCTCCTTCTTGAGCGTCTCGGCGGTGCGCTTGGCGTCTGCGACGACCTGCTCGGCTTCTGTATGGGCGGCGGTGATCTTGGATTCAGCCTCGCGGATGCTGCCGGACTTGGCGTTGCGCATGGCGAAGACGGCTGCGAAGGCGCCGATTGCCAGACACGCGATGCCGACGAGAACGAGCTCAATTGGCATGATGGACTCCTTTAAATGGTAAAGATACATGAAAACTGCCCCTACCGTGAAACGGGAGGCACAGGACATTTGCCGAATATGGTCCACCAGAGGGGCTAAGATATCGGGCCGATAGAGATATCGTCAATCTCATCACCTAGGATGAGCGCATACAAACAAATGACTGTTCCATCCTACGAGGAACCAGGGGATTTGTCAAAAGCCCAATCAGTCTTCAGACGACAAGCGCGCTTTGACCGCCGCGGAAGCGACGCTGTAAGGAAACCCCTTGGCCATGAGGTGCCTGACGAGCTTCTCATACGCCTTGGTTTCCGGGATCGTTTTGCGCCGCAGGATATCCTGCGCGCGCTCAAAATCGTCATCATCGGAAAAGAACTCAACTGGATATCCGGGAAGTTCGGAGGGATCGACGCCGCGACGAGTCAGCTCGGCCTCGATCCTCCTACGACCCCAACCGCGGCGTTTTCGCTCATCGATGAACTGCGAGGCGAATCGGGCATCATCGAGAAACCTGGCGTCGAGCGCCCTTGCAATCGCCTGGTCGATCTCAATATCGCGAAAACCATACGACGCAAGCTTGGAACGCGCCTCCCCCGTCGCATAATCACGACGGTTGAGCATTTCCACGAGCAGCGCGAAGCAACACCTAGCTTCGATGGCATGTATCGCATCGAAGGCATCCTCCTCATCCAGCGGAAGAGGGATGAGGTCTTGCATGAGCTGTTTGGCGACGCGAACGGGAACGACGATCTCGCGGGAACGCCCGTTCTCCATGATGCAAGATACCTCTGCCATCGGTTTTTTCCCTGTAGAGAAACTCGAGGTGGGCTTCCGATTGGGAAGACGCACCTCGAGCTCAGTCATCAGCAATGACATGCGGCTACTTTTACGTTACGCCTTGAGAGCGGAATCGACATCGGCGTCTTCGACGATGGTTCCGACGGGTTCATCCTCAAATTCGAGACCGCAGGCGACGCGAACCCTATGATCGAGCTCGGCGAGAAGATCGGGGTTCTTCTTGAGCGTGTCCTTCGCGGCTTCGCGACCCTGACCGAGACGCTCCCCTTCATAGGTGTACCAGGCTCCGGATTTAGTGGCGATGCCGTATTCGACGGCCATGTCGAGAACCGACCCCTCCTTGGAAATGCCCGTTCCATACATGATGTCGAATTCCGCCGTCCTGAAAGGTGCTGCGACCTTGTTCTTCACGACTTTGGCGCGAACGCGGTTGCCGACGATCTCGTCCTTGATCTTGATGCTGTCGATGCGGCGGATGTCGATTCGAACGGATGAGAAGAACTTAAGCGCGCGGCCACCTGTCGTGGTTTCAGGATTACCGAACATGACACCGATCTTCTCGCGCAGCTGATTGATAAAGATGCAGGTGGTATTCGATTTGGCAAGGGAGCCGGCGAGTTTGCGAAGCGCCTGGCTCATGAGGCGGGCCTGCAAGCCGACCGTGGTCTCACCGATCTCCCCCTCGATCTCGGCGCGAGGCACGAGGGCGGCGACGGAGTCGATGACGATCACGTCGATGGCACCGGAGCGAACGAGCATGTCGCAGATCTCAAGCGCCTGCTCGCCGGTATCGGGCTGCGATATGAGCACTTCATCGATATCGACGCCAATGCGAGCGGCATAGGTGGGATCCAAGGCGTGCTCGGCATCGATAAACGCCGCGACGCCACCCATGGCCTGCGCCTCGGCGAGAATTTCCAGAGACAGCGTGGTCTTGCCGGAGGACTCGGGGCCGTAAATCTCGATGATTCGCCCACGCGGAACGCCGCCGATGCCGAGGGCGGCATCCAGGGCGATGGACCCGGTGGGAATAGCCTCGACCTCGAGCTCGGGGCCACCGTCGCCATAGCGCATGATCGCACCGTCGCCGAATTTCTTGACGATATCGGCCTTGGTGGCCTCGATCATCTTCTCGCGCTCTTCACCCGTTGTGCGCTCATGGATGACGCGCGCGGGACCGGAATTTTTGGCCATTGCTCCTCCTTGGTTTGACGAGACGATAGTATACGAACGGGTGTTCGTGGTCAAGCGACCTCAGGGAAATACTAAATCGCCTCTTCCCCATTTCGGCCAGGTTCCTCGAACCAGAATAGGGCTCCTGTCCCGAAGAATCTGAACGGTGCAGGTGAGCGACGCGCGCCACCATGAACGAAACCCGTGAGAGGGGAATTACCCCTTCAAACCCCCATCAGCTCCCAATTCATCGGCAATGAGGCGAAGTGCGGCGCAGGCCGATTGCAAGCGAACGGCCGAACGGCCCCCCTCGAACGTGAACCTCTCGACCGTTGATCCGGATTCCGAGTCAAGCCCGAAGTAGACCGTACCGACCGGGTCGTCATCGGTCCCGCCGCCCGGACCGGCGTAACCCGTGACGCTTACGGCGATATCCGACCCGAACAGCCCTCGGCTCCCCCGCGCCATGGCACGCGCGGTCTGAGCGCTCACGGCGGTGCATTCCCGGAGTGTAGATGACGGGACGCCGAGAACGCGATGCTTGATCGAATCGCTATAGGTGACGGCACCGCCGAGAAGAACCGCGCTTGCACCCGGGACATCGCCGATGAAGGAGGCCACCATACCGGCGGTACAGGATTCGGCCGTGCTCACGGTAAGCCCGCGTTGCGACGCAATGCGGACGATGTCCGCAGAGAGCCTCTCGCAATCCCCATAAACATCATTGATATTCATTCCACACTCCCCGCTTTCGGCCGAAAGAAACCCCAGCGAGCCGAATGAGGTGATAAACGGGATCACTCACACAACTCAAACTGGGGCCGGGCCTGAAGATGCTATACGCGGAAGATGACGTGACGCGCGTTCCAGAAGTACTGCGCGCCGGAGATGACTGTGAGCACGACGGCCGCGATCATGGTCGCCCAGGCGACCGTCTGAACCATCGCGCCGATGGTGTTGACGCCGGAACCGGCGGTCCAGAACGCCATCGCGATGGAGAGGAGGTATGCGCACAGCGAGACCATCGTGACGGCGGTCTTCGCCTTGCCGAGGTTATCGGCGGCGATGACCTCGCCGTTTGCGCTGGCGACCATGCGAAGGGCGCTGACCAGGAACTCGCGAACCAAGATGATGAACACGAACCAAACGTTCACGAACCCATGCTCCATGAGAATCAACAGGGCGGAGAACACGAGGAGCTTGTCGGCGATTGGGTCGAGGAACTTGCCGAAATCAGTGACCTCGCCGCGCTTGCGGGCCAAATCGCCGTCGATCTTGTCCGTCGCGCTCAAAAGCACGTATAGCACGAACGCGAAAAACGCCCATGAGGCGGCAGTAGCCGAGGCGGAACCACTCGACATGCGCGTGGCGGTGAACGAAGCCTCGCTCGCTATCATGAAAATCGGGATGAAGACGATTCGCACGCAGGTGATGATATTGGCGGGCGTCCAGATGCTCGTGATCTCCTCGCCCTTGGCGTTAACGGCCATGCCTACTCCTCTACGACCTCGCCGACGAGCTCATAGCAGAAGCTGTCGGTGAACCTTACTTTCAAGATGTCGCCCACCGCGGCGTCGGTCACCTCGAGGTGAACGGCACCATCGGAATCGGGGGCCTGGAACCAAGCGTGCCCGATGAGCTCGGGGCCCTCGTCGGTCTCCTCTATCCCGTCGACGATGACCTCGGCGACATCTCCGACATGGGCGGCGGTGGCGGCAAAACCGAGAGCCTCGGCCAAGTCCATGGCGGCCTGGGTGCGCTCGAGCTTCACGTCCTCGTCGACCTGACCGTCCATCTTCGCGGCGAACGTCCCTTCCTCCTGAGAATACGGGAACACGCTCGTGTAATCGAAGCCCTCACGGTCCATGAACGCGAGCATTTCGGCCGCCTCCTCATCGGTCTCGCCGGGGAAGCCGACGAGGCTGGTGGTGCGGATGACCATCTCGGGGATCTCCGAGCGCAGCTTCGCGAAGAGGTCGGAAAGCTGCTCGGCGGAGCCGGAGCGGTGCATCGCCTTGAGGACGCGGGCGTTGCAGTGCTGCACGGGGATGTCGATATAGGGCAGGACCTCGGGCGTGTCGCGGATGGCGGAGATGAGCTCGTCGGTCATGCCTTCGGGCTGCAGGTAGAGGACGCGGATCCAGACATGCTCGGGACGGACCGCCTCGGCGACGGCGACCATGAGCTGCGCCAAGTTGGTGGGACCATCGACCTCGCCCTTGAAATCAGTGCCCCAGATGCCCGTATCCTGACCGATGAGGACGATCTCACGCACGCCGCCGGCAACCAGATCGCGGACTTCGGAGAGGATGCTCTCGGCGGAGCGGGAGTGATAGCGGCCGCGGATGTAGGGGATCGCGCAGAAGCTGCAGTAACGGTCGCAGCCATCGGAGATCTTGACATAGGCGACGGCGCTCTCGACCGTGCGCTTGACGCTCGGAATGAAGGGAGGGTCGACGCGCTCGACGCCGAGCACCTCGTCCATGACGGAAACGATGCCGTCCTCCTCATCGGTGCGGACGAACGCCGCCACCTCGGGAAGCTCGTCGGGAAGCTCGGAGCCATAGCGCGAAGGGACGCAACCGCACATGACGATGCGGGTCCCGCGCACACCCTCGGAGATCTCCTCGGCGAGCGAAAGCGTGGTCTCGATGCTCTCGGAGGTGGCGGAGGCGAGGAAAGAGCAGGTGTTGATGATCACCGCGTCGGCTTCCTCCGTCGAAAAGGCCTCGTCATAGCCCGCCCCGTTGAGAAGGGCGCGCATGCGGTCGGTATCGACTTCGTTTTTGGCGCAGCCGAGGGTGATGTAGAGAATGGAGCCGTGAGCCATGGGCGCTCCTTAGCGGTAGTTGGTGAACTGGAGGGGCTGGCCATAATCCTGATCGCGCAGGAAGGCGATGACCTGCTGCAGGGCGTCCTTGGAGGCGCTGGAGACGCGAAGCTTGTCGGCCTCGATGGTCACCTTGACCTTGAGTTTCTGATCCTTGACGTCTTTGTTGATCCTCTTAGCGGTAGCCTGGTCGATGCCCTCGACGATATGGCCGAGAACGCGAACGGTGCCGCCGCTCGCGGCCTGGGGATCGTCCCACTTGACCGTCTTGATGTCGACGCCGCGCTTGATGAGCTTGGACGAGAGGACATCGATGATCTGGCGGGAGACGAAATCGGCCGGGGCGGTGACGGTGAAGAGCTTGTCCGCCTTGGACAGCTCGATCGTGGCGCCGGAGTCTTTCAGGTCATAGCGCTGGGAGAGTTCGCGCGCCGTCTGCTGGTAGGCGTTGTCGACCTCCTGCAAGTTGACTTCGGACACAACGTCGAAGCTCGAGTCTTTTGCCATAGTCGGTTCCTTTCAATGCGGTTCGATACGGACCGGTTTATTACTGTTCGGTCGTCGGCTCGTCGGTCTTCTCGGCGGCGGCAAGGACGTCTTCGGGGATGGTGACGCCCGCTTCCTTCGCCTCGTCGATGGTCATATCGGGCGTGCCGTCACCATCGCTGTCGACGACCTTCTCGGGCTCTTCCTTCTTGGGCGCGAGAATCGAGACCTTGCCAACACCGGACACCTTCGTATCGTAACGGACCTTCTCCCCGTTTTTGTAGATGGCCACGGCGCTCGGCGTGTTCGTCGTGATGTCAATCTGAGTCTCGACGGTGAATTCCTGCTCGAAGGGACCGACCACCTGTTTGCCCAAGACCACCTTGCCATCGAGCTTGACCTCGATCCAGGCAACGGCGCCTTTCTCCTTGAGCTTGACCTTGACGACCGTCTCCTCGGGCTCTTCGTCCTTGGTGGACTTGTCGGTCTTGTCCGCTGATGAGGACGAATCGCTCGCCTCGTCGCCCTCGTCAGCGGACGGATCGAACCCCTCGTCGGCATCAGTGGAATCCTCTGAGGCGTCCTTGGAATCCGCCTTCTGGGCAGAGGGCGTCGAAGATGCGCTGCCGGCTGCTTCGGGCTTAGGCGCGCAACCACGCAACAGCACCATGACCAAGGCTATGAGGATCAAAAGGCCGAGGACCATGATGGCGAGGAATTTCATATCGGGGCCCTGTTGGGGCGGACGAGATCCACCGCGAGGAGCCTGTCCTCGTCCAGCGCCCCCGCGCGGGGGCTGCCCGCCGGACGCGCGACGAACGGGCCGCTGATCGGGATAGGCGCCACGTGATCCGCGAGGGTCGCGATAGGGACGCCCGTCCTGCGAACGGGGAGCGCGGGCGCGAGGATCGCGCGGGTCGGAGGCCGAATAGCCGTCGGGACGACGGGTGCGCGAGCGCAGCGTGGGGTCGTATCCGCCCTGCGGGGGACGACGACGGGCATCTGCCGTGTTGACCGGTCGAAGTCGCGATGCGGAAACGGGCTCATGCGCAGATGAGGACTCGGACACGTATCCGGCTTGGGGTGGACGCTGGCCATAGCGAGACGAAGGCACGGTATTGACCATCATGTAGCGCCCGGCGGCATTGGAGCTGCGCGGGTTGGCGTCGGAGGCGGCATCCTGGAAGCGGCCCACGCGCCCGCCGGTGCCGTTGCGCTCGTATTCGTGAAGGGCATCGAAATAGGCATCGACGACCTCGCGGGGATTGAGCCCGAGGTAGCGCGCATAGCTCGAGATGATGCCCTGCGAATATCCGCGCGGCGGCATGGCGGCGAAGTTCTCGGTCTCGAAATACTCGATGATCTGCGGGCGGATTTTGATGACGTTGGCGACCTGCTGGATCGAGGCACCCATCTGACGACGGCGCTCGAGCAGCATCTCACCGAAATGACGGGTCATCTACATCCCTCCAAATATCTCTTCCTCGGAAAGCGGTTCCTCAACGGCGCGCAACGCGGCCAGCCCTTCCTCGTCGTAGAGCACCTCGCGCGGCTTCGAGCCATCCGGCGGCCCGACGATGCCCTTTTCCTCGAGCATGTCCATGATGCGGCCGGCGCGGGCATATCCGACCTTGAGGCGGCGTTGCAAACCGGAGGTGGAGCCGAGCTGCGACTCGACCACGATCTTCGCCGCATCCCACAGCAGCGGGTCCTCCTCGGTCGGGGCCTCGTTGTAGAAGCCGCCCCCTCCCCCGCCGGCCATGGCCGCGGGCGCCACGGCGGACAGGATCTCCTCGTGATAATCGGGCGCGCCCTGCTCCTTGACGAACTCGACGACCCCGTTGATCTCGTCGTCGGACACGAAGCAACCCTGGATGCGCTTGGGCTTGCCCCAGTCGACCTTTGAGAACAGCATGTCGCCGTAGCCGGTGAGCTTCTCGGCGCCCATCTGGTCGATGATGACGCGGCTGTCGATGCCCGTGGCGACGTTGAAGGCGATGCGGTTGGTGATGTTCGCCTTGATGAGGCCGGTCACGACGTTGGAGCTCGGGCGTTGCGTGGCCACGATGAGGTGGATGCCCGCCGCGCGGCCGAGCTGCGCGATGCGCACGATGCTCGCCTCGACATCCTTGCCCGCGACCATCATGAGGTCGGAGAGCTCGTCGATGATGATGACGAGATAGGGCATCTTGGCGGGCGGGTTGTCGTAATGTTCGAACTCGCCAGCGGCCTGCTTCTCGTTGAAGGTCGAGATCTTGCGTACGCCGATGCGCTCGAAGACCTTGAGACGGCGCTCCATCTCGGACACGGCCCACTGCAGGGCGCTCGCCGCCTGCTTGGGTTCGGTGACAACCGGTACGTACAGATGGGGCAAGCCGTTGTACCCGGAGAGCTCCACGCGCTTGGGGTCGACCATGATGAGGCGGACGTCCTCGGGAAGGCTCCTCATGAGCAGCGCCATGATGATGGAGTTGATCATGACGGATTTACCGGATCCGGTGGTGCCGGCGATGAGGAGGTGGGGCATCTTGGCGAGGTCGGCGACGATGGGCTGGCCCTCGGCGTCGCGACCGATGGCGAGCTCGAGCGGCCCGCCCTGGACGTAGGGCAGGACATCGCCGAGGTTGACGTTTTGACGCTTGGCGTTGGGGATCTCGATGCCCACGAGCGAGGTGCCGGGGATCGGCGCGAAGATGCGCACCGATTGCGCGGCGAGTGACAGCGCGATATCGTCCTCGAGGTTGGAAATGCGGCTGACGCGCTCGCCCTCGCCCGGCTGGACCTTGAACGTGGTCACGGTGGGGCCGGAGATCCACCCGACGACGCGGGAGTGAAGCCCGAACTCGTTCAACGTGGACTGCAGGGAGTTCGCGGTCTGCTCGAGCTCCTTATCCGAGGAGGCGGCCACGGCGGAATGAGGGTTGTGGCGCAGCATGCTGAGCGGCGGGAGCTGGAGCTGGCCTTCCTCACCGCGCTCGGAATCCTCGGCCTCGGAAGGACGATCGGAAGTCCCGGTGGTCAAGGGCTTCTCGGAACCCCCCTTCGCTCCGGTGGATTTCGAGGCCGCATGGCCCATCAGGAACGAGGGGATCTCGCGGGGACCGTCTGCCGTGCGCACCACGGGCTCAGGTTCGGAAGGACCCTCGACATCGAACGGAGGGATCTCATCGATGTCCGCCTCTCCCCCATCGACGTCCTCATTCGCATTCGCGGCCGGGTCGACCGAGCTGGATTCCTCGGCGAAGTGATCGGGTACGGGGATGAGGACGGTCTCCGCGCGCTCAGCGGCGAGCTGACCGCTCAGGTCGACGAAGGGATCCTCATCGTGATCGGGCTCATCATCGACGACGGGCGCGTCCACCCTGGAGGCGCCACCGAGGACGGTCGTCTCGCGACTGCCGAGAAACGTCGTCTCAGCGGAGCCGGCATCATCGAAGAGGCTGCCTTGGGCAGCCGCCCCGCCGCGCGCGAACCGGGCCTGTGAGGGATCGAGGGCGGATTCATCGCCCCACGGGGCCTCGTTGACGTCGACGCGACGGCGCTCCGCGATAGCGCGGGCGCGCTCCGCGGCAGCCCGCATGAACGAGCTGACGGAAAAGCCTATGACGACGAACCCCACGATGACCATGCCGATCAAGACGACGAACGCGATGGGCTTGCCGAGGGCCTGCTGCAGCGCGCTGGCGACGAAGGCCCCGACATAGCCGCCGGAACTCGCAAGTGCGCCGGCCTCGAACATGCCCGCGGTGGCGAAATCGGTACCCGGGACCAGAAGCGAGAGAATGGCCAAGACGCCGAGCAAGATGAGCGCGCCACCGGCGAGCGTGCGCGCGTTGAGGGGCGCGCGGTCACGAAGGAAGAGCCCGGCGGCGAAGATGAGCAGGGCGAAGGGCAGCACATACGCACCCAGGCCGAACCCCAGGTGATAGAAGCCCGCGATGGCATTCGACACGGGGGCGCTCGTGGGCGAGACGACGGCGATGAAGGACACCACGGCGATCACGGCGATGATGATACCGGCGATATCGCGAGCTGCGGTGTCGTCCATCAACGGTTCGAAGGATCGCTCCGCCATCGGGGCGCGCCCCTCGTTCGCCCGCAGACCGCGCGGGGCGACCGCGGAGGCCGCCCCTTGCTTGGTCTTACGTGCCGGAGTTCTTTTAGCGGATGAATTGGCTGAGCGGGCCAACCTACACCTCCATGACGACCGGGATGATCATCGGTCGCGTGCGGTTGTTGTTCCAGATGTAATTCGACAGCGCGTCGCGCACGGCCTTGCGGATGGCGTCCGTACCGGAGCTCGAGAAGTTGAACTTGCCCTTCTCGATCGCGCGCTGGATGGCGGCGGACGCATCGGCGGAGAACTGGTCGTCGATCGGGAACGAGACACCGCGGCCGGAGAACTCGAGGTCGCCGATCTTCTTGCGCTTCATGTCGAGCATGGCGACGACGGTCACCATGCCATCACTCGCGAGCTTCTGACGGTCGCGCAGGACGATCGGATCGGTATCGCCGATGCGCAGGCCATCGACGTAAACGACGCCGGACTCGACGGAACGGCCGCGTTTGACGGCCCCGTCGCGCATCTCGAGCGTGTCCCCGTTGTCGACCACGAAGATGTTCTTGGCGGGAACGCCCATCTTCTGACCGAGAGCCGCGTGGGCGCGGAGATGCACGGCCTCGCCGTGGACGGGCATGAAATAGCTCGGCTTGGTGAGGGCGAGCATGAGCTTGAGCTCTTCCTGGCTGGCATGGCCGGAGACATGGACCAGGGCGCGGCTCTTGTCGTACACGTCGCAGCCGAGCTTGGCCAGACTGTTCACGACCTGCTGAACGGCCTTTTCGTTACCCGGAACCGGAGTTGCGGAGATGATGACCGTATCGCCCTCGTGGATGGACAGCGTCTTGTGCTCGCCGTTGGCCATGCGCGACAGCGCGGAAAGCGGCTCACCCTGCGAGCCGGTGCACATGACGACGAGCTTATCCTCGGGGATACCGTTGATCTCAAAGGCGTCGATCAAGTCTTTTTCATCGACGTTGAGATAGCCGAGCTCGCGGGCGACGCGCGTGTTGGTGAGCATCGAGCGGCCTGTGACGACGATCTTGCGGTTGCACTTCTTGGCGGCGTCGCAGATCTGCTGGAGACGGTGGATGTGGCTGGAGAACGAGGCGACGAACACGCGGCCCTTCGCGTTCTTGATGATGTGGAGCAACGACGGGCCGACCTCGGCCTCGGATTTGGTGAAACCGGGGACGGTGGCGTTGGTCGAGTCGGACATGAGCAGGTCGACGCCCTGCTTGCCGAACTTGGCGATCGCACCGTAGTCGGGGGTGACGCCGTCGATCGGGGTCTGGTCGAGCTTGAAGTCGCCGGTGTGGACGACGGTGCCGGCCGGGGTCTTCAGAAACACGCCGAGCGCGCCGGGGATGGAGTGCGTCGTGGAGAAGAACTCGACGGAGAAGCAGCCGAGGTTGACGTGGCTGCCGCCCTTGACCTCGCGGAACTTGGGCGCGCGGATGCGGAACTCGGAAAGCTTGCCCTCGATGAAGCCGAGGGTGAGCTTGCTGGAGAAAATCGGCACCTTGTTGTTGAGGTCCTGCAGGAGGTACGGCAGGGCACCGGTGTGGTCCTCGTGGCCATGGGTGATGATGATGCCGCGGAGCTTGTGCTCGTTCTCGAGAACGTAGGTGTAGTCCGGCAGGACAAGGTCGATGCCGGGTTGGTTGTCATCGGGGAACATGAGGCCCGCGTCGACGAGCACCATGTCATCGCCGCACTCGAAGGCGGTCATGTTCTTGCCGATGCCGTCAAGGCCGCCCAGGGGGATAACCTTGAGCGTCACGTTGGATTTCTTGTTGTTGGTTGCCATAGACTGATGTGGCTCCTTTCGATTGCACGATAACGAAAACGACGGTCGATGCCGCCGCGCAATTCAAAGTCATATGCGTCGAGGTGGGTACACGCATACGGAAAATATTGTATCCATTCGATTGCATGTGAACGAAAGTACACCAAAAGTACGGTGGCCGCACGAATGCGGCCACCGCGAATAAAGGGGGTCGATTGTCGGTTCGCGCCGTTAGCGTTCGGAGATGAGCTTGGCGCGTGCAGCCGCGAGTCGAGCGAGCGGGACGCGATACGGAGAGCAGCTCACATAGTCCACGCCTGCCGTGTTGAAGAAATCGACGATCGACGTCGGGTCGCCGCCGTGCTCGCCGCAGACGCCGAAATGCATTTCGGGCGTGACGGCACGGCCCTTGTCGACGGCCATCTTCACCAGCTGGAGGACGGCGGGATCGACGGTCTCGAAGGGATTTGCAGCCAGCACCTTCTCATGCAGGTAGGCGGGAAGGAATTTGGCCTCGGCGTCGTCTCGCGAGAAGCCGAAGGTCGTCTGCGTGAGATCGTTCGTACCGAAGCAGAAGAAGTCGGCATGGGCTGCGATCTCGTCGGCAACCAGGCAAGCGCGCGGCAACTCGATCATGGTTCCAATGGGAATGTCGAGCTTAACGCCGTACTCCGCCTCGACCTCGGCGATGACGCGCTCGGCGACCGCACGGGTCTGGACATGCTCCTCGGTGATGGACACGAGCGGAATCATGATTTCGGGGCGCGGATCGAAGCCCTCGAGCTTGAGGCGGGCGGCGGCGGATGCGACGGCGCGCACCTGCATCAACGGAAGGTCGGCATAGACGATGGAGAGTCGCACGCCGCGAAGGCCGAGCATGGGGTTGGATTCCATCATCCCGTCGATGAGGCGCAGGCGCTCACGAGCATCGGAAACGTCCTGGCCCAGGGCCTCTTTACGCGCGATCTCAACGGCAAGCTCGCGAGGATCGTCGAGGAACTCATGAAGCGGCGGATCGATGAGTCGGATGACCATGGCGCGTCCGGTCATGGTACGCAGCATGGCGACGAAGTCCTCAGTTTGGACGGCCAGCAGGTCCTCGAGCGCTTTGGCGCGCACATCGACATCATCGGAGAGGATGAAGGACTGGATGATCTGCTTGCGATCGCCGAGGAACATATGCTCCGTGCGGCACAGGCCGATGGCCTCGGCGCCGAATTCAAGGGCGAGTTCGGCATCTTCTGGGTTATCGGCGTTAACGCGCACGTGGTATCCGCGCCCGTCGGACTCATCGAGGCGAACCTCGTCCGCCCAGCTGAGAACGGTGTCAAGGTCTCCGGTCAGCTCGGGCTTGACAAGCGGCACCGCACCGGCGACAACGATGCCCTGACCGCCGTCGATGGAGATGACGTCGCCTTCGTGCAGCACGATATCGGTTCCAAGGACGTGAACCTCTTTCGCAGCGGCATCGATGCGGAAGCTCTCAACGCCGCATACGCACGGCGTGCCCATGCCGCGCGCGATAACGGCAGCGTGGCTCGTCTTTCCACCATGGCTCGTCAAGATGCCCTCAGCGGCGACCATGCCCTTGAGGTCATCGGGGTTCGTCTCCCAGCGCACAAGGATTGCGGGGCGCCCGGTCTCATGGACGGCGACGGCGTCGTCGGAGGAAAAGACAATCTCACCCACGGCGGCTCCGGGGCTCGCGTTGAGGCCGCGTGCAAGCACGTCGACGGCGGCGGAGGTGTCGAACTGAGGATGCAAGAGTTGGTCGAGCTGAGAGGGGTCGATGCGCATAAGCGCCTCATCGCGGGCGATGAGCCCCTCCTCGACCATGTCGATCGCGATGCGCAACGCCGCTGCGGCCGTACGCTTCCCCGCACGCGTCTGGAGCATCCACAACTTGCCCTGCTCGATGGTGAACTCGATGTCGCACATATCGCGATAATGACCCTCAAGGATGCCGAAGACGCGGTCAAGCTCGGCCGCGGCCTCCTCCAGGCCGGGGACGTTCGCGAGATCGGAGATGGGCTCGGTGTTGCGGATGCCGGCGACGACGTCCTCGCCCTGTGCATTCACGAGGAAGTCGCCATAGGTTCCCCGAGCACCGCAGGCAGGGTCGCGCGTGAACGCAACGCCGGTCGCGGAGGACTCCCCCTTGTTGCCGAATACCATGACCTGGACGTTGACGGCGGTGCCGAGATCGTCGGGGATGCGGTTGCGCTGACGGTAGATGCAAGCGCGCTCATTCATCCAACTGCCGAACACGGCCTGGATGGCCAAACGAAGCTGAAGGCGGGGGTCTGCGGGGAAGGTAACAGTTCCGTCCACGACGAGCTCGGGATACGCGGAGGCATCGACCTCTCGGGCGAAGATCGCCTTGAACTCATCGACAAGATCGCGGAGATCTTCATCGGAGAGCTCGGCGTCGGTGCGGACCCCGGCGATCAGGCGTCGCTCGGCGATGGCGTTCTCGAACAGGTCGGCATCGATACCCAGCACAACGTTGGAGAACATCTGGATGAACCTGCGGTACGAATCCCATGCGAAATGAGGGTTGTCGGTTTGGGCGATGAGTCCCATCACGGATTCGTCGTTGAGGCCGAGGTTCAGGACGGTGTCCATCATGCCCGGCATGGAGAAGGGCGCTCCGGAGCGGACCGAGACGAGCAGCGGATCCTCGGCATCTCCCAGGCGCTTTCCCATACGGGACTCGAGGTCGCATGTCGCCGCCTCGATCTCGTCGAGGGCGCCCTCGGGCCAGATGTTCCCCGACTCGTCATACTCGACGCAGCTCTGGCACGTGATGGTGAAGCCGGGAGGCACGGGAAGGCCGATACGGCACATCTCGGCGAGGTTTGCACCCTTGCCGCCGAGGATGTAGTTCATCGAGGCGTCGCCCTCGGTCACGTCGGGCGAGGCCACGCCGCCACCGAATTTGTACACGCGCTGCATCGTAGTCACACTGACCCCCTATCGACCCGAAGCCGGGCCATATCGTTTGCCATACCGCGCTTCTGCGGGTTAAGGGAACTCTACGGGGGCGATTGGAAATACCTGTGAAGATGCGGGGATATGAGGCCGAGCGGCGCAATGCGCGCGGCAGACGGTCGCGCATGTGGTTACCTGATGAAGATACCACTGCAGCTAGAATATGCTAAATCGATTGCGCATCCAGGCGCTCTTGACGGCGCTCGCGACCGATGCGCACCTGCCTCATGCGCTCGAGAATCTCGGCGGCGGACTCCTCGATGGCCTTTCCATCCGTGCGAACGGTGATACATCCGAGCTTTTTGATGAGGGCCCGGGCCTCATCCATCTCCGAACGGACGCGCTCGGGATCGGCATAGTCGGAAGCGACGGTGCGACTCATGTCGTCGCCGAGGCGCCGGTCGCGGATCGACGAAACGACTTCGGTTGTGGAGATGAGTCCAAAGACCTTTCCAGGATCGACGGAAAATAGGGACGCAGGCGGCTCCACGCCCGGAACGAGAGGGATGTTCGCAACGCGATACCCAAGATGTGCGAGGTACATGGACAGCGGTGTTTTGCCGGTGCGCGAGATGCCGATGAGAACGATGTCGGCGTCATCCAAATCATCGGCACCACGGCCATCGTCATGCTCGACGAAATACTCCATGGCCTCGATGCGCTTGAAATACTCCTCGTCCGTACGATGGATGGACCCTGCAATACCGCTCGGCGCGACTCCCGAACTCTCACTCAATGCCTGGACCGCCGGACTGAGAACGTCGACGCCGTTGACGCCCATTGCCCGAAGCCGCTCACCTACCTCGGCGCGCAGGGCACCGTCGGCGATGGTGTACAGAACGCTGAGCGCCCTCCCCTCGCCCAAGAGTTGCCGGACAGCTCCCTCGACTACGTCTGCGTCGTTGACCTTCGTCAGGCGCTCGACGGCGATCTCGACTCCGTCGAATTGGCCGCATGCAGCGCGGGCGACTTCATAACCCGTCGCACCAAGCGAATCAGAAACGACGAGGACGACTTGGTGTGCAAAACGCTTGGTCATGGAGCCACCCTTCAGACGGGCCTACACATCAAGGCGACTATAACGTACAGCCCCTACGTCGCACGCCGAGAAGAGCATCCATCTGGATGAACGGCAACTGCAAACAACTCGCATGGCTGAGCCACGCCAGTATGAAAAGAGGGCCCTCGCGGACCCTCCAATCAAACTATGAACGCTGCGAGACGGCGCTACTTGCGAGCCATCTCACCGATGTTGGCAATGCCGGCAAACACGCTCTCAAAGCGGTTGAGCAGGCAGAGCCTGTTCTCGCGAACGGCCAGGTCCTCGTCCATGACCATGACGTTGTCGAAGAACGCGTCGATGGGACCGCGCAGGGCCGCAAGGGCGGCAATGACGGCCTTGAAATCACGGGCGTCAAGTGCGGAGGCAACCTCATCGCGCGCGGCGTCGGTCGCATCCAGCAGGGCAAGCTCGGCGTCGCCCATGAGATCGCGGTCGACCTCAGTGCCGAGCTCCGCGTCGGCGAGGTGAGCAGCGCGCGCATAGGCGGTGGCGAGGTTGGTGAAGGCCTCGCGGTCGTTGGCGCGGGCCTCCTCGAGAGCATGCGCGAGCTCGAAGAAATGCACGGGAACGGTGACGTCGCCGTCGGAAACGGCGGCCACGGTGTCGGCGGAAACCTTCTCATCACGGGCCATCTGGGCCATGCGGCCCTTGATGAACGCGCAGACGGATGCAGCCACGGCAGTCTTGTCGAACTCAAGGCCCTGCTCCAGGTAGCCCTCGAGAGCAGCATCGACGATCGCCTCATACCCGCACTTCAGACGTGTGCGGAGGATGTTGAGGACGCCGATGGCGGAACGACGCAACGCGAAGGGGTCCTTAGAACCGGTGGGGGGCTCGTCGATGGCGAACATGCCTGCGATAGTATCGAGCTTGTCGGCGACGGCAACGATGCAACCAGCAATGCCCTCGGGCAGATCGTCGCCGGCAAAGCGGGGACGATAATGATCGCGAATCGCGGCGGCGACCTCGGGCTCCTCGCCCGCTGCGGTGGCATAGTAGCCACCCATCACGCCCTGCTGGCTGGTGAACTCGACGACCGCAGAGGACACGAGGTCGGCCTTGGCCAGGTGGGCAGCACGCTGAGCGCTGGACGCCGCGTGGGCACCGAGATGGGCCTCGCGAGCGATGGCGAGGGCCAGGTCCTCCATGCGGTCGGACTTCTGAAGCACGGTGCCGAGCTTCTGCTGGAAGCCAACGGAGGCCAAGCGCTCACGGAACACCTCGAGATCGACCTTGAGGTCCTCATCGTAGAAGAACTTGGCGTCGTAGAGGCGCGCGCGGACGACGCGCTCATTGCCGTCGATCACGGTGGCGTTGGCCTTGGGGTCGCCGTTGGAGACAACGACGAACGCACGGGTCAGATTGCCCTCCGCGTCATACGTCGGGAAGTAACGCTGGTTGGACAGCATGGACTCGCAGATGATCTCGGACGGGACGTTCAGGAACTCCTCGTCGAAGTGGCCCACGAGAACCGTCGGCCACTCACAGAGATTGACGACCTCGTCGAACACCTTCGCAGGAGTATCAACGCGCACGCCGAGCTCGGATTCGACCTTGGCGATACCCTCGCGGATGACCTGCTCGCGACGCTCGGCGGACAGGACATGGGCGGACTCGAGGACATCCTCGTAGGCATCCGTGCTGGCGACGAGGTGCTCACCGGGGGAAAGCACACGATGACCGCGCGTGGTGTTGCCGCTCACAACGTCGGCAAAGGAGACCGGAACGACTTCCTCACCGAAGAGGCAGCAGATCCAACGAACCGGGCGGACGAAGGTGGCATGCTCGCTGCCCCAACGCTGGCTACGGTAGTTGGGCCACTGGATGGACGGGATGAGGCCCTCGCACACGTGCGTCAGGATGGGAAGCGCGGGCTCCGAGGGGGTGTTCTGCTCAGCGAAGACGTACTCGGTGCCATCGGCGTCCTCGCGACGGACCAATTCACGAGCGGTGAGACCGTTTTTGCGGGCAAAGCCCTCGGCGGCCTTGGTGGGATTGCCCTCGGTGTCGAAGGCGATCTTGGCGGAGGGACCGCGAAGGACGGAGTGGATCTCCTCCGTCGCCTCGGCGACGTCGGAGACGAGGGCGGCGAGGCGGCGGGGGGATGAGATCACACGAATCGCGCCATGAGCGAGGCCAGCGTCGTCGAGACCCTTGCCCATCAGGGATTCAAGCTGCTTGACGGCATTGTTGAGCGGAGCGGAGGGCATCTCCTCGACACCGAGCTCGAACAGGAAGTTGCGGGTGCTCGCCATTTAGGCCACCTCCCCCTTCTCGTTATGCTCGTCCTCGACCGCATCACCTGCGACCTCGGCGAGATAGGACTCGCAGCACGCCTTGGCGAGCGTGCGGACGCGCAGGATGTACGCTGCGCGCTCAGTGGCGGAAATGGCGCCGCGGGCATCCAGGATGTTGAAGCTGTGACTGCACTTCATGACACAGTCATAGGCGGGCAGCGGGAGCTTGGCCTCGAGGCATGCATGGCATTCGGCCTCGAAATCATCGAACTTCTGACGCATCATATCGACGTTGGCGACCTCGAAGTTGTAGGCGGAGAACTCACGCTCGTTCTCGAGGAAGACCTCACCGTAGGTCATGGGCGTGCCGTCGGGCAGGTAGCTCCAGACCAGATCGTACACGCTCGTGACGCCCTGGGCGTACATGGCGATGCGCTCGAGACCATAGGTGATCTCGACGGGAACCGGATCGCACTCGATGCCACCGACCTGCTGGAAGTAGGTGAACTGGGTGACCTCCATGCCATCCAGCCAGACCTCCCAACCGAGGCCCCAGGCGCCGAGCGTCGGGCTCTCCCAGTCATCCTCGACGAAGCGCACATCGTGCTCAGCGGGGTCCAGCCCGATTGCGGTCAACGAGTCGAGGTAGAGCTCCTGGGAGTTCTCGGGGCTCGGCTTGATGAGCACCTGGAACTGGTAATAATGCTGCATGCGGTTGGGGTTCTCGCCATAGCGGCCGTCGGCGGGACGGCGGCAGGGCTGCGGGTAGCACGTGCGCCACGGCTTCTTACCGAGGCTGCGAAGCAGCGTGGCGGTGTGGAACGTACCGGCACCCACCTCGGAATCGTAAGGCTGCATGACGGTGCAGCCATGGCCGGCCCAATACTCCTCGAGCTTGAGAATCATCTCTTGGAAGGTCAATGCGTTCGGATTCATCCTGCGGCGCTCCCCCTCATTCGTACGGTCAAACAAATCTATATTTTAACAGGCTTACATGGGTCCAATGCGGGACATGGGCCAGTATCGGAAGAAGACGGTGCCGATGATGTTGTCCTTGGGCACTGGTCCGAAATAACGCGAATCGGCTGAATTCTCACGGTTGTCGCCCATGACCCACACGCATCCCTCGGGAACTGTGTAGGGAAAAGAGACGCTGACGCCGGGAGCGACCAAATCAAGCGGGTATGAAGAGCCGACGGCGTAGGGCTCGTCCATCGCGACGCCGTCGACGTAAAGCGAGCCGTCGATGAGGTCGACCGTCTGCCCCGCGCGCGCGACGACACGCTTGACGAGGATATCATGCTCCGAATCGGCGACCGGATTATCGAAAACGACGATGTCCCCTATCTCGGGCTCGGACCCAAACAGCGCGGACACCTTTTCGGCGAACACATTGTCGCCGATCTGGATGGTGGGCTCCATAGACCCGCTCGGAACCATGAACGGCGAGACGATGAACGTGCGAACGAGCGCGAAAACGGCGAAGGCGATGAGGAAGACGCCGACCCACTCGAAACAACCGGAAAGCGAGCGCTTGGTCGCCGTCTCACTCGACTGTCCCGGGATCTCGCCCCCTTCGAATTCAGCGTTCATACGCATCACCATGGCTTTCGACGGAATGGAAACGCTCGACCAACTCGGAGGCGCGGACTCGCTCCTCAGGCGTGAGACGGGCCGAGGCGATGAGGTCGGGGCGCCAGCGGCACGTCCGCTCGAGGGCGTTCGCGCGGCGCCAGGCATCGACCTTGGCATGGTCGCCCGAGAGCAGGACATCCGGGACGGTCGAACCGTGGAATTCAGCGGGCCTGGTGTATTGGGCGTACTCGAGCAGCCCGCCGTCCTCTGATGTGGAGAACGATTCATCCACACTGCCCATCTCGTTTCCCAAGGCACCGGGGATAAGGCGAATGATGGCGTCGGACACCACGAGCGCGGGGAGCTCCCCGCCGGTGAGCACGTAGTCGCCGATGGAGAGGCGCTCGTCGGCGAGGTCGTAGGCGCGTTCGTCCATACCCTCGTACCGGCCGCAGACGAAAAGGATGCGCTCGGAGGCGGAGAGGCGCTCGGCGACCTCCTGCGTGAACGGCTCGCCGCACGGGGTGAAGAACACCACGCGAGGACGCACGTCCCCGCGAGAGGAGAGGTCGGTGATCGCCTCATGGAGAGGTTCGACTTTCATGAGCATGCCGGCGCCGCCGCCGAAGGGGGCGTCATCCACCGTGCGATGGCGGTCGTGCGTCCAATCGCGCAGGTCGTGCGCCGCGAAATCGAAGAGACCGCGCGAACGGGCGCGGCCCATGATGGAGGTGGACATATAGGGTTCGAATAGCTCGGGAAAGACCGAGAGGGTCTCGATGAGCATGAGCACTCCTCTCAGTACGTTACAGGTCGAGCAGGCCGTCCATGATGCGGACGGTGATGGCCCCCTCTTCGGGCAACTCGATGATGACCTCGTCGATGACGGGCACCAGGACCTCCCCGTGCGGGGAACCGTCCAGCATCCAGACGTCGTTCGCCGGGGTCTCCATGACCTCGACGATAGAACCCAGATCACCGAAACGCTCGTCGACGACCGAACGACCAAGCAGGTCTCCAACGGCCGAATCGAGCCGACCGAGCTCGAAATCATCGCAGGAGGCGAGGACATAGCACCCGACGATGCCCTCGGCCTCGTCGAGATCGTGGGCGCAGGAGAAACGGACGCGGGCGCCTTCGGGCGCGACGGAGAGGGACTCGACGATCGAGATGCGCTCGCGTTTGAGCGCGGGCGGAGTCAGATGCACCCGCATCGACTCGGTAAGCAAAAGGGGAAGGCCTCGCAGCGGAGCCACGAGAACCTCCCCTTTGGTGCCGTGCGGGCGAACCACACGGGCGATGTTCTTATAGGCGGCGCGCACGGGCCTAACCCAGGACCTCGACCTCGACGGAAGTGTCGAGACGAGCAGCAAGGGCGCGGGCGAGCGTGCGGATGGCCTTGATGGTGCGACCGTGGCGACCGATGACCTTGGCCACGTCGCCCTCGGCGACGGTGACCTCGATGGTCGACGAATCGGCACCGTCGATCACCTCGAGTGAAACGCCATCAGCATCATCGACGATGCTGCAGACGAGATACTCGACGAGATCGGCGATACGGTCGGAGACGAGCTCCTCCGCCTCGGTGGCGTCGATGGCCTCATCAACGAGGGATTCCAAGAGCAGCTCCTCAGACACGATTTACTCCTCGGAAGCCTCGGCGGCGGCAGCGGCCTCTTCCTCAGCCTTGCGAGCGGCCTCCTCGGCCTCACGGGCGAGCTGCTTCTTGGACTTCTTGGGGGCGGCAGCGGCCTTCTCGCCCTCGTTGGCGGCCTTCACCAGGGCGGCGACGGCATCGGTGAGCTGAGCGCCCTTGGACTGCCAGTCGGCGATCTTCTCGAGGTCGAGGGAGATGGTCTTGGGGGTGGTCATCGGGTTGTAGCGACCGACCTCCTCGATGGGACGACCATCGCGACGGGTGCGGGAATCGGCGACGACGACGCGGTAGTACGGGCGCTTCTTGGAACCATGACGAGCGAGGCGAATCTTGACAGCCATGCAAACTCCTTCTTTTGCGCAGCGATTGCTGCATTCCTAACCAGGACAATTACCGTGCCAAACGACTCGACGGGAAGCGTTTGAGACCGGCTTCATTTGGAAAGTCGCAAGCAAATCCATATCTTATCTGAGATTTGCGCGATTGCAAGCATGTTCATGCAGCGTACATCGGCAATTGTCGATATACTGACAGCATGAACACAAGCGAACATACATACGGTCTCGCCTCCGAGCTCTTCGGCTCATGGAACGGCCCCGCAATCGGGCTGATGGATCTCGACGCATTTTTCGCAAGCGTCGAGCAACTCGACCACCCCGAGTGGCGCGGAAAGCCCGTCATCGTCGGCGGTTCGCCCGATAAGCGCGGCGTCGTCTCGACATGCTCGTATGAGGCCCGCAAATTCGGCGTACGGTCCGCGATGTCCTCCGCACAGGCGCACAGGCTGTGTCCGAACGCCATCTGGACCCCGGGGCACTTCGATCGCTATCGAGAGCTGAGCGCACGCGTCATGGGTATTCTCGCAGATGAGACGCCCTACGTCGACCGCGTCTCCATCGATGAGGCCTTTTTCGACATAACCCCCGGCAGGTTCTGCAAAGAAAGCCCCATAGCCATAGCCCAACGCATCTCGAAGCGCGTGTCTGAGCTCGGCGTCACCTGCTCGATCGGCCTCGGATGCAACAAGACCGTGGCAAAGATCGCCAGCGAGCGCGACAAACCGCGCGGGCTCACCCTCGTCCTCCCCGGAACCGAGCGCGGCTTCCTGAACCCCCTGCCCGTACGTGCCATGAGCGGCATCGGCGCCGCCGCCGAAAGCGCCCTGGCGCGCGTGGGGATTCGAACGCTCGGACAGCTCGCGGAGGCGTCCGACGGACTCCTCTCCCCCATCTTCGGCATCAACACCGAACTCATGCGACGCAGGGCCGCGGGGCTCGAGGTCAGCGAGGTACGGGCCATCGATGCCCCCGACGACGTCAAATCAGTCAGCAACGAAAGGACCTTCGCCAAGGACCTCACGTCCCCGGACGATGTGAAGGCGGCCATTTGGCTTCTCTCCGAAAGCGTCGGCACGCGACTGCGGCGCCGCGGACTGGCGGGGCGCACCGTCACGCTCAAAATCAAGTACTCCTTTGGCGAGGGCAGGACGATCCAGCGCAAGCTCACTCACGCGACCGACGACGAGAACGTATTCGGGGCGGTCGCATGCGATCTGCTGAACTCGATATGGACCGAGGGCATGCATATCCGCCTCGCCGGCGTGGGCGTGAGCGATTTTGAGCCCGACCCCCATGGCATTCAGACCGATCTGTTCTGCGACGTCGATGAACGCGGCGCCATGGCGAGCGACAAGCGCGACCTCGCCGTCACGCTCGACGCCCTGCGCGAGCGCTTTGGCAGCGATGTCGTGTCCTTTGGCCGAAGCACCCGTTTCGGCGGCGACCTCGTCGACCCCGCGAAGTTCCTCACGCAGCATGCACCCGAAGATGTGTAATTGGGGACGGGTGCAAATTACACATCGGCGAGCTCGCACGCCGCAAGGACGCCCATCCAAAGTGACGGGCAATTTGCACCCGCCCGGTGATTACGCATCGAGCTGCGGGTACAAGGGAGAGCGTGGCTCGCAATCGGCTTGCCGTCCCACCATGCATCGACCTCGTTAAGGAGACCCATGACGCAGCGCACCCTCGAAATCGTCGTCACCTGTGACGAGGGCTACCTCGCCCCGCTCCGCACCATGCTGCTGTCCCTGCGCGTAAATAATCGGTCCGAAAGTATCCGAGTCTGGCTCCTTCACCGCGGTATCCCGCAGGCGACGCTCGAATCTCTCGCGGTTTTTTGCCGACATATCGGGGTCGATCTGGCACCCCGCATGGTGGACCAGACGCTCTTCGCGCATGCCCGTTCAAGCGAGCGATACCCGCAAGAGATGTACTACCGCTTGCTGGCGCCGCATATCATCGACGCCAAGATAGACCGTTCCCTGTATCTCGACCCCGACATCCTCATCATCAACCCGCTCACGCCGCTCTTCGAGATCGATCTGAGCGACAACGTATTCGCCGCCGCATCCCACACCGATGCAATCCACCCTGCGACGGCCCTCAACAACGTGCGTCTCAACACGAGCGTGCTCTACTTCAACACCGGCGTGATTCTCATGGACATGCCGCGCGCCAAGGCGATCATCGACCCCGGCGATATCTTCGCCTTCGCCACTGAACACGAGCGAAAGCTGCTCTTCCCCGACCAGGATATCTTCAACGCCCTATATGGCGAACGCACATTGCCCGTCCCCGACCGGGTGTGGAATTACGACGCTCGGAAATACCCCGACAACATCATCCGCACCGGCGGTGAGGCGACGCTCGATTGGGTTATGGACAACACCGCGATCCTGCACTTCTGCGGCCGAGATAAACCGTGGGCGCCGAAGTACCGCGGCCAATTCGCCGCGCTGTACAAGCACTACGCCACGCTCGCCGGCCACATATAGCGGGGGATGTGCAATCGGGGACGGGTGCAAATTACACATAGCGTCGGTCGAGAATCCGGAAAGGCAATCCCTTC
Organism: uncultured Collinsella sp.; assembly: GCA_963560155.1. GTDB lineage: Bacteria > Actinomycetota > Coriobacteriia > Coriobacteriales > Coriobacteriaceae > Collinsella. The sequence goes on from CAUWMY010000002.1 coordinate 59,003, forward strand.
ATGTGTGCAATTTGCACCCGTCCCCGATTGCACATCCCCGATTGCGCGACCATCGGTCATGCCTTGGGTCCATGAGTCGTGCGAGAAATGATCCCCCGACCGATCCCGGTGCATCGCTGGATCTGCTTCATGGTAAGTCCTGCATCTCGAAGGACCTGGATCCCTTGAGCGCGAAGAACAGACGGCTCGGACCTCAACGAACGAAGGCGCTCGGGCCCAAGCAATTCCGCCGCGAGTTGGAGCGCTTCGACATCGCCAAGCCTCGCCCGCATAACGGGCACGTAGCCAGCGTACTTTTCCGCTAGGCCAAACTCCTCGAAATGTTCGGGACCGCCAATGATATCGAGCACGGGAGAGGTGTCGACCATCGCGGGATCCGCAGAGAGGTACTCGCGATAGCTGCTCCATTGATACGCTGACGGGAGGCAGATGCCGCTTTTAATGGGATTATCGTGCACATACCTGACCGCGCGCAGCAGCTGCGCATCGGAACCGATGCCGACACTGTGGAACCGACCGTCAAACAAGGCTCCCGTGCGGAGGTGCCGACGGTTGAACCTGCAGGCATATGCAGTTGCCACGGAGTGCATGAACTTCGAGAGCCGCGAATCATCATCCGCTAAAACGAGATGGACATGATTGCTCATCAGGCACCAAGCGAGGATGCGGACTTCAAACTCCCGTCTATAGGCATCGAGGCATGAAATGAACGCGCATCGGTCTTCATCGTCCTCGAAAATGATCTGACCGCCCGAGCCCTTCAGGACCACGTGATAGAGACCCGAATCAATATAAACGCGCGACCTTCTCGCCATGCTGCACCCCTCTCCGGAACAGATTGGATGCTCGGGTCCCATCAATATAGAAACCCCTCGCAGTCCAAGACTCTTACCCAAATATCAGAGACCCAACGCCGCAAGGGGGAATAACAACATATGAAGTTCTACCCGGGTTTTTATTGCAAGAAGCCTACCCAGAATCTAACCGGGAACTGATCAAGATGTGTAATTTGCACCCGTCCCCAATTACACATTAGAGCTCGATGACGGGAGCGTCGCCCCAGAGCTTCTCGAGGCGATAGTACTCGCGCGCCTCGGGGGTGAAGGAGTGGACGACGACCGAACCGTAGTCCATGAGGATCCAATTGCGCTCCTCGCGGCCCTCGATCGAGAACGGATGCTCGCCAAAGGCCTTCGCGACTTTCTCCTCGACCTCGTCGACGATGGCGTCGACCATGCGCGTGTTGTTGCCGGTGGCAAGCACGAAGTAGTCGCAGACATCGGAGAGCTCGGTGAGATCGATGATGCAGATGTCCTCGGCGCCCTTGAACGACGCGGCGTCGGCGGCGGCACGGGCCACCTCGATGGCGGGGACGCCGGACGTTGAGGGGGACGCGGCGCTGCGCTCGACGGAGGCGTTGCCCTCGGCGGCATGCGCGCCCGGGCCGGAGGCGTAGTCGAGAAGCTGATCGTCGGTCATGTCAGTCATGGAAAACCTTTCCTGTGATCGGTTAGCGCGTTCGCTTTGCTGCGTACGCATTATAGATGTCGATGGCGGTCGGGTACAGATAGCGCCCACCCGAAATCACATAAACGAGACCCTGCGCGAACGTTTGGAAGAACAGCTCTTCCAGGGAAGACTCCCCCACCATGGCGCGCAGGCGCTCGGCATAGTCGCCGTGGCGGCCGGGCTCGATCGCATCGGCGACGAACACAGCCATGTCGAGCGGCGTCATGTCGACCGCCCCGACCGTGTGCCTCGCAACCGCCTGGCAGACGGAAGCATCGATGCCCTCGAAGATGTGCGGCAGCTCGTAGGAGGCGACGGGGCCGTGCAGCAACCCCACGGCGGCCGAGGGCGAGCCGGCGATGCGGACGCCGTACTGAGCCGCCCTCACGAGCAGCTCGTGATCGTCCAAGACCTTGTCCCAATCGTGCAAAAGCCCCGCAAGAGAGGCAGAGAAGCAGTCCACATCGTAGGCACGGGCGATCTCATAGGCCGTCTTGGCAACGCCCAGAGAGTGCTGGTAGCGGCGGGGCTTCTCGACCATACGCACCTCGAGCTTGGCGCGAACGGCCTCGAGCTCGGCGATCTGTTCATCTGAAAGCGTCATGTGATCATTCTCCCGTGACGTACAAGTCGTTCTTCTGGATATAGCCCATCACCGACTCGCTCGTGAGATAGCGCGCGCTCTTGCCGTCGCGCACGAGCTCGCGAATGTTGGACGAGCTGATGGCCAGAGCCGGAATCTCGATATAGCGGACATCGAAATCGATGCCAGAGGCGGCGATGCGGGCCTTGGCCGTCTCGATATCGTACCCAGGGCGGGTCGCGGCGATCAGGGTCGCGAGCGATGCGAGGCGCTCGGCGTCATGCCAGGCAAGGATATCCATGATCGCGTCTGCTCCCGTGATGAAGTAGAGCTCGACGTTATCGGGATAGCGCGAGCGCAACTCACCGAGGGTGTCGACCGTATAGGTGACGCCGGGTCGATCGATCTCGAAGCGGCTGGCGTAAAACGCCGCGTTCGCGGCAGTGGCCAGCACCGTCATAGCGTAGCGATCCTCAGGGTCGCTCACATGCTTGCCCTGCTTGAACGCGGGCGAACCGGCCGGCATGAACAGCACCAGATCGAGATCGAGCGCCTCGCGCGCCTGCTCGGCGGTGACCAAGTGACCGTAGTGAATCGGGTCGAACGTTCCGCCCATGATACCCAGGCGGTACGTGCGCTCAGGGTCGTCGCCGAGCGGGGGCAGCAGCCGATCACGCGAGGACATCGGGGTCCCCCTCACCGACCTCGGGCTGAGAATCCTCGGTGGCGACCTCTTCGTCGACGAGGTCGAACTCAAGGAACTCAACGTCGTCCTCGTAATCCTCATCGTCGTCGACACCCTCGAAATCGAAGGCGTAGCCGAGGATGCGGACCTCATCGCCGCTCTTGCAGCCGGCCTTGATGAGGGCGTCGTCCACGCCCATGCGGGCCATGCGGTGCTGCAAGTAGATGATGGCCTCTTCGTTCTCCCAGTCGGTCTGGACGACCATGCGCTCGAGGTTTGTGCCGGTGACGCGCCAGGCACCCAGCTCCTCCTGCTCAACGTGGAAGCGCTTGTCGCGGGCCTTGCGGGCGCGTTCCCACTTCTCCTCGTCGAAGGCGGGGGCGGCGGCCTGCTCCTCGGCGATGGCGCGGCGCAGCTCGCTCACGCGCTCACCGCAGGCGAGCATGAGCGTCTGAAGGCCGGCGCCCGTGAGCGCGGAAACGGCGAAGAACTCGTGACCATCCTCAAGGGCGGCCATCTTAAGCGCCTGGACACGGTCGGCCACGCCGGATGCATCGCACTTGTTGGCGACGACGATCTGCGGGCGATCGGCCAGCTCGGAAGCGTAGCGGCGAAGCTCATCGTTGATGATGCGGTAATCCTCGAGGGGATCGCGTCCCTCGTAGCTGCCCGTGATGTCGACCACGTGCAGGATCAGGGCCGTGCGCTCGACATGGCGCAGGAACTGATGGCCCAGGCCCTTGCCCTCGGCAGCGCCCTCGATGAGACCGGGAACGTCGGCAACGACATAGGAGTACTCGCCGGCGCGCACCATGCCGAGATTAGGCACGAGCGTAGTGAACGGGTAATCGGCGATCTTGGGGCGGGCGGCGCTCATGCGGGCGATGAGCGAGGACTTACCGACACTCGGGAAGCCCACGAGGGCCGCATCGGCCATGAGCTTCATCTCAAGTTCGATCCAGTGCTCGATGGCGGGCTCGCCCTTTTGAGCGAACGCCGGAGCACGACGCGTGGAGGTGACGAAATGAGGGTTACCCAGGCCGCCCGTACCGCCCGGAGCCACGATGACGCGCTCTCCATCATGCGTGAGGTCGGCCAGATCGTAGGCGGGCTCCATCGTCGTGGGATCGAGCTCGCGGATGACGGTTCCCATGGGCACCTTGAGGACGAGGTCACGGCCGTCGGCGCCGTCTTTGCGCGAACCTTTGCCGTGCGTTCCGGCCTCAGCGCGGAAATGGTGCTTGAATCGATAATCGATGAGCGACGAAAGCTGGGCGTCGGCCTGGATGACGACGTCGCCGCCATGACCGCCGTCGCCGCCGTCGGGACCGCCCTTGGGAACGAAAGCCTCACGGCGGAACGACATGCAGCCGGCGCCGCCGTCGCCGCCTTTGACGTTGATGCGGCAAATATCGATGAACTGGGACACAGCCCCTCCTTGTATGTTGACATGCCCTCTGTGTGAAAAGGGACGGGTGCAAATTGCACATCCACGCCGATGCGCACGACGCACATTCGCAGTAAACATGCAACTAGCTTACCAAATGCCCCTGTGCAAAATGCGATGTGTCGTTTGCACCCGACCCCTTTTACACACAAGGAGACCCTCCGGGCGAAACGCTCAGAGGGTCTCTCAAAAGATGCAAATGCAAAAAGGGTGAGGATTACGCCTCGACGGCGGGATACACGTTCACGCGGTGCTTGATGCCACGGGTGAACTTGACCTTGCCCTCGACGAGCGCGAAGAGGGTGTCGTCCTTGCCACGGCCGACGTTCTCGCCGGGGTGGATGTGGGTGCCGTTCTGGCGGACGAGAACCTCGCCGGCCTTCACGGTCTGACCGTCAAAACGCTTGGTGCCCAGACGCTGGCCGCGGGAGTCGCGACCATTGCGGGAGGAACCGAGACCTTTTTTGTGTGCCATGTCAGGTACCTGCTCTCTAACTAACTACAAATGGTCGACTACTCGGCGACGGGAGCCTCGGGCTCCTCGACCTTGGTGGTCTTCTTGGCGCGGGAAGTGGCCTGGACCTTGGTGATCTTCAGCTTGGTGAGCTGCTGACGGTGGCCCTTGAGGCGGTGGTAGCGCTTACGCTTGTGGAACTTGTAGACGAGCTGCTTCTCGCCCTTGAACTGCTCCAGGATTTCAGCAGTGACCTTAGCCTTGGCGAGCTTGGCAGGATCCGTGACGATCTTCTTGCCGTCGTTCAGAAAGATGACCTCGAGCTCGACCTTGGAACCGGCCTCGCCCTCGATCTTCTCGACGGTGATGACGTCATCGGTGGCGACTTTATACTGCTTGCCGCCCGTAGAAACGATTGCGTACATGTTCTTGCCCTTCATGCATCAGTTGTGCAACAGTCGGATATGGTATCAGGTGGATTATGGCGCGTCAACGGATATATTCAACGTTTTCCCTGCATATTCACAGGTTCGACAAAGCCCACGCCGAGCGCTCGCTCGAGAGGCTGCCAGATGGCACCTCGAGCATGCGTCCGAGTGGCTCCGCCTCTCCCCCGTTTTCCATGGAGATACGCTGCCCAGAACGCTCTACGCGATAAGTCTCGATGGTACTGAGCTGCTGGATTCCCGTCGAGATGATCTCCTCGTCAACACCGGGAACAAGGCCGCGCAAGCCCTGGTCGAATGCGGCGATGAGGATTTCAGGCCGCAAAGAGCCGTCGTTGTCGCACCGCGTCTTGAGCTCGACCCAGGCCCGACCCTCGGGTGAGGGCAGGAAATTGGCCTGAGACAAGACGCGCTTCAGGTCCAAGGACTTGGATTTCTTGCCACGCCTATAGGGGATCTGCAGGTCATTGCCTGAGAACCACCAAGATGAGAACACGTTGGAGAGATTCTCGACCGAGGCGCCCAATCCCTGCGAAAACGAGAGCTCGATCAGGTAGTCGACAAGCGTGATCTCGGCGGTGAGCGCAGGGCGACGGAGTTCCACATATGCGGCGTCGATGGGGCGCAAGTCGACGGGAGCGGCATCCTGCAGGCGCGTGAGCGCGTCCTCGGCGGGAATGAGCTCCGTCAGATGCACGTCGAAGTACTCCGCCGTGGATGACGTCCCCACAGGCAACGCCGAGGTGTAGGCGATGCGCATATGCGGAGAGAAACCCTGCGTGACCGCATAGGGCAGCCTCGCACGGCGCACAACCTGCTCGACCGTGTGAATCAGCTCGAGGTGGCCCAGGTACTTGAGACGCCCCAACTTGGGATAGGCCACGCGAAGGCGGAAGAGCGTGGGTTCGGATGCGTTCGTCATGCGCGCTCACCAACCAAGACGTTGTCGGCTTTCAGGGTCGGGCACACGCCGCAGCCCGTGCAGGACGTGCGCGTGCAGTCGGGCGTGGTGACGCCCTCGAGGGAACGACGGTACTCGCGCAGGAGGAATCCGCGGGACACGCCCGGGCTCACATGCTCCCAGGGCAGACGCCAATCGAGCTCGAAGGACTCCTGGGCAAGCGCCCGCAAGTCCATGCCGAGCTCCGCGGCCGCCTCTTCCCAGCGACCGAGCTCGAACTGCTCGGTCCAGGCGTCGAAGCGCTGGCCGCGCCTCCAAGCGCCCTCGATGAGAGGCGCGATGTCGCGGCCGCCGCGGCTCATGACCGCCTCGACGAGCGAGGTGGCGGCGTCGTGGCAGTGGATGCGAACGGCGCGGTTCTTTACCGAATGGAAGAGCAGCTGCTGGCGGCGCTTAACTTCAGCGTCATCGAGCTGCGGGCACCACTGGAACGGGGTGTGGGCCTTGGGGATGAACACCGACACGGAGATGGAGACGGAGATGCCGCCGCGCTGCTCCTTGGGAACGACCTCGCGCGCGATCTCGAGCGTATGGTCGGCGAGCTGGGCGATGGCGACGATGTCCTCGTCGGTCTCCCCCGGCAGACCCATCATGAAGTACAGCTTGACGCGACGCCAACCGGCCTCGAACGCGGCGCGCGTGGCACGCTCGAGATCATCCTCGGTCACGTTCTTGTTGATGATGTCGCGCATGCGCTGGCTGCCGGCCTCGGGCGCGAAGGTGAGACCGCCCTTCTTCTCCCCCGCCACGGCGGCCGCCATGTCCACGCCGAAGGAGTCGAGGCGCTGAGACGGCACGGAGATGGAGATGCCGGTGTCGCCCAATCGCTTGTTGAGGCGATTGAGCATCTCGGCGCATTTGGAGTGATCGGTGGTGGAGAGCGAGTTGAGCGACACCTCGTCGTAGCCCATGTGGGCGAGACCTCCGGTCACGGCGGAGACCACCTGGTCGGCGGAGCGCTCGCGCACCGGGCGGTACGTCATGCCCGCCTGGCAGAAGCGGCAACCGCGGGCACAACCGCGCAGCACCTCGACGCAGAGGCGGTCCTGGACGATCTGCATGTAGGGAACGACGGCCTGCGGGACCGGATTGGTGGCGCCGAAGTCCTTCACCACGCGCTTGTACACGACGGGCGGGACCTCCTCGCCCTCCCGCGGGACCGTGTAGCCGTGCGGCGAGCAGGGCTCGTCATAGCGCACCTCATAGAGGGACGGAACGTAGACGCCGCCGATCTTGGAGAGCTCGCGAAGCATCTCGGCACGGGGCACACCGGCATCGCGCAACTCGCGATGGCGCTGGCAGAACTCGACGATCTGCTCCTCGCCCTCGCCGATCATCATGCAGTCGAAAAACGGCGCAAGGGGCTCGGGGTTGTAGACGGAAGGACCACCGCAGATGACGATGGGGTCGTCTTCACCGCGATCTGCCGCATGAAGCGGGATGCCGGCGAGGTCGAGGCCCTCGAGGTAATTGGTGCACGCCATCTCATGCGGCACGTGGAAGCCCACGACGTCGAAGGACGCGATGGGGGCCGCGCCCTCGAGCGAGAGCAGCGGGATTCCGGCGGCGCGCATCTCATCGGCCATGTCGACCCACGGGATGTAGCCGCGCTCGCAGGAAAGCCCCTCGGCCTCGTTGAGGTTGCGGTACAGGATGGCGATACCCTGGTTGGGCAGGCCCACCTCGTACACGTCGGGGTAGACCAGCACGCAGCGGTGCTCGGCCTCCGGCTTGCAGAGCGCCCCCCACTCATGGTCGATGTAGCGCGTGGGTTTCTCCACGCGCGCGAGCAGGGGCTCGAGCTCGTGGAAGCGGTTCTCATAGGGAACTCGCATGCATCCTCCTTGTCGGGAGATAAAGGACGAAAAGAAAGGGACGGGCGAGGATGGACCGCCCAAGGCCGTTTGAGTTACTCGGCAACGGCAGCCCGCTTGACGACTGGTGTCAAGATCTTGCGCGCGCCGCCGTATGCGCCGCGTAAGAAGTCATTTATGGGAGTGTAATCGATATCCCGCTCGTAATACATGCTGAGCGCGCACCCCATGCCATATGTTCCCACACCCGCCAGGGCCGCCTTGAACACGACGCCGGCACCACCGATGCGGCGCGCGACCGCACGGGCACCCGCCCGCATCGCGAAGGCCGCCCCGAGCACCATGGCCGCCTCGTAGGCGCGCTCGAATCGCATGGGCTTGCCGAAGACGCCGGCGAGCTTGAGCATCATCCCGAGCTGAGTCATGGTCATGACGGGGAAATCGGCGCCGGGCATGAAGAAAAGCGCACCGGTGGCGAGGTTCGCCATGGCGGCGGATCGGACGACGCGCATGGCGGCGGCGATGCGCATGAACGTGAAATTGGCGGCGAACGCCGTGTCCTTGTCCGTCCTATCCAAGATCCAATGGGCGAGGGAGGACAGGAGATGGGTCTCATCGGTCGCGGCGATGAGACCGAGCATCGCGGTATCCCGCTCAATGAACGGCACCTCTACGCAGGACTCGCACAGCACGACCGTCGGAACACCGGATATCGCGATCCGCTGGACCCGGTCTTGCAACATCGCGCTCCCACCGCTCACGACGATGGCGACGTCCGTATCGGGCCTGACCGAGAGGGGAACATCCCCCAACCGCGCAACGCGAACGAGACCCGATGTCGTCTGGGGCACGAGCGCGTCTCGCAGGCAGCGGACGATATGGGCGGGGGCGCTGCCATCGAGATACACGGAGACGCGCACCGGCGCATCGACATCGCCTTGGACGCCGGCGCCCATCTTGACGGCATCGATGACCGAATCTACGGGTATTCTCATATCTCCTCCAACCTGCGCCTCGACCGAGACGATTGACACCGACCGACGACCCGGAAGCAGCCGCCAAGCCGCCTTGGACCGTCAGGCCACCTTAGATCGGCATCGCCAGATGGACTGGACGATACCGACGGCGGCGCATTGCATCAGCATAGACGAGGACCCGAAGCTGATGAACGGCAGCGGGATACCGGTGATCGGCATGAGCCCGATGCACATGCCGACCTCCTCGAGCAGCTGAAAGGTCCACATACCGACGATTCCGACACACGCGAGCTGCAGGAACAGCGAGTCGGACTGATGGGCGACGCGGATGGTCGAGAAGATGAGGAAGGCGAAAAGCCCCAGAAGGACGAGGGCGCCGGCGAATCCGAACTCCTCGGATAGAAGCGCGAAGACGAAATCGGTATGGGCCTCAGGAAGGAACCCCGCGCCCGCTTGCGAGGCATTGCCGACCCCTTTGCCGAAGAAACCGCCCGAGCCGACCGCGATCATCGACTGAAGGAGGTTGTAGCCGGCGTTGGTGGTATCGGACTCGGGGTCGATGAACACGAGAAGGCGGTTCATCTGATATTGCTTGAGCAACACGTCATGGCCGAGCATGCTGTCCAGGACGGAATCGAGGGCCAGCATGATGGATACCAAACCGATGATGAGCGCGATGGTGCAGAGCACCCACTCCTTCCTGGGACCGCTCATCATGATGATGGTGGCGCCGGCGAAGAAGATCACCAAACCGCTTCCGAGGTCTCCCGCGACCACGGCCGCGCCGAACGGAATCGCGAGCAGGGCGCAGAGCTTCGCGTACTCGCGAACGCTGTCGATCTTTCCGTTGTACTGGGCGCCCAACGAGGCCATGAAGAAGATGGTGATGAGCTTGGCAAGCTCGACCGGCTGGAAGGTGAGCCCGATGAGCGGAATCTTGATCCAACCCGTCATACCTTTGGCGTTATATGACAAACCGGGGATATACGGGCTGAACAGCACGATGAGATCTAACACCAACAACACGGTGGTCATCCCGGAAAGACCGGAGAAATCCGACCTCCAGCATATGAACGCGAGGACGAGGCCGAGGCCCATGCCGACGAGCTGGCGCATGAATGACGCCTCGGCGATCGTGAGGGAAGCCGTCCATATGACGAACGCGCCATACACAAGAAGCATGACCCAGGCGATGAGCACGGGGATATTGAACTTCTGCCCGAACCCCGCTTTGCCCGCGACCATTCTCTTGTTGACGCGTGTGAGCGCATCTTTCGCCATGTTTCCCACCTACCTCGAGGTATCTCCGCTGCCGTAGCTCACCGTGTCGGGACAATCGTAGATCGCACCGAGGACGTGACGTACCGCCGGCATAGCGCATGTACCGCCGAATCCACCTTGCTCGAGCAGGGCGGCGACGACGTATTTGGGATCCTCATAGGGCGCATACGCGATGAACCACGCGTAATCGTCCTCACCGGATTTCTCGCCAGTGCCCGACTTGCCCGCGACCTGCACGGGAAGATTCTTGAAATGCTCGGCGAGCGTTGGCGATTCCTCGTAAATCATCGAATGGAGACCGCCGTGCACAAGCCCCATCTGGGCGTCCTGGCTCTTCAGTTCGATCGTCCGGAGTTTTTTCGGCTCATAGGAATACGCATCGCCCTGCCCGTCGCGCGAGACCACGGAGTGGAGGACATGGGGCGTGAACTCGACGCCGTTCATGGCGATTCCGGCATACACCGTTGCCATCTGGACTGGCGTGACGAGGATGTCTCCCTGGCCGATGGCGATGTTCGTCATATCTCCGGCAGTCCAGGCCCGCTCCTCCGGAGACCAATCCTTGAAATAGGCCTCTTTCCACTCCGCATCGGGAACACGGCCCTCATCTTCGGCGGGGAGATCGATGCCCGTCTTGGAACCAAGGCCCCACCTGCGGAACATCTCCTGCAAACCCTCCGAATCACCGTCGGAATAATAGAAGTTCTTGCCGAGGTCGTAGAAGACAACGTCACAAGAGTCGCGGATACCGTCTTGGAGACCGCGGACCCCGTGGCCCGAATGCAACCAGCACGCTTTGCCGTTCGCCTCGCCGAGCCCCGTCCACCAACCGGTGCACGTGGAGCGCGAATCCGCGGTGTACACGCCATACTCCATGCCCGCGAACGAACTGAGCGGCTTGATGGTGGAAGCCGACATGTACTGGCCACCGACCGCGCGGTTCACGAGGGGACGGCCGCCTTCATCGTCATTGAGTTCGCTCCAGATATCGGAGGAGATGCCGCCGACGAATACGGAGGGGTCGAACGACGGGAAACTCGCCATGCCGAGGACCTCGCCGTTGGTGCAGTCGAGGCAGACGCATGCACCGGCACCGCCCTTGTGCCCCGTTTGCTCGGCGACATCCTGGCTGACCTGCAAAGCCTCCTCACAGGCCTTCTGGATCTTGATATCCAGCGTGAGCTTGATATCGCTGCCGGGCGCCGCCGGGACGGCACCGGCCTGAGAGGTCACGTTGCCGCTCGCATCGACCTTGACGGTCTGCTCTCCCCGGATGCCCTGGAGGAGGTTCTCGTAATAGTACTCGACACCAGCCTGGCCGACGATATCGCCATGCTGGTAGACGATTGAACCGGAATCGGAGCCCGCCTCGTCCTGAGCGTCGAGCTGCTCCTGCGTGACGGTACCCGTGTAGCCGATGACATGGCAGGCGAGCGTGCCGTAAGGATACGCGCGCTCGGTGCGCTCGGCGATATAGACGCCCGGGAACTGATCGATATGCTCCTGGATATACGCGACCGTCGAACGCCGCACGTCGGTGGCGATGGTATGGGGGCTCTGGGCGCCTTCGGTGTTGTCCTGGATATTCCGTATCACCGCCATATACGGCATGCCGAGGACGTTGGCAAGATGCCTGACCGTGACGGGATCATCGGCGAGGTCCCGATATGCGGTTATCGCGAGTGACGGGCGATTGTCGACGATGGCGACACCATTGCGATCCAAGATCCTCCCGCGTGGGGCGGGAGTCGTGACGGTACGGGTTTGATTCTTCTCCGCAAGGGCGTCGTAATGGTCCGACGACACCATTTGCATGCTCCAAAGCTTGGCGATGATGGCGGCGAACACCGCCCCCACGCCAGCGGTGAGGAGCTTGAAGCGACCGTTCGATTTGACCCCCTGGGTCGAACCCTCCCCCTCCGTGGCGCGCGGACGGGTGCCGTTCTGGGTATCGAACGTGAACTTCCCCGAATAGCCCTTGAGGAACAACAGGGAGCCGATGATGGCGGCGACGAGGATGACGCCGGCTATGATGACGATGAGCTGTGCATCCATGAAATGCGCCTATCTCAAGCCCTTGAAGCGGGACCCGCGACCATGTGCTCTCCCGCGCGCGGAAAATCCGCGCGAGCCGGCCTGCGCACCCGCCATCAGCAGGAAGGGCACGCTCGCGAGGACATCGAGCACGGTCGAGGCGAGGCCGTGCACGCCGATCGAGGTCAAGACGCTCGACTCGACGCCGAGCAGCAGCATCGCCACGGCATAGATCATGTTGACGCCGAATATCGCGGCGATGACGACACGGAGCGTCTCCATGCCGACACCGGAAGTCAATCCACGGGAGATCATCGCGACGCCATATCCCGCAAGGGCGAGCAGGAGGGACATCAAGCCGATTGGACCGGTCGTGGTGAGGTCGTACACGAGGCCGGAGAAGAATCCGATATAGACCATCGACCGCGAATCGACGGATATCGCCATCGACGCCGTGAGCACGAGCATGAAGTTGAACGTTCCGCCAAATGGCCTCAACTGAGGCGCGAACGCCAGATGAAGTATCAGGCAGACGAGGGCGATGGCGATGAGGCGACCACGCGTGGGGCCGGCGTTGTTAAGTTCAAAAGCCATGATCTACCCCCTACTCCCCATCAGATCCATCGGAGGACCCCTCCGTACCGCCGTCTTCAGAGGCGTCCGACGACTGTGCGGACGAAACGCCTTGCGGCGTGCCGTTCGCGGTCGCGACCTCCTCATCAGAGGGAACCTGGTCCTCACCGATCGAGGTGATGACGAGGACCTCCTCGTTGTTCTCGGCCGTGGAGACCGCTCGGACCACAATCGTGTAGTAGACCGCATTGGCGGCGCGGTCGATGGAGGCGACCGTGCCGAGGGGCAGGCCCTTGGGGAACGATCCGCCGATACCCGATGTGATGATGATGTCCCCGGTGGACACCTCGGCGTCCGCCACGACGTATTCGAGGCGAAGCGTCCCGTCGGCTTGGCCGCGAAGCATACCCTGGGCGCGCGAGCCCTGAACCATCGCCGAGATGCCGGACTGCTCGTCACTCACCAGGCGAACGGTCGACGTGGTCGCGGAGACCTCGATGATCTGTCCAATGACGCCGCCCGAACTGCATACCGGCATGCCGACCTCGAAACCGGCATTCGACCCCTTGTCGATGATGACGGCTTCGGTCCAGGCGTCACCGGTCGAGCCGATGATGCGGGCGGCGGTGGAGGTGAGGTCGTATGTGGATTGGAGGCCGACGAGCTTCTCAAGGCGCGTCGCGGTCTCCTGCGCCTCTGACAACTCGGCGACCTTCGCCGTGAGCCGCTCGTTCTCCGCCTTGAGTTCAGACAGCGTCTCTGACGACGCACCGGCGTTGGCGACGGCGTTGCCGACCGCGTTGAAGGGGGCGGAGATCACCCCGCCCAGCATGCGCACCGGAGAGGCGACCGTCATCGCCATGCCCCGCAGCGAATGAATGACGCCGGCGTCGCCCTCACGCAAGTAGAACGTGAGCAGGAGGACCGACACGAGGCATAAAACAATCAACGGGCGACCACCCGTTGATTGCCTTGAGCTATGCAAGTTGGAGGAGTATTTGGGTTTACCCGGCACAAGCCGCCCTTTCCGTTACGCGTTGCTCTGAACGAACCCGCCGTCGAACGCATTTGCCTCGAGCACGCGCGCGCAGCCGTTGACCACGTTGTCGAGCGCCGTCGGACTGACATTGACCGCCACACCGGTCTCATCGCGCAGGCGGATATCGAGACCGCGCAGCATGGCGCCGCCGCCGGTGAGAAGGATGCCGTAATACATGAGGTCTGAGGCGAGGTCCGGCGGGGTCGCGTCGAGCGCGTCCTTGACGGCCTTGGTCATCTCGTCGAGCGGCTTGTTGAGGGCGCGGCGAATCTCCTCGCTCTCGATGCGGACCGTCTTGGGGAGACCGGTGATCACGTCGCGGCCGTTGACCTCGACGTCGAGCTCGTCCTTGAGCGGGACGGCGGAACCGACCTTGATCTTGATGTCCTCCGCGGTGCGCTCGCCGATCGCGAGGTTATAGGCATCACGGACATGCTGCAGGATCGCCTGATCGAATTCATCGCCGGCGATGCGGATGGACTGTGAGACGACAATGCCGCCCATGGCGATGACCGCGACCTCGGTGGTGCCGCCGCCGATGTCGATGACCATGGAGCCCGTGGGCTCCTCGACGGGGAGGTCGGCGCCGATGGCCGCCGCCATGGGCTCCTCGATGAGGTACGCCTGGCGAGCGCCGGCTTGGATGGTGGCCTCGAAGACGGCGCGCTTCTCAACGGAGGTGACGCCGGAGGGAACGCACACGACGACCCTGGGACGCGGAGTCCAGGGGTAGCGCTTCTCACTCGCCTTATCGATGAAGTAACGCAACATGGCCTCGGTCACATCGAAATCGGCGATGACGCCGTCCTTGAGCGGGCGGACGGCGACGATGTTGCCGGGGGTGCGCCCGAGCATGCGCTTCGCCTCGATGCCGACGGCGAGGATGCGCTCGTCATTCTTGTCGATAGCCACAACGGAGGGCTCGCGGATGACGATGCCCTTTCCGCGCACCGAGACGAGCGTGTTGGCCGTACCGAGGTCGATCGCGAGGTCGCCGTCGTATTGGCCGAAGAACATATCCATCAGAGAAAACAAGTCTGCTCCTACGTCAAACACTTTGGAATGGTTTGGCAAAAGTGTAGCGTCCGACAACGCCACAGCCCCTGGCACGCGGAAAACGCATCACCCGTCCACCGAAACTACTGCTGGGAGCCCTCCTGGGACGCCTCCGCGGAATCGCCCGCGGAGGCCGCATCGAGCGAGGGATCGGCCTCGGCGCCCTCATCGGTCGTCGCATCATCCTCGGACGCGGGCTCATCCACGGAGCCGGTGGAGCCGACGCTACCGGAAACGTTGAAATCGGTGGCGATGGAGGATACCACCCATCCGAGTCCCTCGCGGACGAAATCGACCTCGTAGGTCATCTCCCCGCCCTGCTTGAGAGCGACCTTGACGGTCGCCTTCGTCTCGCTCATCCCGGCGTCCATGCCCTCGATGGTCGCGCTGGATTCCTGCGGGATAGAGGCGACGATCACCGAGCGCTGGCTGTCATCGAGACCGGACGCGAGGTACACCGAGGCATCGGAGCCGTCAGAGGCGGCCTCGAAGAGCTTGGTCAAGGTGTCCTGCTGCGAGGGGATGCCGAAACCGCGCGTGTATGCGAACGCGAGCCCACCGCCGGCGATGATGATGATGAGGAGGATGACCATGAAGATCTTGAGCCCGAGGTGACGGTGCTTGCGGCGCACTTTCGCCTCGGCCTTATCCTGCTGGACCATCTCGGACTCCGAGAGCGTGAAGAAGCCGGTGTCGGAGGGGTCGGGCATGAAGTTGCCGGACTGGCCGAGCGGATCGAGCGGGTCGACGCCGGTGTTGTACGCGTCTCCCGCGGGGGCCATGGCCGCAGATGCTGACAGGGCGTCGTGGGCGCGATCGCGCGCCGCCGACTGCTCGGGGGTGAGCTGGTACACGCCATCCGCAGTCGCGGCGGTGAAGGCATCGAGCGCGTCGCTGAACCGATTGGCCGCGGCGTAAGCGCAGCCAAGCCCCGCATTGATGGCGCTCACGTCATCGCGCGGGCCGACGAAATCCAGGGCGGTGCGGTAGGATTCGATGGCATCCTCGGGCCGCTGCAGCGCGACGAAGCAACCGCCCAGGCTCGCCAACGCGCCCGCGGGGGCCGGGTTGGTTCCGTCGATCGCCGCCTGGCGATAGGCGACGCCCGCCTCGGTGAGGTTGCCGAGTTTCTCCAGGGCGCTGCCGAGACCGAGATACGCCTTGTAGGGAGTGGCGTAGCTCGCATCTTGGGTGGCGGCCGAGAAGGAGGCGACCGCGTTGCTCAGATCGCCCATGGCGACGAGGGCCTTGCCCTGATTGGTGAGCAGGGCGCCGCGCTTGCCATAGGCGCCGTCCTGCAGCGCGCTGCCGTATGCCGCGGCGGCATCGGCGTAACGACCGAGGCGCATGAGCGAATTTCCACGAAGATGGTCGACCTCGCCGCATACCTCGGACTCATCCTTGGCGGCTGAGAACAGCTGGGCGGCGGCGGCGAAATCGCCGATACGGTATGCGTTGCGTGCCTGTTCCAAAACCTGAGCGTTCACGTGTACTCCTTAGACGCATGCGCATGGTGCGCGAATGTGGCGTGGCTTAACCCTCGTGGGCGATCTCGACATGGACGATCTCGTCGCCGGCGCGAAGGCGCCCGATGACGTCCTTGCCCTCGACCGTGGAACCGAAGACGGTGTATCCGGAGTCGAGGTTGTGCTGCGGGCCGAGGCAGAAGTAGAACTGCGAACCGGCCGAATTGGGATCCATGGAGCGCGCCATGGCCAGGGCGCCGTCCTCATGGCTGTTGTTGGGATTGGTGGAGAACTCCTCCTTGATGCTCCAGCCGGGACCGCCTGTTCCAGGCTGGCCGTCGGGGCCCATCTGCCCCGCGGCGACCTGCTCGCGCGTCATATCGCGCGTGTTCGGGCACCCGCCCTGGATGACGAAACCGGGAACGTAGCGATGGAACTTGAGACCGTCGTAGAAGCCCATGACGGAAAGCTCACAGAAGTTGGCGACATGTATGGGCGCTCCGGCGCAGTCAAGCTTGACGCGGATCGTTCCCTGGCTGGTCTCGATGATGGCGATCTCATCCCCGGAGATCTGGTACTCGGGCGTACGGGTCTTCTTCAGAAACATATGTCTCCCCTATCGTCAATGCATATGCAACGTATTCTATCACGCGACCCGCCCTGCCCCCCGAGGTTTCAAGGGGGCGTTGGCCGCGCCTACTTCTCGACGGGCTTCCAGGCGTAGACGTTCTTCTCGTATTTGATCACGTCGACGGCCCGGCCGTCGATCATCTCCACCTCGCGCAGGGGCGCGAGGATCTCATCTTGATGATCGGCGGGGCGCTCGCCTTGGGGAACCGAAAGCGAGATGTCCCACGACCTGCACAGGACGTCGACGCGGTTGAACATCCAGGTCGCGAGCTGCCGCAGATGCCGCACGTCCTCGGCATAGGCCGTGTCCTCGGGCAGCTTCATGTCGTCGAGCTCGTCTATCGTCTGCTGGATCGTCTCGCGCAGGTCATAGGCTCCCTGCGAGGCGCTTTGCCGCTGCTCGAGATCCTTAACGAGATACTGGCCGTTATAGGTCTCGATGACGGGACCGAGGGCGTCCTGATAGGACGTGATCTCGGCATATATGGAGGAAAGCACCTGAAACGCCTCGGCGTCGGTCAAAACGGGGTCCTCCGCCGGCTGATCCGCGGAGTCGGTCTCAGCCGCAGAGTCGCCGGACGCATCCCCGGACCCGTCCTCCGCGACTTGGCGGCTCGGGTACATCTCACTCGCGGCGCGGTCGAAGGAATCGATGAGGCCGGGCATGACGCCGAGGGGGTCTGCGGTGACGAACCAGCCGGCGCCGGCGAGCACGGCCAGCACGACCGTCGCGACGATCCAGCGGGGCCTGCGCGGGCGGGCATAGGCGTCCTCGCCCTGGGAGAGCACCTCGTCGCTCACGACTGGTCGGGGGCGCGACACCGCGGACCGCCCCCCGGAGGAGGACTGCGCGGCGGCGAGCTCGTCCGCGTCGATAACCGAGGTGGCCTGGTCATCACGCGCCCGGAACGCGTCGGATGAACCCGGCGCGGGGACGGCGCCCGCGATCATGTCAGAAGTCAACTTGGGAAAACTCGCGGTCCTGCCGGCCGCGAGATCGGAGGCGGAGGACTGCTCCGAAAGGATTCCGGGCGCGGGCCTGCCGCATTTGGGGCACGTACGGTCCTGACTCGACAACCGCGCGCCGCAGCCCTCGCAAAACAAGAAATCGACGCCGGCGTTGGAATGCCGTGCGGACAGATCGGCACCGCAAGAGATGCAGACGTCGGAACCGTCGGGAATCGAGGCGTTGCAGATGGGGCAGATCAATGGTCCTTCCTCCGCTTTGTCTTGGGCATCCTCACGCGGATGCCGCCGTTGGCCTGCTCAACACGATACCGCTTTTCGCGCGGCTTCGAAACGCGGCGCGCGGGCTTCACGCCGTCGCGACGGGAGGCAAGGGCCCCCGAGGCGCGCCCCGGCACGTGCCCCACCGAAGATCCGGCACCGGAGAAACCGGACCGGACCTCGTCGACCTTGCCGCGTAGGCGCTTGAACGCCCGACGGAACCAGGACTCGGTCGCGGTCACCTTGCGGCCTCCGGCTCGCCCGCGAACGTTCACGCGCACGCCGCGGCCGAAACCCGTGGCGAGTCGGCTCGTCTTCTCGGGAGAACGCTCGAGGGCACCGGTGAGGCATCCGAAGACGGCGCAGGCGGCGGCGGCGAAGACGATGGCGAGCGCGGTCGGGGCGAGGGCGAGCGGCGCGATGGAGAAGAATCCCGGGAACAGCGCCACGCCGACGGCGAGCCCCGCGACCACGAGCGCGAACACCGCACGGCGCAGCGGGGTGAACGGGACGGAGATCTTCCAAATCAAGTGCACCCCGACCGCGCAGGCGTTGATGAGGCACATGGTGGAGAGCATCGCCTCCGAGTAGCCGAACAGCGACGAGGCCGCCATGCACAGGATGGACCCGACCATGACGCCCGCACTCGCGGGAAGCGCGCGCTTGAGCACGTTGGCGAGGAAATTGCCGCGGACGCGGGAGTTATTCGGCTCGAGGGCGAGGACGAAACTCGGGAAGCCGATGCAGAAGAAATTGATGAGCGTCATCGTGATGGGCTGGAAGGGATAGGGGGGGACGAAGATGCACAACGCCGCCAAACCCATGGAAAACAAGGTCTTGGTGAGGAATAGGGACGCAGAGCGCTGCAGGTTGTTGATCGAGCGCCGCCCCTCGGCGACGACCTCGGGCATGGCGGCGAAATCGTTGTCGACGAGGACGATCTCGGCAACGTTGCGCGCGGCATCCGAGCCCGCGGCCATGGCGACCGAGCAATCGGCCTCCTTGAGCGCCAGCACGTCGTTGACCCCGTCGCCCGTCATCGCGACCGTGTGGCCGCGGCGCTGCAGGGCGTTCACGAGCTCGCGCTTCTGCTGGGGAGTCACGCGACCGAACACGTGATAGCGATCGACGGCGGCGTCGACCTTCGAGGGGGTATCCAAGGTGGTGGCGTCGACGAAGGATTCCGCGCCGGGGATACCGACAGTGCGGGCGATAGAGGAGACCGTGCGGGGATCGTCGCCCGAGATGACGTTGAGCGTGACGCCCTGGTCGCAGAAATAGCGAACGGTCTCGGCGGCGGAGGAGCGGATCTCATCGCGGATCGTCACGAACCCGAGCGGGAGCGGGGACCCGATGATGTCGCCCTCCTCGGTGAAACCGTCGACCCGCGCGACGACGAGGACGCGGCACGATGAGGCGAGCCCCCCGACCGCGGCTTCATATCGAGCATACACCTCGGGCTCCAACACGAACTGGGCGGCGCCCATGACATAGGAGGAGCCACCGTCATCTGCGAGCGCGCCGCCCGAAAGCGTCGCGCCGCTCCATTTCTTCGCGGACGAGAAGGCGACGGCTCGCCGCGCATCGGGGATGCCGGGGGCATCCCCGTAGTACGAGAGCAGCGCCGTGCACGTCTCGTTGGCGTCGGCGGAAGTCGCGCGGGCGATGCCGGAAAGCGCCGCATGCATGCGGACCGCGGCGTCCGACGTCGTCGCACCCCCGAGGGCATCCGCGCCCGCACCGGCGCGGAGGGCGGCTCCGTCCTCCGCGGCGACATAGACGCCCTCGACCTCCATATGGCCGGAGGTGATGGTCCCCGTCTTGTCGAGGCAGAGGACGTCGACGCGGGCAAGCGTCTCGATACAGTACAGCTGCTGCGCGAGAACCCTGCGACGGGCGAGACGGATGGTGGCGATGGCGAGCACCGAGGAGGTGAGCAGGACGAGCCCCTGGGGGATCATGCCGAGCAGGGCCCCCACGGTGGAGAGGATCGCCGCGGAGATCGCCGGCCAAGACCCACCCGACAAGAACCAGGCGATGAAGGTGGACGAGGAATTGGGGTCGAGGGCGCACCAGGCCTGATAGGAGCTGCGAACGCTCGCATAGAACAGCGCGATGCCGATGGGGACCATGAAGAAGCTGGCGAAGCGCACGATGGCGTTCAGGGCGTTCATGATCTCGGAGTTGACCTTCTTGACGTATTTCGCCTCGTTGTTGATGCGGGAAACGTAATTGTCGGCCCCCACGTGGATGACGCGGGCGTACACGAGCCCGGCGTCGATGAAACTGCCGCTCATGAGCTCGTCTCCCGGGCGCTTGTGGATCGCGTCGCTCTCCCCCGTGAGAAGGCTCTCGTTGGCGTGGCATTCACCGGACACGACGGTCGCGTCGGCCGGGATCTGGTCCCCTCTGCCCAGGCGGATGAGGTCATCGAGGACGATCTCGTCCAACTGGAGCTCGACCTCGCGCCCATCGCGCACGGCGACGGCGCATTTGGATGCGAGCAGGGTCAGCTTATCGACCATCCTCTTGGACCGAAGGGCTTGGACGACGCCGATGCCGGTGTTGAGCAAGACCACTCCGAGAAACGTCAGGTTCTTCCAAGCCCCCGTGACGATGACGAGCGCCGCCAAGATGACGTTGATGAGGTTGAACAGCGTGCAGGTGTTCTCGACCACGAGCTCCTTGACCGACTTGGTCTTGAGCTCCGTGTTGACGTTGACCTTGCCGGCGGCTACGCGCTCCCGGACCTCCGCCTCCGTGAGGCCGCGCGCGCCGAGGTCGTCCCGACCGCCTGCCGAGGACGAGGCGCACCTGTTCACAGTACCCATATCCGATCCGTTCCCAGCCGCAAAAATCGTGCTGCTTATAAGAAAGGCCACGTGCGAAACCGCGCGCGACCCTTTGGAAATCGAGCCAGACGGCTCGAGGATGTGCAGTGGTGCGCCATATAGGGTTCGAACCTACGGCCTTCTGCTCCGGAGGCAGACGCTCTAATCCACTGAGCTAATGGCGCGCAACGGATTGCATTATACCCAAGCCGCCCGGCCGCGTCGGAGTCAAAACGAATCTTTC
>CAUWMY010000003.1:0-73440 GCA_963560155.1 uncultured Collinsella sp.
AGTTCATGTTGAGGGAACTCCGAGAAAGGTCCCTAAACTAGGCAAGCCCCTAAAGCAATCCAACTACGATAGGAAAAAACTATGGGACTGGGTAGGTGACGAAGGCTTTCGATCCCATGGGCATCACGGGATATGCGTGCGGATAGCCTCGACGAACGCCTTCCCATAGCGGGAGAGGTGGGTGTCGCGCCGCGTGACGATGCCGACTTCCATGCGGTCGTCGACCTCGAGTGGGACGGCGATGATGTCCTCGCCGTTGAGCTCGTGCGAGATCACGCCCGAGCACACCGTGTAACCATCGAGGCCTATGAGCAGGTTGAACAGGGTCGCGCGGTCGCGCACGCGGATGTTCTTGGAGCGGCCGAGCGTGGACAGTGGTTCCTCGGAGAAGTAGAACGAGTTGAAATCCCCCTGCTCGTAGGAGAGGTACGGGTAGTCGGCGAGGTCATCGAGCGTGACCGAGGCACGTTGCGCCAGCGGATGGGTCGAGGAGAGGAACACGTGCGCGGCGCATGAGAACAGGGGCTTGAATTCGAGCTCCTCGGCACGCAGCATGCGGCCGATCACGTCGCGATTGTAACGCTCCTCGAGCAGGTCCGCCTGTTCGAGCACTTGGCGGGCGTAGCCGAGGAACGTCTGGCCCTCGGTGGTGGTCACCATGCCCTTGCTCGTCCGGTCGAACACCGTGATGCCCATCGCGTTCCAAATCGCGCACGGCGGCGGTCACGCTCGGTTGCGACACGAAGATGCGCCGTGCCGCCTCGGTGACGCTGCCGCACGAGGCCACCTCGACGATGTATCTGAGTTGTTGGAGTTTCATGGCGTCCCTCGCTATTCCACTCCGGCGGGCCAACGGCATGAGCGCAGGTCCACCCTTCCATCGGGCAGAAACACCACGCCTTCTGCCTCGAGTAGCTCTCGTTGGACATCTGGGCCGCCAAACGCGAAGCCGTCCGCGAGCCTTCCGTCCGCGAACACGATTCGATGACACGGGATGGTGCCGGGCTCGGGATTGACGTGCAGGGCATATCCCACATAGCGCGCCTTGCGCGGTTCCCCGACGAGTTTGGCTATCTGGCCGTAGGTGGCGGCCATGCCCTCGGGCACTTGGCGCACCATGTCGTAGACGCGTGTGAAGAAACCGTCGGAGCCTCGCTCGTCCATACCGACCTCCATGTAGAGATATTGATCCTACACATTGTATGCAGGAAAGCACCCCGTAAGTACGGGGTGCTTTCTCAAAGAGGATGCCGCGCGAGGGGAGGAGGGCGCAACATGGTGTTCGAAGGTCTTTAACTTCGTCTGTGCCTTCGTTGAGTTAACTATAGCTAATTTCAAAACGGATCAGATGCGGCGATGCCCCGGCCACATGCTCTCCATAAGTTACCCAAGGCTTATTCATGTGGTCTTGGTGTGAGAACCGGATGGACATCAGAGAAAGCGCTCCACGAGTTCGGTGAACGCACCGTCTGTTCCAGCGGACTCGAGCACGACGTCGCAATGCGGGCGCACATCGTCGGTGACGTTCGCGACTCCCACGCCGAGGCCGGCTGCCTCGATCATGGCGAGGTCATTGGAGGAGTCTCCGACCGCGATCACCTCCGACATCGGAATTCCCAACATGCCGGCGAGGCGCGTGAGGCCCGTGCCCTTGTCGATGCCCGCGGGCATGAATTCGAGATAGCGCTTGGACGAGAACGTGATCTCCACGCCGAGGCGCTCCGCCATGGGCGCGAGCTGGGCGCCGAGCTTCTGCAACGCGTCGAAATCCCGGTCCACATACAGGAGTTTCACGATGTCCCGGTCGCCGAGGAACGAGAGGTCCGGATGGTCCGCACTCGAGATATGGGTGACCCCGGAGATGGAGGTGAGGTACTCGCGCTCGTCCTCGTCCGCATCGGGTACGAAGACGTGGCCGTCGGCGACGTTGATGTGCATGCACAGACCGAGTTCGCGACCCCTCGCGTACAGCTCTTCCGCGCAAGCGCGCGAAAGGCCGCAGGTCGTGAGGGGCTCGGGATCGCCCACGCGGTTGATGAAACCTCCGTTGTACGACAGCACGTAGCTGCCCTCGAGCTGATCGCGCGCCTCGCCGGTGAAGTTATCCATGATGCTGGAATACCAGCGCCCGCTTGAGGGGACGAACAGGACGCCGAGCTCCTTCATGCGGCGCAGCGCGCGGAGGTTCGCCTCGGGGATCGCGTGGTTGGCATCGAGGAATGTCTCGTCCATGTCGCTGGCGACAAGTCGGTACATGTCAGTACACCATGCCCATCGCCTCGCGCACCTCGGCAAGCGTCGCCTCGGCGATCTCGTTGGCGCGACGATTGCCCTCGCGCAGGACGTCCTTGATGTAGTCCATGTCACCTGCGAGTTCCTCGCGGCGCGCGCGGATAGGGGCGAAATACTCGTTCACGCTTTCGGTGACGTACTTTTTGAGCTGGCCGGAGCCGCCCATGCCGATCTCATCGGCGATCTCGACCTCAGAGCGGCCGGTGCAGATGGCGGCAGTGGAGAGCAGGCCGGACACGCCGGGCCTTCCTTCCGGATCGAACGTGATCATGCGCTCGCCGTCGGTCTGGCTCTTCTTGATGCGGCGGGCGGTTTCCTCGGCGGTCATCGAGATGTTGATGGCGTTGCCGTAGGACTTGCTCATCTTGCGCCCGTCGAGTCCCGGCAGTAGCGGAGTGTCGGAGAGCAGTGCGTCGACCTCGGGGAATACCCGACCATAGCGGTTGTTGAACTTGCGCGCGATTGTGCGGGTGAGCTCGATGTGCGGCAGCTGGTCGCGGCCGACGGGAACCACGTTGCCCTTGGCAAACAGGATGTCGCATGCCTGGTGCACGGGGTAGGTGAGGAGCAGGCCCGTGAGCTCGTGGCCGGAAGCCTCCATCTCCGCCTTGACCGTGGGGTTGCGCTGCAGCAGCGCCTCGCTCACGAGCGACAAAAACGGCAGCATGAGCTGGTTTGCCGCGGGGACCGCGGAGTGCGTGTAGATCATGGTCTTATCGGGGTCCAGGCCGCAGGCCAGATAGTCGATGACCATGTTGTAGACGTTGTCCTGGATGTTGTCGGTGCTGTCGCGGTCGGTGATGACCTGGTAATCGGCGATGAGCACGTTGGTGTGGACGCCCATCTCCTGAAGTTCGACACGGCTCTTGAGCGTGCCGAAGTAGTGGCCGAGGTGCAGGCGCCCGGTGGGGCGGTCGCCCGTGAGCATGGTGTACTTCTCGGGGTGCTGCGGCAGGTCCGCGCGGATCTGGTTGCTGCGCTCTAGGCTTACCTCGTAGCTGAGCTCGTTGGGCATGGCTTCTCCTTTGCTGTGTCCTGCGGCGCCATGGGGTCCTGTGGCGCCGCGAAGCTTGTGTTTTCGGGCGGGGTCCGTCACTCTCCGGCGTCTGCCGGGTCTTCGGGCATCGTGTCGGCATCGTCGGCCTGACGATGGCGGCCCTCGGGACGCTTGTGGTTTTTAACGGGTATGAGCTGCTCGAGGCGCTCCTCGCGCAGCTCGGCGGCGGCGCGTTCCTCGTCTGCGAAGGCGGGATCGTCGGGCGTGACGATCTCGTCTTGCTGCGTCTTGGGATTGTAGTGATGGCGCAAAACGGGTTCGAACAGGTGAAGCCTGCTGGCGAAGAGAGCGGAGCAGGCGAGGAGCATGAGGAATATCGTGATACGGATCCCCACGCTCACCTGGTTGATGACGACCGCGCCGAGGGACAGCAGGAGGCACCAGGCGTAGATGAGAAGCACCGCCTGCCGCTGGTCGTAGCCCTCGCGGATGAGCCGATGGTGGATGTGACCGGTGTCCGCCTGCCCGATGCTCACGTGGGCGCGCTTGCGGCGGACGATCGCGGAGAGGGTGTCCAAGATCGGGACGCCGGCGACGATGAGCGGGATGATCAGCGAGGTGAGGGCGGCGGTGCGGCTGACGTTGAGCAGGGAGATCGTTCCGAGACCGAAGCCGAGCAGCAGCGAGCCGGAGTCGCCCATGAATATGGATGCGGGGAAGAAGTTGTAGCGCAGGAAGGCGAGGCAGGCGCCGAACAGGGCTATGGAGAGGGCCGCGGCGTCGAGGCGCCCGGAGAGCATCGCGAAGGAGAACATGGAAAGGGAGGCAATCCCGGCGATGCCCGCCGCCAAACCGTCGAGGCCGTCGATGAGGTTGATGATGTTGGTGAAGGAGACGAGGTACACAACGGTGAGCGGATAGGCGAAGAGGCCGAGCTCGATGTAGGTGCCCGGGGCGAACGGATTGACCACGCGCCCGATGAGCAGGCCGCCTGCTGCGGCGATGCACGCCGCCAGGATCTGGCCGACGAGCTTTTTGCGGGGGCTGAGCGAGCGGATGTCATCGACGGCCCCGGTGAGGACGATGACGAGGAAGGACACGCCGAGCGTCGGGTAGCTGATGCTCATGCTCGGATGGGGGATGAGGATGGGCGGCCAGCCGAGGAGCTTGATGCCGGCGATCTCCACGATGAGGGCGGCGCAGAGGCCGGCGAAGATGGCGAGCCCGCCGAGGCGGGGCGTCGGTGTCGTGTTGATGCGGCGTTTCGAGGGATAATCGATCGCCCCCACGCGGTGCGCGAGGCACTTGGTGAGCGGAACGCATAGGTACGTGGCGATGAAGGCCGCGGCAGCCACATATATGTATGGCATCGCTTGCTCCATGAGTAGGGCACCACCGTTGCTTGAGAATCGAACAATTTGACGCTCATCGCGTCAATCCAAACCATGATAGCGGAAGCGGGCCGAGGTCTGAACCTACAAAGGGGAGGTGCGCACCAAGTACACGTGCCATCGGCTGCCCGGGGCGACCGCCGGTGGTCGAGGTCCTCGCGTCTTTCGGAGACGGAAAAGGGCGTTTGGATGCCGCATGCCGCATATGGAGCGTCGGTGCCCCTTGCGATTCCGCGCACGGGGGACAGGGTGGACGGTCGAAAAGCCGGGATGAACGGTCTGATTTCGAAATAATTTGTATAAATCATTTTGTTCGCTGCATATTGTCTACCAGTGTAAAAACGCGGCCCATCTTGTTCACAATATGCAGAACAAGTTCAATAATATGCAGTTCTAAGCATGTTCCTATACGTTTATCCCTCAGCGTGAGCTACGCGATGAACAGTATTTACGCACGTAAAACGCTTTATTAGATAAAAGTAGTCAACTGGGAGATTAATCGATATATACCGTTCACTCCCTAATATCGCCCGTTGGGGGTTCTCGCGAATTCCGGTCCGATAATTGGATATAACGGTAACTGTTGAACGGAGTCCCGCGAGGGACTTGAAACGGAATCGCTTGAAGCGGTTCCAGAAAAGAAAGGTAGGAGGCAATGACGAAAGGCTTGCACGTCCCGAGTGAAATCGGGCAGCTCAAGAAGGTCTGCCTGCACAGGCCCGGTGAGGAGCTTCTGAATCTGCCGCCGTTCGAGCTGGAGCGCCTGCTCTTCGACGACGTTCCCTTCCTTGAGGTCGCCCAGGAGGAGCACGACGCGTTCGCCCAGATTCTCCGCGACCAGGGCGTTGAGGTCCTGTACCTCGAGAAACTCGTCGCCGAGGTTTTCGACGCCGTTCCCGAGGCCCGTCAGGAGTTCCTCGATCAGTACATCTCCGAGGCGGGCATCAAGGGCAAGGAGATGCCCAAGGTCGTCCGCGAGAAGCTCGATTCCATCACCGACAACCTCGAGTTCGTCAAGAAGACGATGGCTGGCCTCACCAAGGCCGAGATCGAGATGCCGCTGGTGAGCTCCTCCACCCTCGACTCCCTCGTCAACACCGAGTCCGAGTCCGATCTCATCATCGACCCGATGCCTAACCTCTACTTCACCCGCGACCCGTTCGCGGTCATCGGCAACGGTGTCAACCTCAATCGCATGTACTCCGTCACTCGTAACCGCGAGACCCTGTACGGCAAGTACATCTTCAAGTACCACCCGGACTACAAGGACGTTTCCCTGTACTTCCGTCGTGATGCCGCCTACCACACCGAGGGCGGCGACGTGCTCAACATCAACGAGCACACCCTGGCCGTCGGCATCTCCCAGCGCACCCAGGCTGCCGCCATCGACGTCATGGCCCAGAACATCTTCTGGAACAGCGATTCCAAGGTCGATCGCATCCTCGCCTTCGATATCCCGAACAATCGCGCCATGATGCACCTCGATACGGTGTTCACTCAGATTGACGTGGATAAGTTCACCATCCACCCGGCGATCATGGGCACCCTCAAGGTGTATGAGCTGACCCCGGGAAAGAACCCCGGCGAGGTCAACATCAAGGAAATGATCGACACGCTCGAGCATGTCCTCGAGGACGCCACCGGTGTCGATCAGGTCAAGCTGATCCCCTGCGGCGGCGGCGACCCGATCGCTGCTGCTCGCGAGCAGTGGAACGACGGTTCCAACACGCTGGCTGTTGCCCCCGGCAAGATCTGCGTGTACGCCCGCAACACCGTCACCAACGATGTCCTCTACAAGGAGGGCATGGAGCTTTTGGTCTGCCCGTCCGCTGAGCTCTCCCGTGGCCGCGGCGGCCCGCGCTGCATGAGCATGCCTTTCTGGCGTGAGGATCTCTAAGCGTTCTTTGTCGGCGGCGCATCGGCTCCGGTGCGCCGCCGGTGTTTCACTGCGGATGCATGAGCATCCGTGCATCGTTTGCGATACGTAGAAAGGAGCCCATATGGGCGTCAACCTCTCCGGCCGTAGCTTCCTGCGCTTGCTCGACTTCTCCACCGAGGAGATCGAGTACATGCTCCAGCTCGCCAAGAACTTCAAGGATCTCAAGCGCACGGGCACCCCGCATCGCTACCTTGAGGGCAAGAACATCGTCCTGCTGTTCCAGAAGACCTCCACGCGCACCCGTTGCGCCTTCGAGGTCGGCGCTATGGACCTCGGCATGGGCGTGACCTATCTTGACCCCGGTTCGTCCCAGATGGGCAAGAAAGAGTCCATCGAGGACACCGCCCGCGTTCTCGGCCGTATGTATGACGGTATCGAGTTCCGTGGCTTCGATCAGGAGGACGTCGAGGAGCTCGCCGCCAAGTCCGGCGTTCCGGTGTGGAACGGCCTGACCGACCTGTGGCACCCCACCCAGATGCTCGCCGATATCCTGACCGTCCAGGAGAACTTCAACTACGACATCAAGGGTAAGACCCTCGTCTTCATGGGAGACTGCAAGAACAACGTCGCTCGCTCCCTCATGGTCGTTTGCGCCAAGCTCGGCATGAACTTCGTGGCCTGCGGCCCGCAGGAGTGCATGCCCGCTGACGACGTCATCGAGGCATGCAAGCCCATCGCCGAGGAGAACGGCTGCACCATCAAGCTGACCTCTGACGTGAAGGACGCCTGCACCGGCGCCCACGTCATCTACACCGACGTTTGGGTCTCCATGGGCGAGCCCGACGAGGTCTGGACCGAGCGCATCAACCAGCTCCAGGACTACCGCGTCACCACCGAGCTCATGGCCATGGCCGATCCCTCCGCGATCTTCCTGCACTGCCTGCCGGCCTTCCACGACACCAACACCACCATCGGCAAGGACATCGCCGAGAAGTTCGGTGTCACCGAGATGGAGGTCGAGGACGCCGTCTTCGAGTCCAAGCAGTCCAAGGTCTTCGATGAGGCCGAGAACCGCATGCACACCATCAAGGCGATCATGTACGCCACGCTCAAGTAGACATGTTTTCATTTCCGCTCGGGCCGCATCGCTGAGTGGCCCGAGCGGTTCTTTTGGTAGTCTTTCCCATGACATGGGGTCTTGCACGGCACGGATTCGCCCCATGCGCACGGGAAGCAAACTAGTAAGAAAAAGAAGGGGGGATGAGAACCATGACTGAGACCGCTAAGAAAAAGCGCGGTATGCCCTCATCGTTCACCATTCTTCTACTGCTGCTGGCCATCGTCGCAGTAATCACCGTCGTCATTTCCGGCACGTCCGGTGGCGCGGTCACCGCAGCCCGCTTGAGCGACTTCTTCACGGCGCCCGTCAAGGGCTTCGCCGACGCTCTGCCCGTCTGCCTGTTTGTCATGATCCTCGGCGGCTTCCTCGGCATGATGACCGAGACCGGTGCCCTGGACAACGGCATCGCCGTCCTGGTCAAGAAGCTCAAGGGCAATGAGATCATGCTCATTCCCGTGCTCATGTTGATCTTCTCCCTCGGCGGAACCACCTACGGCATGTGCGAGGAGACCGTGCCCTTCTACGCCCTGCTCGCCGCCACCATGATGGCCGCCGGCTTCGACCCGATGGTCGGCGCCGCGACCGTCCTGCTCGGCGCTGGCTGCGGCTGCCTGGGCTCCACGGTCAACCCGTTCGCCGTCGGTGCCGCCGTCGACGCTCTCACCGGCGTCGGCATCGAGGTCAACCAGACCATCATCATCGGTCTCGGCATCGTTCTGTGGCTCGTGACTACGATCATCTCGATCTTCTACGTCATGCGCTACGCCAAGAAGGTCAAGGCCGACAAGGGCTCCACCATCCTGTCCATGCAGGAGCTCAAGGACGCCGAGGAGGCCCACGGCAAGGCCGCTTCCGAGGTCACCAAGGACGTCAAGCTCACCGGTCGCCAGAAGGGCGTGCTCGTCGCCTTCGCGTTCACCTTCGTCGTCATGATCGTCGGCTTCATCCCGCTCGCCGACCTCAATGCCGGTATCGCCGGGTTCTTCGACAACGGTGTCTATGACGCCGATGGCAACGCCATCACCCAGGCTTGGTCCGCCGTCATCACCGGTCTGCCCATCGGTCAATGGTACTTCGACGAGGCTTCCACGTGGTTCTTCATCATGGCCATCGTCATCGGCATCATCGGCGGCCTCTCCGAGAAGAAGATCGTCGACACCTTCATCACCGGCGCTGCCGACATGATGTCCGTCGTCCTGATAATCGCCCTCGCCCGTGGTATCTCCGTCCTCATGGCTGCCACCGGTCTCGACGTCTACGTCCTCGACGCTGCCGCCAACGCGCTGGCCGGCCTGTCCGGCGTGATCTTCGCTCCCATGAGCTTCCTGGTCTACTTCGGTCTGTCCTTCCTCATCCCCTCGACCTCCGGCATGGCCACCGTGTCCATGCCCATCATGGGGCCCCTGGCCGCCGAGCTCGGCTTCGCTCCTGAGGTCATGGTCATGATCTTCTCCGCCGCCATCGGTGTCGTGAACCTGTTCACCCCGACCTCCGGCGCCATCATGGGCGGTCTCGCCCTGGCCAAGATCGAGTGGACGACTTGGGTCAAGTTCGCCCTCAAGCTCATCGTGGTCCTGTCTGTCGTCTGCGCGGTCATCCTGACCATCGCCTGCGTCATGATCTAAGCGCCTTCACAGGCGAAAAGCGGCCGGGGGCATCATGGCTTCACGCTTCCGCCCTTAGCCGCCACTGAGTCGTCCGATCGACTCGAGTGGGGTAACCCGGAGTCGATTGCGACCTACCTTTCTGCCCCCTTCCGTTTCCGTGCGCGGGAGGGGGCACTTTTATATCGAGTCAAAGATAAACAACTAATGTACGTATAAGTTGCGAGCGATTCTCGCATGTTCGAATAGTGGGGTGCATATGACGCAAGACGCAACGGTCGACAACCCGAACGGGGTCGGTTACTTCGGCCTCATCGGTCTCGTATCCCTTACGGCGTTATAGAGTACGCCGACCTCATCGCAGCCCCCAAGCCCGCCACCATCTCTGTCTTCGAGGCCATGGCACCCGGTTGGGGTGGCGCCTTCATCTCCTGGGCCATCATCATCTCCGTTTGCGGCTCCTGGCTCTCCTTCACCATGCTGCCCGCTGAGACCTCCTCGATGATGAGTGAGCACCACCTGCTGCCCGCCTCGTGGAACAAGATGAACAGCAAGGGCGCCCCTCAGATGGCCCTGCTCATCGTCGGCGTCCTCACCGAGGTATTCATCATCATCGCGACGTTCGCCGCGATCTCCATCCCGCTCACGGCCATGGGCGTCATCCCCGTCTTCTAGCGCTCACCCGAATTCGTGCCATTTGATTGAGGAAAGGGGTCAGCTATGGAAATCCCGGTTATCGGAGTCGAGGACTGGCTGAACGTCCATGAGATGGGCGCCACGTGGGACATCGCCCAGTCGACGATCTCCTCGCTCACCATGGGGGAGCTACGCGCCCTCGACGGGGAGGAGGGCGCCTCGTTCTACGAGATGCTCGACGCCCAGAAGATGAACTACGGCTGGATCGAGGGATCGCCCGAGTTCAAGGTCGAGGTCGCCAAGCTCTATGGGCGCGAGGTCGACCATGAGAACATCTTGCAGACGAACGGTTGCACCGGCGCGAACCTGAACGCCCTCATGGCCGTGGTGCGTCCCGGCGACCATGTGATCGCCGAGTGGCCCACCTACGCCCCGTTGTACGAGATCCCGCGAACCCTCGGCGCCGAGGTCGAATATTGGCAGATCCACGAGGAGCTCGGCTGGATGCCCGACATCGACGAGCTGCGATTGATGGTCCGTCCCAACACGCGCCTCATCTGCATCAACAACGCCTCCAACCCGGTCGGCGCCGTGCTCGACGCGAAGATGCTCGAGCAGATCGCGGAAATCGCCGACGGCGTGGGGGCCTATGTCCTGTGCGATGAGGTGTACCTGCCGCTGGAGAACACCGAGAGCTTCAAGTCGATGGTCGACGTGTATGATCGCGCCATCGTCACCAACTCGGTTTCCAAGACCTACTCCGTTCCCGCCGCCCGCTGCGGATGGGTCATCGCCGACGATGAGGTCTCCGATGCGATCCGCACATACCGCGATTACACGATGATCTGCGGGGGCGTGTTCAACGACGCGCTGGCAACATACGTCTTGCGCCATCGCGACAAGATCTTGGACCGCAATCGCGAGATCGTGTTCGGCAACCGTGCGATCGCGCAGGAGTGGATCGACGGTCAACCCCGCGTGAGCTGGGTGGTGCCCAAGGGGGTGTCCACCTCGTTCATCCGCCTGGATATCCCCGAGGACGATGAGGCGTTCTGCCTGCGCCTGCTCGAGCAGCGCGGCGTCCTGCTCGTCCCCGGCAGCCGTTTCGAGTTGCCCTGCGGCGCCCGCTTGGGCTATTGCGCCCAGCCCGACGTGCTCGAGAGGGGCCTGTTCCTGCTCGGGGAGGCGCTGGCGGAGTTCGACCGGTAGGTCGATGCGGCCCGGCGGGCGGCCCACGGTGGGCCGTGCCCGTCGGGGTCGATTGCGTGAAGTGCTCGTGCGGTGTGGGCGGTGGGGAGAAACTTTCGGTACTATGTTTCGGTACCGCCATCACAAAGAGGGAGCCGAAGCATGCGCCAGGGTTTCGATAACGAGAAGTACATCGCCAGCCAGGCCGAGCACATCAAGGAGCGCATCGCCCAGTTCGGCGGCAAGCTCTACCTCGAGTTCGGCGGCAAGCTCTTCGACGATTACCACGCGAGCCGCGTCCTGCCCGGATTCGAGCCCGACAGCAAGTTCCGCATGCTCAAGAGCCTGATGGACGATGTGGAGATCATCATCGCCATCAACGCGAACCACATCGAGAAGAGCAAGGCCCGCGGAGACCTCGGCATCACCTACGACGAGGACGTCCTGCGCCTGGCCGACATCTTCCGCTCCAACGGGTTCCTCGTGGCCGCCGTCGTCCTCACCCAGTATTCGGGCCAGCCCGCCGCCGACCAGTTCCGCCGCCGGCTGTCCATGCTCGGCATCCCGTGCAAGCTGCACTATCCCATCGAGGGCTACCCCCACGACATCGACCTCATCGTGAGCGAGGGCGGATACGGCAAGAACGAGTTCGTCGAGACCTCGCGCCCACTCGTCGTGGTCACCGCCCCCGGCCCCGGTTCGGGCAAGCTCGCCACCTGCCTCTCCCAGCTCTATCACGAGCATAAGCGCGGGGTCGCCGCCGGATACGCCAAGTTCGAGACGTTCCCCGTGTGGAACCTCCCGCTCACGCACCCCGTCAACATCGCGTACGAGGCCGCCACGGTCGACCTCGACGACGCCAATATCATCGACCCGTTCCACCTCGAGGCCCATGGCGTCACGACGGTCAACTACAACCGCGATGTCGAGGCCTTCCCCGTGGTCAAGGCCCTCATGCAGAAGATTCTGGGCGAGAGCCCCTATCAGAGCCCCACGGACATGGGCGTGAACATGGTCGGCTATGCCATCTGCGACGACGAGGCCTGCCGCGACGCCGCCGACATGGAGATCGTCCGCCGTTACTTCACCGCCGCCGTGAACGTCAAGCGCACGGGCAGCGGCTCTGAGCAGGTGGACAAGCTCAAGGCGATCATGCAGAAGGTGGGGGTGACCAAGGATCAGTCCCCGGCCCGCTCCGCGGCCCTGCTCAAGGAGGAGACGACCGGCTCTCCCGCCGGCGCCATGGTCCTGCCCGACGGCTCCGTCGTCACGGGCAAGACCTCCGAGCGCCTCGGCGCCGCGAGCTCGCTCATGATGAATGCGCTCAAGGCCGTCACGGGGGTCGACATGGAGCTCGAGGTGATCTCCAACGATGCGATCGAGCCGATCAGCCGTCTCAAGACGACCCAGCTCGGCAGCGTGAACCCGCGCCTGCATCCCGATGAGACCCTCATCGCCCTCTCCATCACCTCGGCATCCAGCGAGGTGGCGGAGCGCGTGCTGGCCGGCCTGCCCAAGCTGCGCGGTTGCGACGCATTCTTCTCCGTCATCATCTCGTCCTCCGATGAGGCGCTTTTCCGCAAGCTCGGCATCAACGTGTGCTGTGAGCCCAAATTCGAGCGCAGCGGCTATTATCACAGGTAAGCCGTCCCGCACATGGCGATGTCGTCCGCCCGTCGGTCACGCGAGCCCCGCCGTGCGCGCCGGGCGGCGCGGGCTCGGCGGGCGTCTTGCAATGACCCGATTCGAGGGGGTGGGGGGTCGTGGCCGATCTTGAGCGCTGCTGCGCCGAATACCTGAATCACCTGGCCGTCGAGCGCAACCTCGCCTCGAACACGATCGCCGCGTATCGGCGCGACCTGCGCGCCTATCGAACCTTCCTCGCCGATCGCGGGATCTACGCCCCCGATGACGTCGCCCGCCGCGACGTCGAGGACTTCATCGCGTCCAAGCACGCGGCGCACGCCGCGGACTCCTCGGTCAATCGCGCGCTCTCGTCCGTCAAGGGGCTGCATCGGTTCTTGGTGCGGGAGGGGCTCTCCTCGGCGCAGCCCACCGCCACCATGCGCGTCCCCAAGATGGCGGACCGCCTGCCCGATGTCATATCGATCGATGCCGCGAGCCGCCTGCTCGACCAGGAGTTCCCCGCCACGGCGGCGGGCTTGCGCGACCGAGCTGTGCTCGAGGTGCTGTATGGCTGCGGCTTGCGCGCCAGCGAGCTCGTCGGCCTCGACGTGGGCGAGGTGCATCTGGATGACGGGTTCCTGCGCGTGATGGGGAAGGGATCGAAGGAGCGCCTGGTCCCGATCGTCGGGACCGCCAACCGCATACTCGGCTCGTATCTCGCGGACGCCCGCCCCGAGCTGCGCGCCCATCGCCGCGCCTCGGCGCCCTCCTCCGCGGTGTTCCTCAACATGCGCGGATCCCGCCTGTCGCGTCAGAGCGTCCACGCGATTTGCGAACGCTACGGACGCGCGGTGGGGATCGATCGCCTGCATCCCCATGTGCTGCGCCACTCGTTCGCCACCCACATGCTCGCGGGCGGCGCCGATCTGCGCACCCTGCAGGAGATCTTGGGTCACGCCGACATAGCGACGACCCAGATTTACACGCATGTCGACCGCACGCAGCTTCGCGAGGTCTACCTGTCCGCCCACCCGCGCGCGTAGGCGGGGCCTTTTGGCGGGGCGCGTGAGGCGCCCCGCCCGTGAAGGTGGGGCGCCGTCCCATATCGCCCACAAGTCGGGCACAACTCGAAAATCGATTAAACCTCAACTCGAAGGTTCGACCTGCGTAAACGGCATCGACCCGTGGTGCTGCCCATGCGCTGAAACACAACATGTGGTGTTGTCCGCAACACATGTTCGATGGTGCTTGAAGGTCCTCTGAGGGGCGGTGGGGGAGAGTGGGGGAGAAAGTGGGAAAAAGTGTTGCGAAAGGGGGCGGACCCCCATAGAATTGAAATCGTCGACGGCGGGGTGGCTCCCGCATATGCCCGCGAGTGAGCCTAAGGGGGTGCGCGCCAGTGTATTTCAACGGTACCTACGATCGAAATCTCGATGCAAAGGGCCGTTTGTCGCTGCCGCCCGCCTTCAAGAGGCAGCTCGACGAGCATGTGCGCGTCCTTCCCGCTCCTGAAAAGGAAGTCGACGCCCTGTACGTGTTCACCGAGGACACGTTCAAGGTTTGGCTTGACTCCGTGTTTGAGGCGAAAGGCGGGTTCGATCCCACCAACCGTTCTCACCGCATGGTCAAGGAGGCTCTGTACGGTGCGGCAACCACACTTGAAATAGACTCCGCCGCCCGCATCAGCCTTCCCGAGGCCGCCCGTAGGAAGGCGCATCTCGATCGCGAGGTCACGGTCGTCGGCAGCGATGACCGACTGGTGATCTGGGACCGCGAGACCTACGCGGCGCGTCAGGCCGAGACCGAGGACATCCTCGCGGACTTCTTCGACTAAAGGAGACGCCCCTTGATGGACGCGAACATGGCAGCAGGTACGTTGACACCTGAATATCGGCATGAACCCGTCATGCTCCAAGAAGTGCTCGAGCAGCTCCAGCTCAAGCCCGGTTCGGTCGTGTGCGATTGCACGCTCGGCGGCGCCGGCCATTCCGTCAGGATGGCCGAGCGCGTGGGCTCCGAAGGGCTGTTGCTCGGCGTCGACCAGGATGACATGGCGCTCGAAGCGGCGGGGAAGAGGCTCGATGCAGAGGCCCCGCGCACGCCCCACAAGCTCCTGAAGGGCAACTTCGGGGACTTGGACGAGCTTCTGTGCTCGGCGGAGGTGCCGGGCGTCGATGGATTCCTCTTCGACCTGGGCGTCTCGAGCCCGCAACTCGATATCCCCGGCAGGGGCTTCTCGTACAACGAGGACGCCCCGCTCGACATGCGCATGGATCCGGGAACCAACACCCTAAACGCAGCTGAGGTCCTGAACACCTATACCGAAGCCGACCTCGCCCGGATTCTCCGCATCTACGGAGAGGAGAAGTTCGCCCGCCAGATCGCACGGGAGGTCGTGCGCCGCAGGCAGGAGGCCCCCCTCGTCTCCACGGGGGATTTCGTCGACGCCATCAAGGCCGGCATTCCCGCCGCCGCGCGCAGGCATGGAGGACATCCCGCCAAGCGGAGTTTCCAGGCCATCCGCATCGAGGTCAATCACGAGCTCGATGTCCTCGAGCGCGGTCTCGATGCCGCGATCCGCTGGCTGAACCCCGGCGGCCGCGTGTGCGTCATCTCCTACCACTCGTTGGAGGACCGCATCGTGAAGCGCCTGTTCCAGGAGCTCTCGAAGGGCTGCACCTGCCCGCCGGATATCCCGGTGTGCGTGTGCGGAAACGTGCCGATAGTCAAGGTCACCACCCGGAAACCCCTGGTTGCCACGGCCGATGAGGTCGATCGCAACCCCCGCGCCAGATCGGCCAAGATCCGCTGCGCCGAGCGCCTCTAGCCCGGCCGCGCCTCACGGCCCGGGCGCACGTCATTTGTATTCTTCGCCTTAAGGAGGGCCGCATATCATGGGTTATTCCACCTCAAACGCAGCATATGCCTATGATATGCGGTCCGAGGCGCAGCAGGCGCCCATCGCGCCCGCCCGGCCGAGTCTCGACGTCGTCCACGGCGCCGGTCGCCAGGCGAGCCAGGATGTCAGCCCGCAGTTCACCCACTGCGTGAAGGTGTTCGCCGTCCTCGTGGCGGTCTTCGTCGCCCTCGGCCTGTTCCGCGTCACCGTCGCCGGTTTCACCGCCGCTTCGCTCAACAGCGCCGCGACCCTTTCCAACGACCTGACGTCCGCGCGGGAGCAGAGCTCGGATCTCGAGGTCATGCGCTCCGTGTACGGATCGTCCACGCGCATCCGCGATCTTGCGGAGGGGTACGGCATGGTCGAGGCCGCCGGTGGCGTCACCCTCGATTTCACCGAGTACGTCGACTCCGCGGCGCAGAAGTAGGCGGGCGCGCATGCCCCAAGATAAGTACAACGGACGCGGCCCCGGCCGAACGGGCCGCCCCACCGGGGACGGTTCGCCGCGCGGTGAATCCGGTCGCGGCAGAGGTGCCGGTGAACGCCGCGCCCGCGCTGATCGCGCCCCCGGCGGTCGCGGCGACCTCCTGCACGGCAATCTCATGCAGGAGAGCATCTCGCGCCACGGATTGCTGGCGGGCGGATTCCTGTTCGCGTCGTCCGTCATCGTCGCACGTCTGGCGGACTTCCAGCTCTTCAACGCCGACCGCTACAGGGATGAGGCTGATTCGAGGCGCCTTTCGAGTCAGACCCTATATGCCAAGCGAGGCACCATCTACGACCGTAACGGCACCGTCCTCGTCTCGAGCGTCGAGTGCAAGAACGTGTACGTGAACCCGACGCTCATCAAGAAGAAGCAGCGCCGTCGTGCGATCGACGCGATCGTGGATGTGCTGGGGATGGATGAGGACGTGGTCGAGGGCCTCATCGATAGCGAGGGCACATTCGCCTACATCAAACGCCAGGTGGACGAGGAGGATGCGGAGCTCCTCGCGAAGGAGGGCATCGCGGGCATCGAGTTCGAGCCCTCGATCAAGCGCGTCTACCCCAACGGGAGCCTCGCCTCCCAGGTTCTCGGCATCGTGAACGTCGATAACGTGGGCGTCTCGGGGCTGGAGAAGCAATACGACGATGTCCTCACGGGCGTCAACGGCTCGTTGATGTGCGAGCGCGCCCGAGACGGCTCGTTCATCGCCGGCGGTGCGTACAAGAAGGTCCCGGCCGAGGATGGCATGGACATCGTGTTGGGCATCGACGCGAACGTGCAGCGCGCCGCCGAGGATGCCATCGCAGAGGCCGTCGAGCAAGTGGGCGCGAAATACGGTTCGATCATCGTTTCCGACCCCAAGACGGGCGAGATCATCGCGGCGTGCTCGTATCCCACGTACGACCCGATGGACTTGGCCTCGGCGTCCAACGCCGATCTGAACCTGCGCGTCGTGACCGACGTCTACGAGCCCGGCTCAGTCTTCAAGACCTTCGTCGCGGCGGCGGCGGTCGAGCATCGCGGCCTCACCCCCGACACGACCTTCGATGTGCCCGCCGAGATCGAGGTCGGCAGCGACATCGTCCGAGACGTCGACAAGCGCACGGTCGGGGCGGCGATGACGCTGCGAGAGATACTGAGGAGATCGTCCAACACGGGCATGGTCCTTGTCGGCGAGAAACTCGGCGCGGACGCGTTCTCGGAGCACGTCATCGGCGACTTCCAGTTCGGCAAATCGACGGGCATCGACTTCCCCGGCGAGTCGCTGGGCATCATCAAGAAACGCTCCGAATACGACGGCGCCTCCCTCGGCTCCATGTCGTTCGGCCAGTCTCTGGCGGTCGAGCCCGTTCAGATGGTGCGCGCGATGAGCGCTATCGCCAACAAGGGCGTCATGACCACGCCGCATTTCCTCAAGACGCGGGCGGGCGAGGAGGTCGATTGGACCGATGGGGAGGAGCGGGTCATATCGGAATCCACCGCCGCGAGCCTGGCGGATATGATGCTCACCGTCGTGGATGAGGGAACCGGCGTGGACGCGCAGGTCCCCGGATACGAGATCTCCGGAAAGACCGGCACGGCGGAGCGAGCGGGAGAGGACGGCGGCTATGAGGAGGGCAACCACATGGCGTCGTTCATGGGATTCGTGTCGACCGAGGACCCGCGTGTCATGTGCTATGTGACGCTTGACGGCACCGCCGCGACGTCCCATGCCGCGACCCCGGTCTTCCGCAAGGTGATGGAGGAGGCCCTGCCCGCCCTCGGAATCAAGCCGACCAGATAGGTTCACACGGCCTGCACCAACCGACGCGGGCGGCGGGGTACCATATCAGCTTGCACGGTAAGCGCTTCAGAAAGGTTGCCACCCATGGTGGAGATAGCAGTCAAGCACCTTCAGAGCACCACGGGTGCCCGTCTCGCGGCGGGTGATCCCGAGCGGGTCTGTCGCGGGGTCGAGATCGATTCGCGCGCGGTCGCGCCCGACGCCGTGTTCGTCGCGTTCCCCGGCGAGCGGGTCGATGGCAACACCTTCGCCTCGGCGGCGCTGACTGCCGGCGCGGGCGCCGTCGTCCTCACGCGAGAGCCCGACGCCGCCCTTATCGACCTCGCCCTCGAGCGCGGTGCGGCCATCCTCGTCGCGGACGACCCGACCGAGTTCCTCCTGCGCCTCGCGCAGGGGTACCGCGCCCGTCTTTGCTGCACCGTCATCGGGGTCACCGGCTCCATCGGCAAGACGACGACCAAGGACGTCTTGGCCGCCTGCCTTTCCAAACGCTATCGCGTCCATGCCACCGCCGGCAACTTCAACAGCCTGATCGGCCTGCCGCTCACCATCCTTTCCGCACCCGCCGACACCCAGATGCTCGTGCTCGAGATGGGGATGAGCGACTTCGGGGAGATCGAGCGCCTTTCCAAGTGCGCGCAACCCACCTTCGGCGTGATCACCAAGGTCGGCACCTCCCACATCGGCATGCTCGGAAGCCGCGAGGGCATCGCCCGCGCCAAGGCCGAGATCGTCTCCGGCATGCCGCCGAGCGCCGAGAACTTCGAGGGCCGTCATTCCGCCCTCATCCTGCATGGCGAAGATGATTTCACCTCGTATATCATCGAGAATTTCGCCCGACCCGCCGGCGTCGACGTGGTGCTCGCGGGCACCTCGAGCGATGACGACGTGTGCGCGACGCATGTCGAGCTCGACGAGGACGGCTGCCCCGTGTTCGACCTCACCCTCGAGGACGGTTCGAGCTTCAAGACCCGTCTTTCCATTCCCGGCGCCCAGTCCGTTCCCAACGCCCTGTTCGCCGCCGCGGTCGCCCATCGCCTGGGTGTTCCAGGCTTCGAGATCGATGAGGCGTTCGGCGAGCTGGAGATGACCGGCCGCCGCACTCAGGTCCGTCGAGCGGCCTGTGGCGCGCGCGTCATCGACGATTCGTATAACGCCAGCCCTGAATCCATGGCAGCCGGCCTGAACCTCTTCTCCGCACTGCCGTGCACGGGGTCGCGTATCGCGATTCTCGGAGAGATCGGCGAGCTGGGGGACGACGCGGAGCGTCTCCACGCGCTGGTGGGGTCGTATGCCGCCGCGAAACGCCCCTCCATGTTGATCTGCGTCGGCGGGGACAATGCCCGCGTCATGGCCGACGCTGCGCGTCTCATGGGTCTCGATGAGGGTGACATTCAGGTCGTTCCGGATTGCGACGCGCTGATCAAGCGCTTCTCGAGTGTCATCGGGGAGCGTGACCTCGTGTTGGTGAAGGGCTCGCGCTTCGTCGGGCTCGATCGTTTCGTGGAAGAGGTGTGCGCCGATGCTCGGTAACCCTGCCTATCCCACCTATCAGGTGTTCCTCGCCATCCTCGTCTCCGCGGTCATCGCGGGGGCGATCATGCCCCTCTGGATCAAGATCTTGAAGATCGACGGCATCGGCCAGCAGATCCGCGCCGACGGGCCCCAGACGCATCTCGTGAAGGCGGGCACCCCCACGATGGGCGGTGTCATCATCCTGCTCGCGGTCTGCATCACCTGCCTGGTGATGGCGAAGCCCACGACCGAGCTTCTGCTCGCCGTCGGCGCGATGCTCGCAACGGGGGCGCTCGGCCTATTCGACGACGCGACCAAGGTGGTCCAGAAGCGCTCCCTCGGACTCACGCCGACGGGCAAGATGATCGGCCTCACCGTCATCGTGGTGGCGTTCTTCCTCATCGCCGTCAATTTCTGCCACGTCGAGCCCGTGATCCGCTTCCCCGGCGGCTTCGCCATCGACCTCGGTGTCCTCACCACCACGCTGTCGGTGTCGGGCCGCGTCATCCAGATTCCCTGGCTCTACCTCGTCTTCGTGTTCCTGCTTCTCGCGGGCATGTCCAACGCGGTGAATCTCACCGACGGGCTGGACGGCCTCGCCGGCGGCACCGTGATGATGGCGATGCTCGTCATGGCCGCCATCTGCTTCCTGCGAGGTGATGTCAACCTCGCCATTTTCTGCGCTGCATGTGCGGGCGGCTGCAT
Organism: uncultured Collinsella sp.; assembly: GCA_963560155.1. Classification (GTDB taxonomy): domain Bacteria; phylum Actinomycetota; class Coriobacteriia; order Coriobacteriales; family Coriobacteriaceae; genus Collinsella. The sequence continues at coordinate 20,123 of CAUWMY010000003.1, forward strand.
CGGCTTCCTGTGGTACAACGCGTATCCCGCCCAGATCTTCATGGGGGACACCGGCTCGCTCGCCCTTGGAGGCGCCTTCGCCGCGATCGCCGTGCTCACCAACACCGAGGTCGTCTCGCTCGTGGTCGGCGGCCTTTTCATCGCCGAGACCCTTTCCGTCATGATCCAGGTCATGAGCTTCAAGGCCACGGGCAAGCGCGTCTTCCTCATGGCGCCCGTCCACCATCACTTCGAGAAGAAGGGGTGGGCGGAGACGAAGGTCGTCATACGCTTCTGGATCGTCTCCGCCGCATTCGGGGCCCTCGGCCTCGCGCTCTTCTTCCAACTTGGTTAGGAACACCCATGCCCTTGCCTCAAAACTTTTCGCTGCTCGTGCTCGGCCAAGGGGGGACGGGCCTCGAGCTCGCCTCTTGGGCCGCCTCGCACCTCGATGACCGCGTGAGTTCCGTCACGGTATATGGGGGGAGCTCATCGGCCCCGAACGCCCGCACGGAGGAGCTGGAGGCAAGGGGCGTCCGGTTCGTCTACGGCACGGAGGAGATCTCCGGGTCGTACGGTCTGTGCGTCGCGAGCCCCGGCATCTCGGAGTTCGGGGATTTTTATCGCTCTGCCCGATCCGCATCCGGCGAGATCATGGGCGAGCCCGAGTTCGCATGGCGCTTGTCACCCGAGCGTTGGTGCGCCATAACCGGGACGAACGGCAAGACGACCGTCACGAGCCTCGTCGACGAGCTCCTGCGGTCATCCGGGCTTCCCTCCGTCGCGGTGGGCAACATCGGGACGGCACCCATTCGGGAGGTCGATCGACGCGAGGCCGGCGAGTGGTTCGTCGCCGAGTTGTCGAGTTACCAGCTCGCCACAACCGAGGAGTTCCATCCGCGCGTCGCGGTGCTGCTCAATCTCACGCCCGATCACCTCTCATGGCATCGGTCCCATGAAAACTACGCACTTGCCAAGATTCGCATGCTGAGGAACATGGATTCCTCGGACATCGCCATCGTGAATGCCGAGGACGAGGGGCTCGCGGCTTATTTCGACCGCATCGATGTGCCCGGCAGGCGGGTGCTGAGGTTCGGCCTCGCCGATTGCGGCGCGGCGGACGCGGCATTCGTCCGCGACGGCATGCTCGTCGTGAGGATGGGCGATGTCGAGCATGCGCTCGTGGCCGTCGAGGAGCTGCGGATCGCGGGGTCGCACAACACCCTCAACGCGCTCGCCGCCTCCGCCGCCGCCCTTGCGTGCGGCGCCGGGGACGACGGTGTCCGTGCGGGGCTGCGTGCCTTCGCGCCCCTGCCGCACCGCTTGGAGCCCGTGGGCGTCGTGGACGGCATCCGTTACGTGAACGACTCGAAGGCGACGAACACCGACGCCGTCGTGAAGGCCCTCGAGGCTTTTGCGGGACAGCGCATCGTCTTGCTGCTGGGGGGTTCGGATAAAGGGACTCCGATCGAGGAGTTCATGGCCGTCGTCGCCTCCCTCGCCTCCGCCGTCGTGTGTTTCGGCGAGGCTCGAGAGCGGTTCCGCGCCGCGCTCATGGAGGCCCCCGGCGTCTCCGACATCGACGTCGCCGAGGCGGATGACCTTCGAGACGCGGTCTATGTCGCCCGCTCGCTCGCACAGCGCGACGACACGGTCCTGCTGTCCCCGGCGTGCGCGTCGTTCGACGAGTTCTCGAGTTTCGAGGAGCGCGGCGAGGCGTTCCGTGCGTACGTGGCCGCTCTGGCCGAGTTGTCCGAGGCGGAGGCCTAGGGATCGTGTGGTTCTCAAAAACAAAGGGACGTGACCCGGAGACGGGGGCGGAGCAGGGGGGCGCGCGCCCTTCCGGCGTGCGCCGGCAGCGCCGTCGTGCCACGGCGACGAGCCATTCCGACCTGGGTGAGAAGCTGATCGCCGGCGTCCCGGCGCGAATCATGCGCCCGCGACTCGTCTTCCTCTCCTGTCTCATCGCGATATGCATGTTCGGCCTTCTCATGATCTACTCGGCGTCATCCGTCGAGGCTCTGCAGGAGAACGGCAGCTCCTGGTTCTACCTGTTCCGGCAGGCAATCTTCATGACGGTCGGGTTCTGCCTGTTCGCCCTTATCGGCGGCCGTGCGGTGCCCTGGACCATCTTCCGCTCGGGGTTCGTGTGGGTCGCCTGGGCCGTCACCTTGGTGCTGCTCGTCGCCGTGTTCTTCTTCGGCAGCGGCGCCGAGGAATGGGGCGCATCGCGCTGGATCGACTTCGGGTTCTTCAACTTGCAGCCCGCCGAGGTCGCGAAGCCCGTCATCATCGCCCTCACGGCGAAGGTATTCGCCGACTATTACGAAGACGGCTCAATTGACACCCAGACCTTCCTGATCCAGATGCTCGTGATGCTCCCACTCCCGCTCGTGCTCATCTTCAAGGAGCCCGACATGGGAACGACGATCATCATCGCCTTCACGGTGTTCGCCATGGCGTTTTTGTGCGGCCTTCCATGGAGGGTCGTCGGGCTGACCGTCTTGATCGCCGCGATGGGCGGATTCGCCGCCATGCTCATGTCGCCCTACCGTGCGCAGCGATTCCTCGCGTTCCTCGACCCTTGGAGCGATCCGTATGACACGGGCTATCAGGCGACGCTCGCGATCATGGCTTTTGCGTCCGGCGGGCTGTTCGGCCGCGGGATCGGCAATGCGACCATGAAGTACCACTACCTGCCCGAGGCCCATAACGACTACATCCTCGCCATCATCGGGGAGGAGCTCGGCTTCGTCGGGACCGCCCTGTTCATCCTGCTGTTCGTCGCGATGATCATCGCCGCGTTCTATATCTGCCGGGAGGCCCCCACGCTCCACGCGCAGCTGTTGGCGAGCGGATGCACGATCATCCTCGCGGTCCAGTTCCTCATCAATGTCTTTGGCATCCTCGGGTTGATGCCCATGACGGGCAAGCCGCTGCCGTTTGTGAGTTACGGTGGATCTTCCGTGATCGCCTCGCTCGTGTTGGCTTCGATGATTCTGCGCGTCTCGGTCGAGAGCAACGTCGAGACCGCCGCTGACCGCCGCCGCTCCGGTATGGCGGTGATGGGCGATCGGCCCGCACGGGCGGCGGCGCGCCCCCGGGAGGCCGATCCCGCCGCGGATGTCTCCGGGTATATGGGTCGCAGCACGGCGGGGATTCCCCGATCGCGATCCTCCCGTCGTTCCGATGCGACTGCACGCGCCTCATCGTCGGATCCGGGCCTCAGCGTGTACGACGGGGGCCGTTCGCCTCGCGCCGCGGGAGGGCCCCGATCGGATCGCCGGCGCGCCCAACGCGATGGCGAAGGGGGTTACGGTCGCGTCGACCTTGGCGCCGGTGCCGGAGATCGACTGCGACCTCGCAACGATCGCCCGCGCGTGGATTACCGCGGGGTCACGGGAAACGACCGCCCGCGTCGATCGGGCGACGGTCGCACCGGCAGGGATATGAATGACCAGGGAAGGGGTCGATATGACCGATAAGCGCCATCTCATCGTCGCGATCGCCGCCGGCGGCACCGCGGGTCATGTGAACCCGGCTCTCGCCTTGGCCGACGAGCTTCGCTCTCGCGGCCATGAGGTCCATTTCTTCGGCGAGACCCGTCGGCTCGAGGGGACGCTCGTGCCCCAGGCGGGATTCCCCTTCCACCCGGTCCATGTGACCGGATTCGATCGCCGTCGGCCCTGGACGCTCGCCGGGGCTCTCGCGCGGCTCTCGCGCGAGGAGCACCGCTTGATCGACGCGTTCGGAAGCGGCGAACTCCCCATGCCCGATGTGGCCATCGGTTTCGGCGCCTATCTCGAGCTTCCCCTCATGCGCGCGGCGGCCAAGCTCGGGATTCCCATCGCCTTGCATGAGCAGAACTCCGTCCCGGGCCTTGCCAACAAGCGCACGGCGAAGTCCGCGCGCCTCGTCGCGCTCGGCCAGCCCGCCGCCGAAGACGTGATGCGCAGATTCGCCGGCAAATCGACTCGGATCGCCTTCACGGGCAACCCCGTCCGCTCCAGTGTTCTCGAGGGCGACCGCTCGCGCGGCCGCGCCGCGCTGGGCGTCCCATCGGATGCGACGGTGCTGCTGGTGTTCGGCGGTTCCCTGGGAGCGCGCCATGTGAACGAGAGACTTGCCTCCCTCAAGGAGGACCTGCTCGCCATCGACGGGCTCCATGTCGTCCACTCCACCGGCAAGGGCGGCTACGACGAGACGGTCTCCGCCCTCGGTCTCTCCGAGGATGAGGCCTCACGTTGGCGCGTCGTGCCCTACATCGACGACATGGGCGATACGCTCGCCGCTTCCGACCTCGTCGTCTCGCGGGCCGGGGCATCCTCGGTCGCCGAGATCGCGGCTCTGTGCGTGCCGTCCATCCTGATCCCGTACCCGCTCGCCACGGAGGACCATCAGACCACTAACGCGCGCCTGCTCACCGATGCCGGCGCCGCCGTCAAGTTCGCCGACGACGACATCGACGGCGACGCGTTTCGCGACGAGCTCCTGGACCTGCTCTCCGACGCCGATCGCCGACGCGCCATGCGCGAGGCGGCGGGCGGTCTGGCCCAGGACAAGGCGGCCGAGACCCTCGCCGACCTTTTGGAGGGGCTGATCGAGGCGTAGGCGCGCCCGCGAAGGGATTGTGACCGCCTCCGTCCATGTGCCCGCATGCCGCCGATGGCGTATACTGGATTGGTTTATGTGTACGCAACGACGAGGAGATGCCATGACGTCCATCGCTGTCCCCGAGGCAACCGCCGCCCCGACCTTCAAGAGCGCCCATTTCATCGGCGTCGGTGGAGCGGGAATGAGCGGTATCGCCCTCGTCCTCCACGAGCGCGGGTGCAAGGTGACCGGTTCCGACCTCAAGACCTCCCGCTACATCCGCCAGCTCTCTCGCGCGGGCGTGCCGGTGCAAGTGGGCCATGCCGCCTCCACCATCGATGAGGTCGACCCCGACGTCGTCGTCGTCTCGACCGCCATCCCCGAGACCAACCCCGAGCTCGTCCGCGCCCGCGAGCTCGGCATCCCCGTGTGGCACCGCGCCAAGATGCTCTCCGCCCTCGGATATGGGCGCACCACCGTCGCCTGCGCGGGCACCCACGGCAAGACCACCACGTCCTCGATGGTCGCCACCATGCTCGACCGCATGGACCTCGATCCGAGCTTCCTCGTTGGCGGTGTCGTCGAGGGTTACGGCACGAACGGCAAGAACGGCGATGGCGATTTCTTCGTCGTCGAGGCCGACGAGTCCGATAGCTCCTTCCTCTACCTCGATCCGCATGTGGTCATCGTGACCAACATCGAGGCGGACCATATGGACCATTACGAGTCTCTCGAGCAGATCGAGGAGACGTTCTGCACCTTCATGGGCCTCGTCGGGGAAGACGGCACCGTGATCGTCTGCGGCGAGGATCCGCGACTCGTGGAGCTCGCCCACTCGTCCGGCCGCACCGTCCTCACCTACGGTGAGGGCGACGGCATGGATGTCCGTCTCACCCCCGCCCCCAAGCGGCATGCGTTCGGCTCCGATTTCACGGTGAGCCTGCCCGACGGCGCCGAGCTCGAGGTCTCCATCAAGAACAACCCAGGCCGTCACAACATGCTGAACGCCACCGCCGCGCTCACAGCCGCGTATGCGCTCGGCCTCGATACCGCCCGCGCCGCCCGCGCCCTGTCGACCTTCGAGGGGGCGCGCCGCCGCTTCACCCAGCTGGGCGAGGTCCGGGGCGTCACGCTCGTCGATGACTACGGTCATCACCCGACTGAGGTCAAGGCGACCCTCGCCGCTGCAAAGTCCTTGGATTTCCAACATGTCGACGTCGTTTTCCAGCCGCATCGCTACTCTCGCCTCCAGGCCCTGTGCGATGATTTCGCCGATGCGTTCGCCGATGCCGACACCGTCGTGCTGATCGACGTGTTCCCCGCCGGCGAGATGCCGATTCCGGGCGTCACGAGCAAGATGCTCGCCGACAAGATCCGGGCGGCCCATCCCGGCAAGCCCGTGTACTACGCGCCGGACCATCAGGCGCTCATGGCCCGTCTGGACGAGGTCGCCCAGGCCGGGGATCTGCTCATCACCATGGGAGCCGGAGACGTCACCACCGTCGGTCCCGAGTACTTGGAGCATGTCGGGAACGAGGCAGAGTAGCCCATGGGAGCGTTCAACGCCGTCATGGCCCTTTCGGGCATGATTGACACGGATGTGATCGAGAACGAGAAGCTCGCCCGCCATACCAGCTACCGCATCGGCGGCAAGGCGGACCTGTTCGTGACCTGCCACAGCTATCATTCGCTCCGCCGCACGATCGAGGTGCTCGCCCGCGAGCGCGTGCCATGGGTGATCATCGGGAAGGGCTCGAATCTCCTGGTGGCCGACGCGGGTTATCGCGGGGCCGTCATCACGCTGGGAAGCGAGTTCTCCCGTTTCGTGGTGGGTGAGGACGGGCGCACCGTCACCGTCGGCGCCGGCGCCATCCTCGCCCGCCTGGTCAACGAGGCCCTCTCGCGCGAGCTGTCCGGCCTGGAGTTCGCGGTCGGCATACCGGGCACGGTCGGCGGCGCCATCTCCATGAACGCCGGGTCACGCACCGAGTGGATCGGGTCCCTCGTGCGCGATGTGGTCACGTACAAGCCCGGCGAGGGCATCCGCCACTATCCCGGCGAGGGCATCGCATGGGGCTACCGCATGTGCGGCCTGCCGCATGACGAGATCGTCCTCGAGGTGACGATCGAACTCGAGCCCGCCGCCAAGGACGATATCCGCGCTCGCATGGAGCGTTCGCTCACGCGCCGCCGCCGCACCCAGCCGCTGGGGGTCCCCTCATGCGGCTCGGTGTTCAAGAACCCCCCGGACCGCGCCGTCGGGGCCATGATCGAGGAATGCGGATTAAAGGGTTTTTGCCAAGGCGGGGCGGAAGTCTCGTCGGTTCACGCTAACTTTATCGTGAACAAGGGGGCCGCCACGGCGGCCGACGTCGAGGCGGTCATCCGCCATGTGCATGCCAAGGTGAGGGAGGCGTATGGGGTCGAGCTTCAGCCGGAAGTCAAATTCCTCGGCTTCTAAAGCGCCGAAACCCACCTACCGCCGTGCCTCGGCGGCGGGGAAGGGCGCCGCGCCGACTCGCTCCGCCGCCACCGTGAAGCCTTCGACGCCCTCCAAGCGCGCCGTATCTCCGGGGGGCGCATCCCGTCCCGCGGCGAAGGTCCGCCCCGCGGCGAAGCCCGCGGGGATTCCCTCTTCAAAAGTCAAGCCGATGAAGAGGCGGGCCGTGAGCGGCAAGCCCGCTGCGAAGCCCGCGTTGAAGGCGAAGTCGCCCATGGGCGGCCTTTCAAAGCCCCCCGCCAAGATTCCCGCCGTGAAGGCGCCGGTCGCCCCCGCTTCCAAGACGACGCCCGTCAAGACGAGCGCCGCGAAGAGCGCCGCGTCGTCGGCGCTCTCCACCGTCGGCAATGCGATCGGCGCGGTATCGAGCCGAGTCCCGATTCCCAAGGTGAGCCCCGTCAAGGCGCTCATAGCCTCCGGCGTCGTCCTCGCCCTTGTCCTCGTCGGGTTCATCATCGCCAACTCCGCCCTTTTCGCCGCGACGGACATACAGGTGAGGGGCTCCGACCATGTCGAGGCCGAGACCGCCCGCGCCCTCGTCGAGGTGCCCGAGGGGACCACGCTCTTCAACGTCGACGAACAGGCGATCCTCGACTCGCTCGAGGCCGTCCCATGGGTCAAGGGCGTGAAGATCGAGCGGGAGTGGCCGCACACGCTCATCGTGACGCCGGTCGAGCGCGAGATGCGCGCGATAGCCTATATAACCGCCGACGAGATAGCTTGGGGCATCGGAGAGGACGGAACCTGGATCGCGCCGCTATCCCTGGTGGTCGCGGTCGATGCCGAGGGCAACGAGGTCGCGCTCAACGATGACGGCTCGGTGCCCGATGGCGCCGCTCAACTCTCTCCCTTCGACGCGGCCCTGCGCCTCGCGCAGGATTCCGGCAGCCTACTGCTCACGGATGTGCCGAGCGACGTCTCTCCCAAGGGCGGTGAGGCGGTCTCCGCGAAGGTGATCCTCGCGGGGCTGGAGTACGCCAATACCTTCACCGCCGACTTCCTCGCGCAGATCAAGGACATATCGGTCGCCTCGGTTGAGGCCATCTCGGCCGACCTCGTCTCCGGAGTCGAGGTGTCGCTGGGCAAGCCGGAGAACATCACCGAGAAGGAGCGCGTGGTGACGAAGCTCCTATCCGAGCAGCAGGGCGTGACGTACATCAATGTCCGCGAGCCCGGCGCGTATACGTTCCGCAGCGCACCGCTTTAGTCTTGTCGAGTTCGCATTCGCGCAGCTACCGCTCGCACTCGGCGAATGGTCTCAACGTATACCTGCGGATTTGGCGAACGTTCCACATTCTGGGGGTGACCGGTTTGACTTCACGCCGCGTTTTGTGCAAACATAACACGGTTTATCTCGACTTTTAATCTCTACTTGAGGGTTAACGTCGTGACGATCGCCTGCAGACAGGCTTGCCAATAGTAGTGTTCGGAGGACCGCACATGCACGAGAACGAGATCAACAACTACCTTGCTGTCATCAAGGTCGTCGGCGTGGGCGGCGGCGGCACGAACGCCGTGAACCGCATGATCGAGGAGGGTATCCGTGGCGTCGAGTTCGTCGCAATCAACACGGACGCCCAGGCCCTCGCCATTTCCGATGCGGATATCAAGGTCCACATCGGCACCGACATCACCCGCGGTCTCGGCGCTGGCGCCAACCCCGAGGTCGGCCGCAAGGCCGCCGAGGAGAGCCGTGACGATATCGCCGAGGCGCTCGCTGGCGCCGACATGGTGTTCATCACTTGCGGCGAGGGTGGTGGCACCGGTACGGGCGCTGCTCCCATCGTGGCCGACATCGCGATGAACGACGTGGGCGCGCTCACCGTCGCCGTCGTCACCAAGCCGTTTACCTTCGAGGGCCGCAAGCGCAAGAACTCCGCCGAGGAGGGCATCAAGACGCTCGCCGAGTCCGTCGACACCATGATCGTCATCCCGAATGACCGCCTGCTCGACATCGCCGAGAAGAAGACCACCATGCTCGAGGCCTTTACCACGGCCGACGGCGTTCTTTCCCAGGGCACCCAGGGCATCACCGACCTGATCACCGTCCCCGGCGTCATCAACCTCGACTTCGCCGACGTCAAGACCATCATGAAGCAGGCCGGTACCGCCATGATGGGCATCGGCGTCGCTTCCGGCGACACCCGTGCCGTCGACGCCGCCCAGCAGGCCATCTCCAGCCCGCTGCTCGAGAGCTCCGTGGACGGCGCCACGCGCGTCCTGCTCTCCATCGCCGGCTCCAAGGACCTCGGCATCCAGGAGATCAACGACGCCGCCGACCTCGTGGCCAACGCGGTCGACCCCGACGCCAACATCATCTTCGGCACCGTCGTGGACGAGTCCCTCGGCGACCAGGTGCGCATCACCGTCATCGCCACCGGCTTCTCCGATTCCAACGTGAACCGCCAGGACGAGCTGTTCGCCGCCTCCAAGGCTCCGCGTTCCGACCGCGGCTCCGAGCCCACGGCCGCTCCCTCCACCACGCGCAACATCGGCGGCACCGAGCTCCCGAACTTCGGCAACGACCAGTTCGAGCTGCCCGACTTCCTCAAGCGCGGTAACTTCTAAGGCGAGCGGGCTTTCCGGCGACATTCGTCAAGCTTGAGTCATGGGGTGAGCGGTGTATCCGCCCGCCCCATTTTCATGTCCCGCTTCGATTGGCCGGAACCGCCTCGGGCGAGGCCTCGCACGTGTCGACGCTTAGCCGGGCTGTCTGAAAGTGGTCGCGATGTGCTGCGCTGTTGCAAAGTGGCATATCACGACCAAAGACACGCCGTTTTGCAGCAAGAAATTGTCGAGAATTGTCACGCTGTGACAACGTGGCAATTCTCGACCATTTTCCTCGTCAGCCCTGGTCGGCCCCTTTCAGCCCCATCGGTTCCGGTCGGCCCAGGTCTGCCTTTGCTGGTCCGTCAGCCCCGGTTGGCCCCGTCAGCCCTGGTCGGCTCCCGCCGGTCCCTTTTCAATTGCGGGACGCGGTGTTCGAATCGCGGATCGGGGGACTGGGGGTAGAATCTTCAACATCAACTGCAGAGGAGGAAGGCGCCACATGGTAAAGTTCAATCGCAACGACTATGACGGCCTTGTGCTCAACGAGGTGCGCGACGGAACTGTTGCCGCGGCGTTTACCGAGCGCACGGGAGGTATTTCCGAGTCGCCGTATGCCTCTTTGAACCTCGGTTCCCATGTGGGGGACGACCTGGCCGCCGTGATGGAGAACCGCCGCCGCGTGCTCGCGGCGCTCGGATGCGCCGGCGATTTCGAGCGTCTGCTCGTGCCCAACCAAGTGCACTGCGATCGCGTCGCCGTCGTTCGGGAGGGGACGGATGTTGAGCTCGCCTGCGTGCGCGAGCAAATAGACGAGGGCGCCGACGCCGTTGTGTGCGTTGCCGCGCATGTGCCGGTGATGCTGTGCTTCGCCGACTGCGTGCCGGTTGTGCTCACCTGCCCGGGCGGGTTCGCCGTCATTCATTCGGGATGGAAGGGGACGATCGCCCGCATCTCGGCCAAAGCTGCGAGCATCCTGTGCGAGGCCGCAGGATTTCCTGCAAGCTCCGTTCGGGCATATATCGGTCCGCATATCCTCGGCGACGAATACGAGGTCTCCCAAGAGCTCATGGAGCGTTTTTGCGCGGAGTTCGGATGGGTCGACACGGGGGATTCCCGCATGCTCGATCTTGGACGTGCGATCAGGCAGGCCCTCGTCGAGACGGGGGTACCTGAATGTGCCATCTGCGACCTCGGTCTGTCGACCGTGCGGTGCAACGACCGCTTCTTCTCCTATCGTGCGGAGAAGGGGATGTGCGGGCGCCATGCAGCGGTCGCGGTCATGGTGTAGCTCCGAGAAATCACGTTCGTGGCGCACTGTAAGGCCATCGTTCCCAACATCCTCGTGGTGCGCCGTCGCCCCGCCGTGTGCCGCGGTCCCATGACGCACCGCAACTCCGTACTGCATCGCGCCCGGTCGAACTTTTCATTCTCCTGACATTGCGTTTACGCGCCCGAGGGTTGCGCGCGGCTAGACTCAGCTGCGTGTGTGATACACCCGTCGAAAAGGATCGCTATGCGCAAACTCTTCTCACGTCAGCTCATCGAGGCGCGCCACGAGATGCTGTCCATCTTCGAGGCCATCGACCTGACCCTCCACGACGCCGTCAACGCTTTCGTGGTCGACGATAGGGAGCTGGCCCGTCGCGCCCAGCAGGCGACGCTGGCGATCGACGCCCGCAGCGCGAACCTCGAGGCCGTGTGCTACAACCTCATTGCCACGCAGAGCCCGGTCGCGTCCGACTTCCGTCTGCTCCAGACGATCATTTACGTTAATTTCAACCTCCAACGCATGAGCGACAAGGTTCGTCGCATCGCCCGCGCCGCCAAGCGCAAGGTCAACAACGATATCGAGATTCCTCCCCAAATGGTCGCCCTTATCGAGGAGGAGGCCGCCAGCGTCTATCGCGTGCTGGGCGCCACCGCCTCCGCGCTCGTGAACAACGACCTTGCCACGGTCCTGACCCTGTCTGAAGAAGACGAGGCGGTCCACGGCGCATACCAGGAGTTCTTCCGCGTCTTCAATCGCACGGAGACCATGGAGGTCGCCGATGACGCGCAGATGGACGATTTTCGTCGCACGGTCATGGTTTCTCGCTATCTGGACCGCGTCGCGAGCATTTCCATGGAGTGCGCGTACCGCCTCGTGTTCCTGCTGACCGGCCAGCGTTGGAGCGCCGACGATATCGTCGAGGCCGACAAGGACGAGATCGAGAGCCTGCGCATCCCCTCCGGTGAGGGTGTGACGCTCGACCCTGAGTCCGATGCGCGCTTCGTGTCCCATCTCGCGCTCGATGAGGTCGGTCGCGATCTGGCGACGCTCATCGCGGAGCTTGCGGAGTAGGTCAAGCGGACCGTTTCGCGCAGCTTGCTTGATGATTCGGGGCAGGGATGCGGTGTCCGTCATGGCCGCCGCATCCCTGCGTTACTATGGCGTATGGTCGCGCGCCAGCAGCGTTGCGGCCATGGCACGTGGATACGAAAGGATGTGCGATGGAAGAGGATTACGGCGCCTTCATCGAGGATCGGCGCGCGGAGATTTTGCAACGCGTCGACGCGTGCCTCGCCGTGACCGGCCGCACTCGTGACGAGGTGGAGCTTGTTGCCGTTTCCAAGACCGTGGGCCTCATGCAGGTGCTCGCCGCCATCGATGCCGGCTATCGCGTGTTTGGTGAGAATCGTCCCCAGGAACTGCATCGCAAGCTCGAGGGTCTCGACCTTGTCCAGGAGACGCGCCCCGTGCGCTTCGACATGATCGGCAACTTGCAGACGAACAAGATCAACGCCGTGCTCGGCTGTGTCGAGCTCATCCACTCGATCGGCACCATGCATTTGGCCGAGGCTGTGAGCAGCCGGGCGTCGCGCCGTTTGGACGCTGGCGAGCTTGCTGCCCCGCAGAGGGTGCTCATCGAGGTCAATGTCAGCGGCGAGGAGACCAAGGGCGGTTTTTCGCCCGACGAACTGCGTCGCTCGATGGACGAGCTGCAGAGCCTTTGTGGAATTCGCATCGAGGGACTTATGACCATGGCTCCGCGTGGGGATAAGTCCAGGGCACGTGCATGCTTTGCCGGTCTGCGCGAGTTGCGCGACGAGCTTCGCGACTCGAGTGGGTTGGAGCTTCGCGAGCTGTCTTGCGGCATGAGCGAGGATTACGAGATCGCGCTCGAGGAGGGGTCTACCATCGTTCGCCTGGGGCGTGTGGTATTTGACCCATCCTTTGAAGTACTATAGGCAGGTACGCCCGCACACGGCGCAAAGAGAGGTATAACCGTGGGATTTCTAGATGACATCAAGAGCCGCCTCGGCATGGCCCAGCCCGCCGCCGAGCCGTACGGCGACGAGCCCTATGACGATTACTACGACGAGGGTGTAGACGGCGGCTACGAGGATTACCCCGAGGGTTACGGCCAGCCGGCCCAGGACTCCTATCGCGGCTACGAGCCCCAGGAGCCCGGTAACGGCATGCTCGGCCAGACGCGCCGTGGCGAGGCCGAGTCCGTCGCCGTGTACACGCGCTCCGGCCAGCTGGTGGGGGAGGCCGATCGCCATGCGACGACCTACGCCCCTTCCGCCGAGCCCGCCTATCGTCCCGGTGCCTATGACACGCCTTCGAGCTACGCTCAGGCTCAGAGCCAGCGCGCGGCCCTGTCCTCTGTTCCCGCCACGGCCCCGGTGAGCAGCACCGAGGCTCGCGTGAACGCCGTTTTGGAGGGTACACCCCAGCTTCCGGCGTACGTCCTGCGCCCTGAGAGCTATGACGACGTCGAGACCGTCGTGCGCCGCGTGCGCACCCGTCAGCCCGTCGCCCTCGTGTTCGCCGGCGTCCGCACCGAGGTCGCCAAGCGTGTGCTCGATTTCAGCTATGGGTTCGCCTGCGGCTCCGGCGCCTCCGTGCGCGAGCTCGGCGACCGTGTGTTCATCGTCTTGCCGGTGGGTTGCGAGGTCAAGGAGACCGACCTTGCCAAGCTGCGTAAAGACGGCTATCTCAAGCAGTAGGAGCTGCCATCTCGTGAATGCCATCACCATCGCCCGTCTCGTCCGAACCCTGTTCGAGTTCTACAACTATCTGATTCTCGGGTACGTCTTGCTGTCATGGTTTCCGATTCGCCCTGGTAGCCTCATGGACGACATCGGAGCCGTTTTGCAAAGCCTTGTAGGGCCGTATCTCGACTTCTTCCGCCGCTTCATCCCCCCGCTCGGGATGATCGACTGGTCGCCGGTTGTTGCGATACTTGTGTTGAGTCTGCTTGAGAACTTCATTATCAGGTTAATATTGTAAGAACTGACGCAGAGCGGTCCTCGCCCCAAACCGGAGCGTCCCTTGCGTATGAAAGGATAAGTATCATGGCCATCACCCCCGCTGACATCCAGGCGCAGACCTTCTCCGAGGCCAAGCGCGGCTACGACCCCGCTGAGGTCGACGTTTTCCTCGAGCAGCTCGCCTCCGAGGTCGACGCCATGCTCAACAAGATCGTGGACCTCAAGACACGCCTGACCGCCACCGAGCAGGAGCTCGCCGCCGCCCAGGCCCAGGCCCAGGTCGCCGTTGCCGCCCCCGCTCCGGCTCCCGCCCCCGTGGCCAGCCCCGAGTACACCGCCACCGCCAGCCAGATCTCTGCCGCCCTCATCGCAGCTCAGCAGTCTGCCGACAACATCGTCGCCGAGGCTCGCGAGAATGCCGATCGCATCCGCAACGAGGCCGACGCCAAGGCCCGCGAGGTCATCCGTCAGGCGCTCAACGAGAAGCAGAACGAGCTCGCCGAGATCGACCGCCTGAAGGCCTCTCGTGAGGAGTTCAAGGCCGAGTACCTCAAGCTCATTCAGCACTTCATGGACGAGGCTCAGAACGAGTTCCCGGCCGACCTGCTGGTCAGCGCTCCCACCGGCTCCGAGCCCGTGGCTGCTCCGGCTCCTGCGCCCGCTCCCGAGCCGATGCCCGTGGCTGATCCGTTCGCCCCGCTCCCGAACTTCGGTGCCGACGACCTCGATTAGGCATTGAGTCTCGATTGGGCGGCTATTGAGGTGCGACTTCGACTTTGATTGGAAGTCGACCCGATAAGGCCCTGTTTTGCATGTCATTGAATACGGGCCCGCGTCAATCGACGCGGGCCCGTCGTTTTCAGGGTTAATCGCGTGTTTCCAAGCCGCATCGGATGAGATGCGTCGCGGTCGGATGGACGAGCGGCCGTGTCCTCCGTCCTCGATTCGCGCCTCGTTGAGCTTTTTCGTATCGATATTGGGAAAGCCGATGTATGGCGGGGGCCCGCAAAGTCTCCACCTGGGGATTTGAAATGCGCTGAGTCGTCTCTATTCGGCTGATCTCAATTCGAATACGAAAAAGCTCAAGCTCCCACGGCCGTGCGCTTGGACGTGAGGGCTTGAGCTGTTTTGCGAAGAGGGTAGGGTGGGCGGTCGACCGCTTAGCTGTTCTTCATCACGATCGACTCGACCGTGTCGGCGACGAACTCGCAGGAGTCGGCGCAGTACTCGAGGAAGGTGTAGACGTCACGCCAGGAGATGACGGTCAGCGGGTCGAAATCGCCGGTGTGCAGCTCGCGCATGGCGGCGATGTAGATGTCGTCGCACTCGCTCTCGATGGTGTTCACGGTGATGACGTGCTCGCGCAGGCTCTTGGAGCGCTTGAACTGCGGAAGCTCGAGCACGAGGTCGTGCATCTGCTCGGTGGCGCGCATGACCTTGGCCGACATCTCGAGCGCGTCGGGGCGCATCTCCTGGACGTTGGTGAAGTAGATGCGGTGCAGGACGCCCTCGATGCGGTCGATGACGACATCGATGCTGTTGCTCAGCGTGGCGATGTCCTCGCGCTCGATGGGGGTGATGAACGCGCTGATGAGGGCGTCGTTCACGCTGTGGACGATCTCGTCGGCCTCCTGCTCGATGGCGTGCATCTCCGCCACGGCCTCTTCGATCTTGGCCGGGTCGAAGTTGCGCATGATTTCGTCGAGCTTCTGGGCGGCCTTGCAGGCGAGCTCGGCGGCGGAGGCAAAGCTGTCGAAGTAGAACGCGTCGTTTTTCTTGGCCATGGTGGGGTCCTTTCAGGATGGTTCGAGAGAGTCTGACGGGATTCGAACTAGATGAACAGCAGGAAGAGCTTGGCCATGCAGAAGCTGATGAGGCCACAGCCCGGGAAGGTGAAGATCCAGGTCAGGAGCATGTCCTTGACCACGCCGAAGTTGATGGCGGAGATGCGCTTCACCGCGCCCACGCCCATGATGGCCGTGGTCTTGACGTGCGTGGTGGAAACCGGGATGCCGGTAAGGGTCGCCAGCAACAAGCACAGGGAGCTGGAGAGGTCGGCGGAGAAGCCCTGGTACTTCTCAAGCTTCACCATATCCATGCCCACGGACTTGATGATCTTCTCGCCACCCACGGACGTGCCGACACCCATGACGACGGAGCACAGCAGCATGAGCCACACGGGGATGATCATGTTCTCGACTGAGGATTGACCGTTGCAGAAGGCCACGCCCAGGAACAGGACGCCGATGAACTTCTGGCCGTCCTGGGCGCCGTGCATGAAGCTCATGCCCGCGGCGCCGGCGATTTGCGCCCAGCGGAAAAACGTGTTCGATTTGCGTCGGTCGGTGTTGGCGAAGAGCAGCGTCACGATTTTGCTCACACCCCAACCGGCGGCGAATCCAAGGCCGAGAGAAAGTACAAGGCCGTATAGGACCTTGACCCATTCGTTCATGTTGACGCCGTCGGCGCCACCCAGTGCGATGGCCGCACCGGTGAGGCCGGCGATGAGGCTGTGGCTCTCACTGGTGGGGATGCCGAATACGCTCGCTCCCACCGAGTACACCACGATGGAGAAAAGCGCTGCACACAATGCGATGAGGGCTATCTGCGTGTTTGAGCCGAAATCAACCATGTTGGAGATGGTCGAGGCGACGCTCGCGTTTATGTGCGTCATGATGAAGACGCCCAGGAAGTTGAAGATGGCGCTCATGATGATCGCCGCCTTTGGTGAAAGACACCTGGTCGTCACGCAGGTCGCGATGGCGTTTGGCGCGTCGGTCCACCCGTTGACGAAGATGACGCCGAGGGTGAGAAGGACCGTCATGGCAAGTATTGGATTGGAAAAGACTTGCGCAATGAAATAGGAGAAGGATACGTCCACTGATACCACATTCCCGTTCGGCGGGCATTTGGGCCCGTTTACACAGCTGTACTAGTTTAGCACCTTACCTGTTGCTGACATTCGCTTAACTTGTGCGCGCTGTGTAAGGGACATGTAAGGAAGCAAGCGAAATGGCCTGAGGACATGCTCGATGATTGTCTGTGTGCAGAAAGGCGAAGCGGGCCGATAAGCCGGGTTCTGTCGTGGACGATCATTTATCTCGCCTGCACGTCACCGTGCAGTTCCTCGCACGCTACCCGAGCGCGGGCCGGGCCGGCCCATGGCGCTCCTATTCGCGCTTGCTCCGGAAGGGGCTTGCCAAGCCGCCGTGTTGCCACGACGCTGGTGGTCTCTTACACCACCGTTTCAGCTTTTCTCTCACCCGCACGAGTGCGGGCAGCGGGAGTCTTCTTTTCTGCGGCGCTAATCCGTCGGGTCGCCCCGCCTGGTCGTTAACCAGCTTCCTGCCCTATGGAGCCCGGACTTTCCTCACGCCGGCCACGTGGTGGCTGGTCGCGCGATCGTCTGGCCCGCTTCGCGAGGAGGTATTGTACCATGTGGCCCGAGGTCTTGCGAGGGGTCTCGGTGCGATATCGGGGTCGATCTATTCTGTAGGCGCGCGGCCCTTTGCCGATTCGGGCTTGGTTGTGAGGGGTTATGGCTGATTCGTATTTCACGATTCGTTCCGGTGCCGAGGTCCTGGGCGAGTTCGAGGACCGCAAGAGCCGGTTCATCGCCCAGCTGATCCACGTCGAGTCGGTTGATGATGCCCAGGCGCACCAGGCCGCCGTGCGCGCCCGCCATTACGATGCGCGCCACAACGTCCCTGCCTTCATCCTGGTCGACGGCACCGAGCGCGCCAGCGACGACGGCGAGCCGCAGCGCACGAGCGGGATGCCCACGCTCGAGGTCCTGCGCGGCGCCGGCCTGAAGGACGTGTGCTGCGTCACCACGCGATATTTCGGCGGCACCCTACTGGGCCCCGGAGGTCTCGTGCGCGCCTATACCGCGGCCGCCCAGGCCGCCGTCGAGGCGGCGCGCGCGGCGGGGGACATCGTCGAGATGACGAGCGTCGTGGATGTGGACGTGACGGTCGCGTATCCCCAGTACGAGCAGGTGCTCCGCATGATCGCCGATACGGGCGGCAAGGTCTCGGGCACCGAGTACACGGACAGGGTCGTCATCCATGCCGCGTTCCGCGAGGGGGAGCATGGGCCCCTGCGCCCCAAGCTCACCGAGCTCATGGCCGGCCGCGAGTGCATGGAGGTCGGAGCCCCCCATTTCGATGAGTTCTAGGCGCCCTTATACGGGTCGCTCCCGCGCCTGGTTTACAGGGCATCCCAAATCAGGGCATAACGGGCGGCTATGCCCCCAAGATGTCGGCGAGCAGATCGATGGCGTCATCGATGCAGCCCGCGCAGGAGCGCAGCGGACCCGCCTCGGAGCCGACGCCCTTGAGCTCGCGGCAGATCGTCGACCCGTTCTTCTCCCTGAAGGCATCGCAATACGCGCGGGCGAGGCGGTACGTGGCGCCCTTGCTGCCCGGCGCGTCGAACCCCGAGCTGCTCAGCTGTCCGAGGGCCATGATGCCTCCGGAGATGGCGCCGCAGGTCTCGGTCATGCCGCCCATGCCCGCTCCAAAGCCCTCGGCGAGCGCGAAGGCGGTGTGGTCATCGAGCCCGAGTTTCGGCGCCATCGCGCAGATCACGGATTGCGCGCAGTTGAACCCCTGGGCATGATAGTCGGCTGCCGCCGCCTTGAGCGCTTCGCGGTCGAGCGAGATTTCATCTTTGTTGATTGCCATAGTTCTTCCTTTTCGATTGCGTCGAACGGTATACCATTTTACCTATCTGAACGCAGGGGAGGGCCCGAGTGGCCGAACCCGTATGAACGAAGGAGAGCCCATGGCCGAGCATATCGGAACCACGTGCGTGCAGGGCGGCTACCGCCCCGGTGACGCGGAGCCCCGTCAGGTGCCCATCTATCAGTCCACCACCTGGAAGTACGACACGTCCGAGCATATGGGCAAGCTGTTCGACCTCGAGGAGTCGGGCTACTTCTACACCCGTCTGCAGAATCCCACCAACGATGCCGTCGCCGCGAAGATCTGCGAGCTCGAGGGCGGTACCGCCGCCATGTTGACCAGCTCCGGCCAGGCCGCGAACTTCTTCGCCGTCTTCAACATCGCGGGCGTCGGTGACCACGTGGTGGCCAGCTCCGCCATCTACGGCGGCACCTACAACTTGCTCGCCCACACCATGCGCCGCATGGGTCTTGAGTGCACCTTTGTCGCCCCCGACGCGACCGATGAGGAGCTCGAGGCGGCATTCCGCCCTAACACCAAGTGCGTCTTCGGCGAGACCATCGCCAACCCGGCACTCGCCGTGCTCGATATCGAGCGCTTCGCCGCGGCGGCGCATGCCCACGGCGTCCCGCTCATCGTGGACAACACGTTCCCCACGCCCGTCAACTGCCGTCCCATCGAGTGGGGGGCCGATATCGTGACGCACTCCACCACCAAGTACATGGACGGTCACGGAGCGGCCGTGGGCGGCGCCATCGTGGACTCCGGCAAGTTCGATTGGACCGCGCACGCCGATAAGTTCCCCGGCCTCACCACCCCCGACGAGTCCTATCACGGCGTCGTTTACACCGAGCGCTTCGGTCTCGAGGGCGCCTTCATCACCAAGGCGACCGCTCAGCTCATGCGCGACTTCGGCTCCATCCAGAGCCCCCAAAACGCCTACCTGCTGAACCTCGGCCTGGAGAGCCTGCACGTGCGCATGCCCCAGCACTGCAAGAACGGCCAGGCCATGGCGGAGTTCCTCGCCGGTCATCCGGCCGTGCGCTTCGTGCGCTATCCCGGTCTTCCCGGTGACGAGTACTACGATCTCGCGCGGAAGTACCTGCCGGACGGCTCATGCGGCGTGGTGAGCTTTGGGTTCAACGGCGGTCGAGCGGCTGCCGAGCAGTTCATGAAGAGCCTCAAGATCGCGCAGATCGCCACGCACGTGGCGGACGCCCGCACCTGCTGCCTGCATCCGGCCAACGCCACGCACCGCCAGATGAACGACGCCGAGCTCGAAGCCTGCGGCATCGCCCCCGACATGGTGCGCCTGTCGTGCGGCATCGAGAGCACCGAGGACCTGATCGCAGACGTCGAGCAGGCGCTCGCCGGTCTGTAAGGAGACGAGAATGGCAGATCGCAAGTCCAATCCCAAGAAGCAGGCACGCGCCGAGAAGGCGCAGCGCCATACCGAGCAGATGGCTGCCCGCTTTGGCAAGGAGATAGAGCGCAGCCTCGCCGGCGTCCAGCGTCTCGAGGCCCCCGTCACGTCCGAGGTCGAGGGCCGCGTGCCCGAGGTCCGTGTCATGGCCGCCGACGCCGTGGCGGCGATTCTTGAGAACGGCCGCGGCCGTGCCGAGTTCTGCGACCTGGCGGTCCTCGACTTCGCCTCGTTCACTAGCCCGGGCGGCGGTTACATCCGCGGCTCCTGGGCGCAGGAGGAGGCCCTGTGCGCCGAGTCGTTCCTGTACAACGTGCTTGAAAAGCAGGGCGACTGGTACGGCGAGAATCGCCGTCGCAACATCAACTGCGATCTCTACCGCAATCGCGCGCTCGTCGTTCCCAAGGTGCGCTTCTGCCGTGAGAAGATTCACGCCTACGCCGATGTGCTCGTGGTGGCCGCGCCCAATGCGTGCCGAGCCCGCGAGGAGTACAAGGTCGACGATGCCACCCTCGTCCGCGCCATGCGCGAGCGCATTCGCTTCGCCCTCGACATCGTCGATGCGCTGGGCCACAAGCAGGTCGTGCTGGGCGCTTGGGGCTGCGGGGTCTTCGGCTGGGAACCCGAGCTCGTTTCCGAGCTGTTCCGCGAGGAGCTGGCATCGGGTTCCCATGGCATCGAGCTCGCGATCTTCGCCGTCCCGCGCGATCGCTTCAACGAGCATCTCGCGTGCTTCGAGCATGCGCTCTCGACCTTCCCCGAGAGGAATCAGGTGAGCTTCGCCGACGCCCTCGCCGAGCGCCGTGCCGCCGAGCAGGCCGCCTCTGCCGCTGAAGAGGATGATGAGGAAGAGGACGACTGGCGCAAGTACCTGTAGCGCCGACCATCGAAGGAGAGACGCATGTCTTTTGCAGAACTGACCCGTTCCCGATATTCCTGCCGCAGCTATGAGGAGCGCGCGATCGAGCCCGAGAAGCTCTCCGCGATTCTGGAGGCCGGTCGCATCGCCCCGTCCGCCTGCAACAAGCACCCGAGTCGCGTGCTCGTGTGCGACACGGACGCCCTGCGCGAGAAGGCGGCTAAAGTGGCCAAACACCTCGCCAAGGACGGCAGCGTGTTCGGCGCGCCGGTCGTCCTGATGGTGTGCGAGAAGGTCGACACGGCTTGGGTACGCAAGTACGACCAGATGAGCTCGGGCGACATCGACACGAGCATCGTGGTCGACCAGATGATGATGCAGGCCGAGGACCTTGGGCTTTCCACCTGCTGGGTCTGCCATTTCGACCCGCGCGTGGCCATCGATGAGTTCGGGTTGCCCGCCGACCTGTACCCGGTGCATATGCTCACCGTGGGTTACGCCGCGGACGAGATCGCCGCGGCATCCGCCCGTGAGGCCCGGACTATTCCCATGAGCGAGTTCCGCATCTGCGTCTAGCCGATTCGACATGGTCCGCACCCTCGATTGGATGGTTTCCGTTCGAGGGTGCTTTCGTATCGGCTGCCGTTTGTCGATGGCCCGGCCCGCTCGCGGTCGAGTCGCCCCCGCTTGCGGACATTTGGGTACAAGAGCCGGGATGCGCGTACGCGCCATGAGACCATACCCCGACCCGGAGAGCCCGCGATGAAGACCACGACCATCACCTATGCCAGCCGCGACAACACCTCCACGGTGCGCGCCCTCATGTGGGAGCCCGACGAGGTCGCCTCTGGGGGCGAGGCGCCCCGTGGGCTTGTCCAGATCGTGCATGGCATGTCCGAGCACGTGGAGCGCTACGAGGGCTTTGCCGCCTTCCTCTGCGAGCAGGGTTTCGCCGTTTGCGCGAACGATCATATCGGTCATGGTAAGAGCGTCTCGAGCGCCGAGGACTTGGGTCACATGCCGCTCGAGGTCGGCGAGGACGTGCTCGTCGCCGATGTGCAGACGCTGCGCGAGCTCGCCCTAGAGCGCCTGTCTCAGCGCTGCGACATGCGGGTGAGCGGCATCCCGTACGTGATCTTCGGTCACTCCATGGGAAGCTTCGTCACCCGCGTGTTCCTGACCCGCCATGCCTTTGGCGTGCGTGCCGCCGTCCTGTGCGGCACCGGTCATCAGCCCCGTCCCCTTTCGGCGGCGGGCAAGGCCCTTACGAGTTCATTGGCCAAAAAGCACGGCGAGCGCTACGTGAGCGAGCTCGTCGACGGAATGGGTGCCGGCGGCTACGGCAGGGCCATCAAGGACGCCGAGACCGACCTGGACTGGCTCGCCACCGATCCCGAGGTCATCGCGGAATACCAGCGCGACCCCCTGTGCGGCCAGAAGTTCACCGTCGGCGCATACCACGTGCTGACGAGCTTGGTGTCCGACGCCACGGATCTGCGTTTGGCACGCAGGGTCCCGCATGCGCTGCCGCTGCTGTTCGTGTCCGGCGATCAGGATCCGGTGGGCGAGTGCGGCGCCGGCGTCCACCGTGCGGCGGAGATGTATCGCAAGGCGGGCGTTGAGAGCGTGACCGAGAAGCTTTACCCCGGCATGCGCCATGAGATCTTGAACGAGCCCGTCAAGGACGAGGTTCATCGCGACGTGCTCGTTTGGCTGGAGCGCCAGGGGCTCTAGGCCGTCCTTTTGGGTCGGTCGCATGGGCCCGCGCCGCGTCGCTGGAAGGGGGCACTCGAAATGGATGATGCGCGGGTTTCTCGCGAGCGTTATGCCAAATGGGCGTCGATGCCGGTCGACGAGCTCGCGCGCGATTGCGATATCCAGGCTTTTCGGTCATCTGGACCCGGAGGTCAGGGCGTGAATACCACGGATTCCGCGGTGCGCATGCGCCATGTTCCGAGCGGCATCGTGGTCACGGCGCGTGAGAGCCGAAGCCAGTTTCAGAATAGGGCGAACTGCCTGCGCAAGCTCAAAGAGGAACTCACCCGCAGGGCGCGTCCTTCCAAGAAGCGCGTGGCGACGAAGCCCGGCAAGGCGGCCAAGGCCCGACGGCTCGCCGATAAGCGTCATCGGGCACGGATCAAGGCGGCGCGCAGGCGCTGTGACGGGAGCGAGTGATCGAGGTGGCGGCTACCTCGGCCAGAGCACGCTGAGCGCCGAGGGGAGCACCTCGATTGACATCTCAGCTGCACCCACGTGCTCGCCGTCGAGTTGGATGGGATAGGTCGGGCTCGGAAATACGAGGTCGACGCGTTTTGCGCGCTGCAGGTGCACATGCGGGTTGTGCGTGTGCTTCCCGTTTTTAGCCGAGAGAAAGACGGGCAATGCCACCGCGCGCGGCACCGGGCCGGTGGCGTAGCACACGTCGAGCAATCCATCGCAGGGGTCCGCTTGCGGGCAGATGCGAAAGCCGGAGCCGTAGGTCGGGCCGTTTTGAATCGCGAATATGATCGCGCGGACGCGCTTCTCGGCGCCGCCGTCGAAGCGGACATGGGCGGGGAAGTCGCGGTAGCCGCGCCCGAATGCCTTGAGGCCGCTTGCCAGATAGAGCGGGGCGCCGGTCAGGCCCGTGATTTTGCGCATGGCATGCGTGTCGATGGCGATGGCGGCGTCGAGGCCGAACGAGATGGTCTGCACCGCGTATTCCGTCCATGTGCGGGTCGCTCCGCCGGTATGGGAGCGGCAGGTGATTTCGAGCACGTCGATGGGCGCCGCCGAACTCGTCAAAAGCGGGGAGAAATCCGTGCCCGAGACATCTGCGACGTCGGTGAGGCCAAGCGTCCGTGCGAAATCGTTGCCCGAGCCCACGGGAATCACGCCGAGGGTGGGGCGCCTGCCCTCCTCGATGCGCATGAGACCGCAGGCGACCTCGTGCACCACGCCGTCGCCGCCGAGCGCTATGACGGTGTCGTATCCCGCCGCACCGGCCGCGATCTCGGTCGCATGGCGCGGGCGCTCGGTTTGCGCGATGTCGAAGGCCTCGCGATGGCAGTACATGGTGAGGAATCGCTTGAGGCGTTCGGCCGCTCCCGCCGCGGCACCGCTTTGCGCCGCTGGATTCACCACGATCAGCACTCGCCCGAGGGCGTCCATGCGGTTCATGTTCATTCGTCCATCAGCTCCTCGAGTTCGCGGCGATGGCGCTCGAGGGCGCCTTCGACGGTAAGGGCGGCGTCGTCCTTGAGTCCCCTTCGCTTGGGGGTCACGATGCGCTGTGCCGGGTACACGGCCGCGTGCCCCGCCACGAGATAGCTCACAAAGCCCACGATGACAAAATACCCAGCGGCCTGGGCGCCAAACATATCGATCCCAAGCATGATGGTGGTGATGGGCACGTTGAGCGCCGCGCCGAACACGCCGAGCATCCCGAGTGCCGCCACGAGGCTCGGGTCGCCCATGGTGGCCTGGCCGATCCATCCGCCCAGGGATGCGCCGATGCCGAACAGCGGCGTGACCTCGCCGCCCTGCAGGCCCGCGCCAACGGTGAGCGCGGTCATGCCGAGCTTGGCGATCGGGTCGGCGAGGGTGGTCTCGCCTCGGAATGCCGCTCCGACCATCCATTCGGATAGGCCGGCGTAGGGGGCCATGCCGAGGCACAAGAACAGCACGGCGAGCACGATGCCGCCGGTCGCGGCGGCCGCCAGGTAGTTGGTGAAGAGGCGTGCGTACAGGCGCTTGACCGTGCGGATGCAGAGGGTGAACAGTCGGGCCGCCAGGCCGAACGCCACGGCGGCGGCGATGACGATGGCGAGGGTGCGCGCGTCCATCGCCGGAACGCGTGCGATGGATTGGAAGACGAAGTGACTTCCCAGCACGCGGCTCACGGCGTTGCCGACGAACGATCCGGTCAGGCAGTAGAGCGCGGCACTGTAGTCGATTTTGCCCACGAAGCACATCTCCATGCCGAAGAACGCGCCGGCAAGCGGGGTGCCGAACGCGGCGCCGAACGCCGCGGAGATGCCGGCCATCATGAGGTCGCGGCGATCGTGGCCCTCCACGTGGAACAGGCTCGCCACGTTGCTCGCGATGGTGCCGCCCATCTGCACCGCGGCGCCCTCTCGTCCGGCAGAGCCGCCGGCCAGGTGCGTTGCGGTGGAGCACAGGAAGGTGAGCGGGGCCATGCGCACGTGGATCGGCGTGCCGGTGATGGTGCTGTCGATGACGAGGTTGTTGCCGCGTTGCGCGCGCAGGCCATGGTTGCGGTAGAGCCAGGCGGTGGCGATGTTTACGAATGGGAGCAGGGCGAACAGCCATAGGTGGGCTTCGCGCGTCTTGGTGGCCATGTCGAGGGCGGTGAGGAACGCCCAACCCGCGACGCCCATGAGGGCCGAGGCGAGGATGCTGAGCGCCAATACGCGCGCGCTCGCACAGGCGTTGCCCGCGCCCCGACGCGCCTGCGCGCCCGCGCCGTGGGCACCGCGCTTGAGCTCTTTCTGAGCCGTTTCGAGCATGCGCTTGGGCATGGTGCCTCCCTTTGATTTCGTTTCCGTCAAATGCGTCCAGTATACGCCCCTTGGCCGTCGGGGCTTTGCGTGGGTGAACGTCTTGTCCATAGGCAAACGGCGGTG
This sequence comes from uncultured Collinsella sp., assembly GCA_963560155.1. Lineage (GTDB taxonomy): Bacteria > Actinomycetota > Coriobacteriia > Coriobacteriales > Coriobacteriaceae > Collinsella. Next base: position 45,594 of record CAUWMY010000003.1, read on the forward strand.
CATACACTATTCTCTATTGAGAATATACGGGCGCGCATATCACGTCGGATGAACGACGGTGGATGGCGCGTCAAAACGAGGGAAGGGGCGAGGTATGGCTCGCGGAAAGAATCCCGATGCGAACATGATTCCCGTCGAGGAGGCGCGTCGCATCGTGCTCGGATTCATACGCTCCACCGAGGTTCGCGAGGTGCCGGCGTGGCAGGCCGCGGGGCTGCCGCTGGCGGCCGACATCGAGACCGACATCGATCTGGCGCCCTTCGCCAACAGCGCCATGGACGGCTATGCCCTGCATGCCGCCGACCTCGCCGCCGCCACGGCCGACGGCCCCGTCGTGCTCGACGTCGTGGGTCACGAGGCGGCCGGCCATGTCTTCGAGGGCGAGGTCGGCCGCGGCCAGACCGTGCGCATCATGACGGGCGCGCCAGTGCCCGAGGGCCTGGATGCCGTGGTGAAGTACGAGGTCGTCGAGGTGCTCGAGGGCGACGGCAACGAGGGCTCGCGCGTGTCGTTCGCCGCGCCGGCAAAGCCCGGTGAGAATGTGCGCGCCGCGGGTCTCGAGGCCCGTGCGGGCGATGTGGTCATGGCCGCCGGCGAGGTCGTGACGCCGGCGGGCGCGGGCCTGCTTGCCAATGCCGGCCATGCGCTCGTGCCGGTGCATCGCGCCCCGCGCGTGGGCATCATCTCGCTCGGAACCGAGCTCGTCGATGCCGGTGCGGTTCCCGTGCGCGGCCAGATCAGAGATGTCAACGGTCCCGCGCTCATGGCGTCGGCCCGCGAGGCGGGCGCCGAGCCCGTGTTCTACGGCATCGCACCCGACGACGAGGAGCGTATCTGCGAGCTCGTCCGTCGTGCGGCGTCTGAGTGCGATGTCGTGGTGACGTCCGGCGGCGCGTCCGCCGGCGATTACGACTATGTGACGGCGCTCATCGAGCGCGAGGGCGAGGTCCTCTTCGACCGCGTCTCCATCAAGCCGGGCAAGGCCGTGACCTTCGGTCTGCTGGGCGAGACGCCGTTTTTCGGCCTTTCGGGCAATCCCGCCGGCGCGTTCGTGGGCTTTGAGTTGTTCGTGCGCCCGGCGCTGCGCAAGATGATGGGGCATGCGGAGCTCGCGCGCCCCGTTCAGGAGGCCCGCGCCACCCATGACATCAAGAAGCGCGCGGGCCGCGCCGCGTACAACCGTGCGCGCGTGGAGCGAGCCGGTGCCGATGGCGAGCTCGAGGTGATGCAGGCGCCCACGCAGAACTCGGCCTTGCTCGTGGACCTGCACCGGGGCAACTGCCTGGTCATGCTCGATGAGGATGCCGGTCGCGTTGAGGCAGGGGAGACCGTCGCCGTCTTGCGCTACGACGTGCCCGAGGGCACGGTCCTGTAGTCCGTCTGCCTCGTGCGGACGGCGCGGGCTCCGTTCTTCGAAAAGGGCGACGTCTGCCCGTCCTCATGTTCCAAACGACGCGCCCGACGGGGGCGTCGGCGCCGAAGGGGGTTTCCATGGATATCAAGTTCGCGATCGTGACCTGCTCCGATACGCGCACCATCGAGCAGGATGAGGCCGGCTCCGCGCTTGTCGGGCTCATCGAGGGCATGGGCTGGCATGCCGTCTCTCACGTGGTGGTTTGCGATGACGCGCGCGACATCTCGGACGCCATCCGCGCGGCGACCGATGAGCTCGGTGCGGATATCGTCCTGACCTGCGGGGGCACGGGCCTGTCTGCCCGCGATGTGACGCCCGAGGCAACGGCCGTGGTGTGCGAGCGCGACGTGCCCGGCATCGCCGAGGCGATCCGCGCGTATTCGCTTGCAAAGACCCGTCGTGCCATGCTCTCGCGCGCTCGTTGCATGCAGCGCCTGGTGCGCGGCTCGGATGGATCGTTCACCGGTCGCCTGGCGCTCGTCATCAATTTCCCTGGCTCCACCAAGGCCGCGCGGGAATGTTGGGAGGCCGTGTCCGACCAACTCGAGCACGCCATGAAGATGGCAGCCGGTGGTGGGCATTAAATCATTATTCTCGGTAGAGAATTATTCTCGAACGAATATAATATGATCGACTCGAAGGGGGCCGGCCCGGCTGCGCCCCTTCTTTCATGCTCGCGCTCGATCAGGGTCGCGTTCACGTGGATATCCCATTTGTTCCACTTAGGGACAGGTACAAATTGAGACGGTTGTAGGAGGACCGCAAAGATGGAAAAGACGTTCAACACGCCCGCCCGCGCCGTGTCGCGCCGCTCGCTTGTCGCATTCGGTCTCACCGCCCTGCTCGCCGGCACGCTCGCCGGCTGCGGCGCCAAGCCCGCCGATACCGCCGCCTCCGTCGAGGGGTCAGCTCCCGCCAAGGCCGTCGAGCTGCAGATCTTCGCAGCCAATTCACTCGAGAAGGCCATGCCCGAGGTTCAGGCCCTCTACACCGAGAAGACCGGTGTGACGTTCGCCGACACCCAGTTCAAGGCATCCGGCGATCTCATCGAGCAGATGCGCGCCGGAGCCCAGGCCGACGCCCTGATCACCGCCTCCAAGGGCACCATGGACGATGCCGTCGCGGGTGAGCTCGTCGACGAGGCCACGCGCCTCGACATGTTCGTGAACGATCTGGTGGTCGTGAAGGCGGAGGGTTCCGACGTCGAGATCGCCTCGCTCGAGGATGTGAAGAACATCGAGGGCAAGGTCGCCATCGGCGATGCCGTGACCGTCCCGGCCGGCAAGTACGCCAACCAGGCCCTGAGCACCATCGGCCTGTATACCGGCGCCGCCGGTGACGACGGCGAGTACGCGCCCGAGTTCGCCGACCGCGTCGCCCTGGCCGACAAGGTGGGCACCGCCGCCAAGTACGTCTCCACCGGCGATGCGACCATCGGCTTTGTCTACAGTTCCGACATCTTCCGCTACGACGGCATCGAGCAGGCTTTCGTCTGCCCCGAGGGCACCCATAAGCCCATCGTCTACCCCGGTGCCGTCTCCGCCTCGAGCGAGCATGCCGAAGCGGCGGCCGACTTCCTCGACTTCTGCATGAACGACGCCGAGGCTCAGAAGGTTTGGGCCAAGTACGGCTTCGAGCTGGTTGCATAAGTGCTTCCCCGCGCGCCTCTGGCATACTGATGCCGGGGGCGCGTGTTATGCGTAGGTTCGAGGGCGGTCCCGGTGACCGCCCTTTTTCGTGTCGAGGGTAGGAGCGGCCATATGGGCATGGGCCGAGGCAACAGGGATCTTTGCGGGAGCTGCACGGGCGGCGTCGTGCGACAGGCCGGCACGGTTCGGCCATTCGTCAACGGCCGCTCGGCTCGTCCAGGCGTTCCGGCCCTTGTCGCGATCGTATCGTGCGTGCTGATGATCGTCGCCTCTGCGATGCCGGTCTCCGTCATGGCGGCCTCGACGGTGCTCGAGGCTCCCGAACAACAGACCGTGGAGATCGCCGCAGAAGGCTCCTCTCGAGTGGATGGCGCCTCGTTTGGCATCATCGGATTCGAGCGCCTCGCCAAAGGCACGGCCCGTGCTTTCGAGGGTGCGCCCGAGGGTTATCGACTTCCGATCTCGGATTCTGCCGGCCTGGTGGTTGTCCGCGCGCCCGGCGAGGTGCTCCTGCACGTCGATCGCGAGGTCGCGGCAACGTTCGATCTCGAGGACCCGAGCGGTGCGGACCTATCCGCCCTGTGGTCGATGGTTTGCGCGCTCGACGAGGCCGGCAGCATGGGCGGCGCTGTGCTCTCGGAGGGAGTGGTGCCCCTCAGGCTCGTGGCGGATTCCGAGTGCGTGTCCGGCGCCTTCCGGTATCGCTTCGATGCGCGTGGCGATGACGGCGCGCGCTATGTGACTGTGACATTGGCGAATGCCGAGGAGGGCGATGCCGGTTTGGACGCGGCGCGTGCCGTCGGCGTCGATTTGGGCGACGGCGTGTTGTGGTGCGATTTCGCCCAGGTTGTCGATGCGGGCAACGTGGTCGCAAAAGACGACCCGGGTGTTGGCGGAGAGGCCCTCGCCTTCTTCTCGTCCATCGATTACCGCCCATTTTGGGTTTCGCTCAAGACCAGCGGCCTGGCGCTGGGCATCTCCTTCGCGTTGGGGCTGTTCGCCGCATGGCGCGTCATGGGCACGTCGAGTCGTCTCAAGGGCGTCCTCGATTCGGTCTTCACCATCCCGATGGTGTTGCCCCCCACGGTCTGCGGCTTCCTGCTGCTCATGCTGTTCGGGCAATCCACGGCCGTGGGTCGCTGGCTCATAGCGCACGGCATCTCGATCGTCTTCACGTGGGAGGCGGCGGTCATCTCGGCCATCGTGGTGAGCTTTCCGCTCGTGTACCGCACGGCCCTCGGCGCATTCGAGTCGCTCGACGGGCGCATGATCGACGCCGCCCGCACGCTCGGCTGGTCTGAGGTGCGTATCTTTAGCAGGCTCATGATGCCGCTCGCCTGGCCCTCCATCGCGGCCGGAACCGTGCTCGCCTTTGCCCGAGCTATGGGCGAGTTCGGCTGCACGCTGTTTTTCGCCGGTAACTACGCGGGTATCACCCAGACGATTCCCATCGCGATCTACTTCGAATGGATGGGCGGCAATACCGCCGTGGCCCTGTTTTGGGTGATGGTCGTGATCGCGTTCAGCTTCCTGGTGGTCTGGGGCATAAACGCGTATACCGCGCGCCATCAGGGGTACCGCGACGGTGCACATATCGGGGCCGCCGCGCGCAGGGGAGTGCGAGGGAAGGCGCACAACCATGCCCTCGCCCGTTTTTCGGCGGGCGCTGCGGCGGGTGCCGACGGGTCCCGCGCGGCGGCTGTCACGAGTTCCGATGCGGACATGGTCGTCGACGATTTGGATTCGACGGGCGGAGATGCGGCTGCCATCGACCTGTCCGCCCTGCGTGAGCTGTTTGAGGACGGTGCGGCATGAGCCTGAGCATGGAGATCAAGAAACGGTACCCGGGTTTTGCGCTCGACGTCGCCTTGGAGGCGGGGGAGGAGCGCGTGGCCCTGCTCGGGGCATCCGGGTGCGGTAAGAGCCTCACGCTGCGCTGCATCGCCGGTGTGGAGACCCCGGACGAGGGCCGCATCGTGGTGAACGGCGTGACCTTCTTCGATTCCGAGGCGGGGGTGAACCTCTCGCCGCAGGAGCGAAAGACGGCCCTGCTGTTCCAGAATTACCAGTTGTTCCCGCATATGACGGTGCTCGAGAACGTATGCGCCGGCATGGCGGGGCCGCTGCTCGGACTGGGCGGCCGCATGGACGGGGAGGCTGCGAGGCGCGAGTCTCGAGCACTGCGGTTCCTCGAGATCTTCGGCGTCTCCGCCTTTGCGGACCGTTTCCCCACCCAGCTGTCCGGCGGCCAGCAGCAGCGCGTCGCGCTTGCCCGCATGCTCGCCGCTCGTCCGGGGATCCTCATGTTCGACGAGCCGTTCTCGGCGTTGGACTCATATCTCAAGAGCGCGCTCGAGCAGAACCTGCTCGACGTGTTCTCCGTGGTGGACCGTACGGTGCTCTACGTGAGCCACGATATCGACGAGGCGTGCCGCCTGTGCGACCGCATCTGCGTGATGCATAGCGGCCGCGTGGAGGAGAGTGGGACGGCAGGGGAGTTGATGGCGCGCCCGCAAACGCTGGCGGGCATGAGGCTCACGGGCTGCAAGAACACCTCACGGGCCCGCAAGGTGTCTGACACGGTGGTCGAGGCGATCGATTGGGGCATGACGTTCGACATGGGCCGCGAGGTCCCCGATGACGTGGCCTACCTCGGCGTCCGCGCTCGGCATATCCACCGCGACCGTGTTCGCGCGGCAGGCGAGCTCGGGCGCAACAGCTTCGATCTGCACGTGGCGCGCGTGAGCGATGCGCGATTCGAGCGACTGGTGCTCCTCGAGCCGCCGCTCGGGGGGTCGCGGTCCCGCATCCAATGGAAGGTCGACGTCCTCGATGCGCCCATGGGCTCCCTGCCCGAGGCAGGTGAGACGTTGCGCCTGCATTTCGATGCGAGCAGGCTGCTCTTGGTGAACCGATGACGCGCCCGGCTCCCTTTTTGCGCGCATATCGCGTCGCCGGCCTTCCAAGCTGATCTGCCGGGTTCGACGACGGCGCCTGTTGATGGCGAAGGGCCCGGCACCGCAACGGCGCCGGGCCCTATAACGATTCATGGAGCGGGCGACGGGAGTCGAACCCGCCTCATCAGCTTGGAAGGCTGAGGTTCTACCGATGAACTACGCCCGCGTATGTGGTCGGGACGACAGGATTTGAACCTGCGACATCCTGCTCCCAAAGCAGGCGCGCTACCAAACTGCGCCACGTCCCGAAGGTGCTGAGCAGCTGGGGTACCATGACCCTGCTTGTCCCAAGGCGTTAGCGATTATAGAGCACGAGCGCCGCTTCGGCAACGGTCGGACGCAATTGGGCGTTCATCGCGCCGAAACCGCCACGAAACTTGGGGGTCTTCTCCATATTCGCTTTATTCGGCCGTAGTACCATATGCAGCGCAACGAGAGCCTCACCTTGAAGGAGCATCATCATGACCTACACCGATAGGGTCATCGCCCAGCTGCACGAGCGTTATTCCGACCAGCCCGAGTTCATCCAGGCCGCCGACGAGGTCCTGACCTCGATCGCCCCGGCTGTCAACGACAATCCCGCCTATGAGGCCGCCGGTCTGCTCGAGCGCCTCGTGGAGCCCGAGCGCGTGATCATGTTCCGCGTCCCCTGGATCGATGACGAGGGCAAGTGCCAGGTCAACCGCGGTTTCCGCGTGGAGTACAGCTCCGCCATCGGCCCGTACAAGGGCGGTCTGCGATTCAACGCATCCGTCACCCTCGGCATGCTCAAATTCCTCGGTTTCGAGCAGATCTTCAAGAACGCGCTCACCACGCTGCCCATGGGCGGCGGCAAGGGCGGCTCGGACTTCGACCCCAAGGGCAAGTCCAACAACGAGATCATGCGCTTCTGCCAGTCCTTCATGACCGAGCTCTATCGCCACATCGGCCCCAACACCGATGTCCCGGCCGGCGACCTGGGCGTGGGCGGCCGTGAGGTCGCGTACATGTTCGGTCAGTACAAGCGCCTCAAGAACGAGTGGACCGGCGTGCTCACCGGCAAGGGCCTCTCCTTCGGCGGTTCGCTCGCCCGCACCGAGGCGACTGGCTACGGCCTCGTCTATTTCGTGGATGAGTACCTCAAGTGCCACAACGACTCCTTCGAGGGCAAGACCGTCGTGGTGCACGGCTCCGGTAACGTGGCGATCTATGCCGTCCAGAAGGCGACCCAGCTCGGCGGCAAGGTCATCGCCGCTTCCGACACCAAGGGCTGGATCGAGGATCCCGAGGGCATCGATTACAAGGTTCTTGAGGACATCTACAACAAGAAGCGCTCCGGCAACGACCGCGGCGTGAGCCTCGCCCTGTATGTCGACGCCCGTCCCAATGCCGTGTGGCATGCCGAGGACGGCCGCGGCGTCTGGCAGCTTCCCTGCGATATCGCACTGCCCTGCGCGCGTGAGAACACCCTTCTGCTCGAGGACGCCCAGGCGCTCGTGGCGAACGGCTGCAAGGTGGTGGGAGAGGGCGCCAACATGCCCACGACCACCGAAGCCACCAACTACCTCATCGAGAGCGGCGTCGCGTTCATGCCCGGCAAGGCGGCCAACGCCGGCGGCGTGGCGACCTCCGGACTGGAGATGAGCCAGAACGCCGAGCACCTGTCCTGGAGCTTCGAAGAGGTCGACGCCAAGCTCGAGGGCATCATGCGCGGCATCTATCATGCCTGCGACGATGCAGCCACCGAGTACGGTTATGAGGGCAACTATATGGTCGGCGCCAACATCGCCGGCTTCAAGAAGGTCGCCGACGCCATGATGGCCCAGGGTATCGTGTAACCATTTTTAGTTGATTTAACCTTTTGGTTCTCCCGCCGATGGAGCGTTTGTCTCATCGGCGGGAGTTTGCGTCAGATGTCGGTTTCTGTGGCTGGCCGGGGTTCGCACGCCTTTGCCCCCTTGGTCGCTTGAACGCGCGCCCGCGGACCTGGTTCGTACTGTCAAATTCGACAGATGTGTGACCGATGCCTGGCGAAGGGCGCTGCTTGCCATCTTATTTGCCGCCAATTTAGAAGATATTCTGGATATTGGTGCGCCAAAGTTGGACGTCAGTGCTTCGAACGTTCAAATTTTTGGCTTGGTGGCTCTAAACTCGACATCCGATGGTTACACTTTGGTCGAATTTGGCAATCGGGGCCTCTAACCACGGTCTTTTGGCATTGATTTAATTCAGGCCAAAGGCTTTTCTAAGCCCGTTGAGTAATTGCAGGTGTTTTTGTTGATAACACTTTGCCCTGGGCCTGAAAAATCTTCCCGACCTTCGGTAGATCATACGCGCAATAGCCTCGAGCGCGTTCGGGTCTCTCAGCTGGTCGCTGTTGAGCCGGTATACGTCGATGCCCATCGACATAAGTCCGAGTGTCCGGGCTTCGTCACGGCGTCTGATTGTTGCGTCGTCGTGGTATGAGCCGTTGTATTCCAAGATCGTATTGAACCGGGGCAGATACGCATCCGCGATAACGTAGGGCAGGCCCGAGAGCGCGTGCGCCGTTTTGTCCATTGCGATCTTTCGATTGGTTTCGACGGGCCTGCAGTTGAGTCCGCCGTATTCATGTGGGAGCGCGAAGACGCAGTTCATAATTGCTTCCATTGGCGAGCGGCTTCCCCCGACCGCGTATTTCGCTGCCGTTTCTGCCGCCTTTCGGCCGCGCATGCGCGTGGCTGCTGCATGAAAAGACCGGAGTTCTTCGAGATCGAGGACGGGAGCGCTCTCGTAGTAGCCGCACGGCTTATCAATGAAATCAAGACTGTCTTCTAGCTCGTTGGTTCCGAGGGGCCGTTCAGGTAACGACCAATTGCCGGAGAGCTCTTCCATCAAGGCGAGAAGTCCTTCGAACGATGAGTCGCGGGCGAGGTCGAGCGTAAGTGCGGCGGGAGATAGGGCATACAGCTCTTTGGCTATGCGCATCAGCCCGCCCTCTCCATGGTTTCCGATGCGATGGGCGATTACGGGAGGGGTTGCCGTGCGCTTTGCGATGTGTGCGACGGCAAGGTCGATCTGCTCGTTTTCAACAAGGACGCCGAGGCGCTCAAGATCTTCGAGATCGATGAGGCTGGACAGGCATGTTGCGCGCCTCATGGCATCGATTTGCTCGTTCGGCTCGACCGGGCCCCACGTGATCTCACTTGAAATACGCCTTTCGCGCCTCAGGGCGCGCAGGGCTGTAGCCCCCGACAACACGACGGTGTGCTTCGTTTGCTCCATAACAATCCCTCCCCGCACGACGGGCCTTCCGTGTGCCTTGCGACGGAGGGCAGAAGGAGCAAGGCGACAACAAGTTTGTTGTTTTCATACTGTACCCATGCGGGAGCCGCTGCATGCGATGGATGTGCAGGGTCGGTGCGGCAATGTGTCCACTTTTATGCTCACGTACACGAAAACGGCCTTTTTGCTATTATGTTCGCCTGTGTGACCAGCTGCGGGCGTGGCGGAATTGGTAGACGCGCTGGATTTAGGTTCCAGTGGGCTTCCCGTGAAGGTTCGAGTCCTTTCGCCCGCACCAGTCGCGCACACAAGGTATCAAAGGGATCGGCACCCAAACCCTTGCCGAGCGTATTAGAGGAGGAACGTTGAACATCACTTCTGACGTGAAGGACGCCAAGCTCACCGCCACGGTCACCATCCCGGCCGCCGACGTCGACGCCGCCATCAAGAAGGCCTATAAGGACGCCGCCAAGAAGTACCGCTTCCCCGGCTTCCGCGCCGGCAAGGCCCCGCGTCCCGTGATCGACTCCGCCCTGGGCAAGGAGGCCGTGCTCGCGCAGGCCACCAACGAGCTGATCGGCTCCAACGAGGGCAACGTCCTCAACGAGCTCGACATCGTCCCCGTCAAGGAGGGCGATTACCAGCAGATCGACCTGTGCGCCGACGGCACCGACTACACCTACACCGTCGAGTTCGCCCTGCGTCCGGCTGCCGAGCTCTCTTCTTACGACGCCGTCGAGATCGAGATGCCCCCTGCGGAGGTCACCGAGGCCGAGATCGACAACCAGGTCGATATGCTCATGGGCTACCACGCCACCTTCGAGGACGTCGAGCGCGCCGTCGAGGCTTCCGACTACGTGACCGTCGACATCAAGAACATCGCCAACGCCGATGCGCTCGCCGGCGAGGGCCGCATGATCGCCATGGGCTCCGGCAACCTGCCCAAGGAGTTCGACGAGGGCCTGCTGGGCATGAACGTCGACGAGACCAAGACCATCTCCTGGACCCCCGAGGTCGAGGGCGCCGAGGAGGCCTCTGTCGAGGTCACCGTCAAGGGTGTCAAGGAGCGCAAGCTCCCCGAGCTCAACGATGAGTTCGCGAAGACCAACTTCGGCTTCGACGGCGTGGACGCCATGCGCGACGCCGTGAAGCTCGAGATCGAGTCCGACAAGGCCTCCCAGCTGCCCCAGCTCAAGGAGAACCGCTGCGTCGCCAAGCTCGCCGAGCGCCTCCAGCTCGACGAGATGGACGAGGACTACGAGCAGTCCGTCTTCCAGGAGCTCGGCCAGAACTTCCTGCAGAGCCTCTCCGCCCGCGGCATGAGCCTGGACGGCTGGCTGCAGGCCAACCGCATCAGCTCCGAGGAGTTCATCTCCGACCTGCACCGTCAGGCAAACGACGTCGCCCGCGAGTCCCTTGCGCTCGACGCCCTTGCCCGCGAGCTCAAGATCGAGGTCACCGATGAGGATGTGAACGGCGAGTTCGAGCGTGCCGGCGTCGAGGACGTCGAGGCTTCCAAGGCCCAGTTCCTGTCCGATGGCCGCATGCCCGCTGTCCGCGATTCCATCCGTCGTTCCAAGGCCGTCGACTGGCTGGTCGAGAATGCCAAGGTGACCGAGGTCGACGAGGCTGCCCGCGCCGCCGAGGCCAAGGCCGAGTAGGCGGTCCCACGCGCACACCCGCGCGGCGCATGTGCATCTGTGTCCGCGAAAACGTGTATCATAAGCAGCTGAACGGCTGAAGTTCTTACGGTGCCCCATCGCGCAAGGTCGAGATAGGGCACCGTATGTTTCTATTGGGCGGATTCGATCCGCCCCGTATCGGTCGACCTCGCCCTTCGCGTCACCCCGTGTGGCGCTCTATCCGAAAGGAGCCATATGATCAACCGCATCGACTCCGCGCTCGTGCCCTATGTCATTGAGCAGACGCCGCGCGGCGAGCGCAGCTACGACATCTATTCGCGTCTCCTGAACGACCGCATCGTCTTTCTCGGCGAGGAGGTCAACTCGGTGACGGCAAACCTCGTCATCGCGCAGCTCTTGCACCTGGAGAGCCAGGATGCCGAGAAGGACATCTCCCTCTACATCAACTCGCCCGGCGGTGAGGTCTACTCCGGTCTCGCCATCCTGGACACCATGAACTACATCAAGCCCGATGTCTCCACCATCTGCGTGGGCATGGCGGCGTCCATGGCGGCGGTGCTTTTGGCCGCCGGCGCCAAGGGCAAGCGCTTCAGCCTGCCTCACTCCAAGATCATGATCCATCAGCCGAGCGGCGGCGCCCAGGGCCAGCAGACCGAGATCGAGATCGCGGCCCGCGAGATCCGCGAGACCCGCGACACCCTGAACCAGATCCTCGCCGATTGCACCGGCAAGCCGTTCGACCAGGTCGAGCGCGACACCGAGCGCGATAACTACCTGCGTGCCGAGCAAGCCCTCGAGTACGGCCTCATCGACCGCATCGTGACCTCCCGCAACGAATCCGGGAGCGAGCGCTAATGGCGGGCGACGATTTCGGCCGCACCCCCGGCATGGAGGGAGAGGGCCAGGTGCGCTGCTCGTTCTGCGGGAAGACCCAGGAGCAGGTCCGCAAGCTCGTCCGCGGCCATGACGGCATGTTCATCTGCGATGAGTGCGTCGAGGCTTGCAACGAGATCCTGGAGCAGTCCTTCGCTCAGGATGAGATGATGCGCGCGTTCGGATCGTATGCCAACCAAGGCGATCTGATGGACGATATGGGCATGGAGGAAGAGCAGGCCGCGGCCCCCACCATGCGCGAGACCGCCGAGCGCATCATCACCCGCGTGCCGACCCCGCACGAGATCTACGATGCGCTGTCCCAGTACGTCATGGGTCAGGAAGACGCCAAGCGCGCCATGTCCGTTGCCGTGTACAACCATTATCGGCGCGTCCTGCTGGGCGATTCCGCCGAGGGGTCCCTGGGGGCCCACGCCGCCGTCGACGAGGATGTCGAGCTTGCGAAGAGCAACATCTTGCTGCTCGGACCCACCGGCACCGGAAAGACGCTGCTCGCCCAGACGCTCGCCCGCGTGCTCGAGGTCCCGTTCGCCATCGCCGATGCCACGGCGCTGACCGAGGCCGGCTATGTGGGCGAGGACGTCGAGAACATCCTGCTCAAGCTCATCACGGCCGCCGACGGCGACATCGACCGCGCGCAGATCGGCATCATCTACGTCGACGAGATCGACAAGATCGCACGCAAGGCGGAGAACCTCTCCATCACGCGCGACGTCTCCGGCGAGGGTGTGCAACAGGCGCTCCTCAAGATCCTCGAGGGCACGGTCGCGAGCGTCCCGCCCACGGGCGGGCGTAAGCACCCTCAGCAGGAGCTGCTCCAGATCGACACCACTAACATCCTGTTCATCTGCGGCGGCGCGTTCGTGGGGCTCGATAAGATCATCTCCGATCGCGTGGGCAACCAGGGCATCGGCTTCAACTCCGAGATCGCCGGCCCCACGTCAAAGGACGAGAACGTGCTCCTCAAGCAGGTGCTGCCCGAGGACCTCAACAACTTCGGCATGATTCCCGAGTTCATCGGACGCACGCCGGTCATCACGCAGACCCAGGCCCTGTCCGAGGACGACCTGGTGGGCATCCTGACGGAGCCCAAAAACGCCGTCGTGAAGCAGTACCGTCGCATGTTCGCGCTCGAGGGCGTCGATTTGCAGTTCGAGTCCGATGCGCTGCACGAGATCGCGAAGAAGGCGCTCGCCCGCAAGACCGGCGCCCGCGGCCTCCGCTCCATCTGCGAGGAGCTGCTCCAGCAGACGATGTTCGACCTGCCCAGCGAGGAGGGGGTGTTCCGTGTGGTGGTCACCGCCGCCGCGGTCCGCGGTGAGGAGCAGCCCCAGCGCATCTATGCCGGCTCCGACATCGATCTCGATTAACGCATCCATAGGAAGGACACTCATGACAGAAGAGATGCCCAAGAACTACGATCCGGCGGTCAACGAGCCGGCGATCCTGCAGAAATGGCTCGATGGTGGCTATTACAAGCGCCGCGAGGGCGTGGGTGACTGCACCGTCACCATCCCGCCGCCCAATGTCACGGGTATCCTGCACATGGGCCACGCCACCGATGACTCCATCCAGGACGCCATCGTGCGTATGGCGCGCATGCGCGGTCGCTCCACGCGCTGGATCCTCGGCACGGACCATGCCGGTATCGCCACGCAGACAAAGGTTGACAAGAAGCTGAAATCCGAGGGCGTCTCCCGCCTGGAGATCGGGCGTGACAAGTTCATCGACGCCTGCTGGGACTGGACCCACGAGTACGGCGGCACCATCGTCGAGCAGATCAAGCGCATGGGGTGCTCTGTGGACTTCGACGGCGAGCGCTTCACCATGGACGACGAGTACGCCGAGGCGGTCCGCAAGGTCTTCTGCGACTGGTACCACGATGGCCTGATCTACCGCGGCAAGCGCATCGTCAACTGGTGCCCCAACTGCACTACCGCCATCTCCGACGACGAGGCGGAGTACAAGGACGAAAAGGGCCATCTGTGGCACCTGCGCTACCCGCTCACCGAGCCCGTGAACGGTCAGGAGTACATCGTCGTCGCCACTACGCGTCCCGAGACCATGCTGGGCGACACCGGTATCGCCGTGTCCAGCAAGGACCCCGAGAAGGCCGCGTTTGTGGGCAAGACGGTGAAGCTCCCCATCGTTGACCGTGAGATCCCGATCTTTGATGACTGGCACGTCGATCCCAACTTCGGCACGGGTTTCGTCAAGGTCACCCCGGCCCACGACCCCAACGACTACGCCATGGGTCAGGCTCACGACCTGTCCCAGATCAACATCTTCGACGAGCACGCGGTCGTGGTCGAGGGCTACGGCGAGTTCACCGGCATGACCCGCGACGAGTGCCGCGAGGCGGTCGTCGCCTGGTTCGAGGAGCATGGCCTGCTCGACCATATCGAGGAGCACGATCACTCCGTCATGCACTGTTACCGCTGCGACAACACGCTCGAGCCGTGGCTCTCCGAGCAGTGGTTCGTCGCCGTGGACAAGCTCAAGGAGCCCGCGCTCAAGGCCGTCCAGGATGGCCGCGTGACCTTCCACCCGGCGCGTTGGACCGACACCTACACCACGTGGATGGAGAACCTGAAAGACTGGTGCATCTCCCGTCAGCTCTGGTGGGGCCACCGCATCCCCGTCTTCTATTGCGAGGAGTGCGGTTGGGAGGACGCCTGCATGGAGGACGTGACGGTCTGCCCTAAGTGCGGCTCCACCCACGTGCATCAGGACGAGAACGTGCTCGACACCTGGTTCTCCTCCCAGCTGTGGACCTTCGCCACGCAGGGCTGGCCGCAGCATCCCGAGCAGCTCGAGGGGCACCATCCCACCACGGCGCTCGTCACCGCGCGCGACATCATCGCGCTATGGGTCGCCCGCATGATCATGAGCTCGCTGTACTTCCTCGATGAGGTTCCGTTCCATGACGTGGTGATCTACCCCACGATCCTCGCCAAGGACGGCAGCCGCATGTCCAAGTCCAAGGGCAACGGCGTGAACCCCATGGACCTCATCGACATGTACGGCGCGGACGCGATGCGCTTCAACCTGCTCACGCTGTGCACCACCAACCAGGACGTCAAGTTCGACGCCGACATCGACAAGAAGACGAAGGAACTCAAGGGCAGCCCGCGCACTGAGCAGGCTCGCGCCTTCGTCACCAAGATCTGGAACGCGAGCCGCTTCCTGCTCATGAACATGGAGGGCTACACCCCCGGCGAGCCCGTCGCCGAGACCGCGGCCGATGCCTGGATGTTCAGCCGTCTCGCCAAGGCCGTGCGCATGGTCACCGAGGGTATCGAGCAGTACACGTTCGGCGAGATGGCGCGCGGCGTCCAGAACTTCTTCTGGAACGAGGTGTGCGACTGGTACGTCGAGGTCACCAAGACCCGTCTCAAGGACGATGATGCCCGCCTGCAGGCCCAGCGCAACCTGATCTTCGTGCTCGACGCCAGCATGCGCCTCATGCACCCGCTCATGCCGTTCGTCACCGAGGCCATTTGGGATCAGATGCCCGCCAGCTGGTTGGATATGAGGGAGGACGGCGCCATCGAGCGCGCCGAGGCCCTCATGGTCGCCGCCTGGCCCGAGCCCGAGACCTTCGAGCGCTTCATCGATGAGGAGTCCGAGCGTTCCTTCGAGCTCATGCGCGCTGCCGTCACCGATGTCCGCGCGAGCCGCGCCCGTTACCGCATCTCGCCCAAGCAGGAGCTTCGCTGCGAGATCAAGGCCGCCAACGCCGAGGTGGCCGAGGCCATCGTCGGCATGGCGGACTTCATCCGCGACCTGGCGAACGTGAGCGAACTCGGCGTCTATATGGCGGAGGAGTTCCAGAAGCCGGAGAAGGCCATCGCCCTCGCCGGTCCGGACTTCAACGCTTACGTCGTCATGGGCGACCTCGTCGACTTCGAGGCCGAGCGCGCCCGCATGGAGAAGGATCTCGCCGCCGCCGAGAAAGAGCTCGCCGCCGCCGAGCGCACCCTGGGCAATGAGGGCTTCATCGCCAAGGCCGCGCCCGAGGTCGTCGCCAAGAAGCGCGAGCGCGCCGCCGAGCTCACCGAGACCATCGCCGCGGTCAAGGCGCAGCTCGCTGATTTCGAGTAACCGACGGCACGGCCACCTGAACCCCGTCGCGGCCCGCGGCGGGGTTCATTCTGTGATGGGCATGGGAGAAGAGGGAAGAAATGGCTGATTCCGAGACCGGGACGGTGATGCTCCCGCCGGCGAAAACGCAAGAGGCGTTCGTGCACATCGGGTTCGCGAAAACCCGTCTCACGCGCGGCAGGGCATTCGTCTTGGCAATCGCCGCCGCGTATTGGTTCGTGTATGGCCGCGTCGGCCGTGAATAGGGGGGTGCCGATGAGGCGCGGGGGAAGTTATACGGTCCCGTTCGAATTCGAGGAGCTCGCATACGGGGACGCCGTTTCCATCGCGGCGGATACCGGCAAGATCGCCGGGGAGGCGGGCCCCTTGCTCGAGACGGTCGTCGATATGCTCGACGAGCTCGGGCGGCCCGATCGCCATTTCGATTGCATCCAGGTCGCGGGCACGAACGGGAAGACCTCTACGACCAGGTTCACGGCCGCCATCCTCAATGGCGAGGGTGTGCGCACCGCCCTCTACACGTCTCCGCAGCTCGTCCGTTACGAGGAGCGCATGGAGGTGTCCGGGTCCGTCGTGAGCCCGTCCGAGTTCGCCCATGGCGTCTCCGCCGCAGCGGAAGCCGGGCGAAGGGTGAACGCCCGCCGCATCGCATCGGGCGACCCGACGTACACCATCACCCCCTTCGACCTGCTCACCGCCGCCGCGATGGTCGTCTTCGCCGAGGCCGGCGTCGATGCGGCGGTTCTCGAGGTCGGTCTCGGTGGGCGTTGGGACGCCACTTCCGCCACGGATCCCGTCGCCGTCGCGATCACCGGCATCGGGCTCGATCACACTCACATCCTCGGCGATACGCTCGCCCAGATCGCGGCCGAGAAAGCCGCCGTCATCAAGCCCGGGCGCATGGTGGTCCTCGGAGAGGGGACTCACGAGGAATCGGTTCAACAGGTGATGGACGCGCGCTGTGCGGAATGCGGGGTCGAACCTTGGGTCGTCTCCCATGAGACGACGGGATTTCCCGACCGCATCGGCGGGATCGTCGCCTTCGGCACCGCCACCGCGCGCGCGACCTACAGCGTGTCGATGCACAAGCCCGCATATCAACCCCAGAACGCCGCCTGCGCGATCGCGCTCGCCGAGGGGTACCTCGGTCGGGAGCTGGATGCCGAGCGGCTCGAGCACTCGCTCGATTCATGCCCGATTCCAGGTCGGTTCGATGTCGTGCGGGCCGATCCCCTCATCTTGGTCGATGCGTGCCACAATCCGCAGAGTTGCGAGAATTTCATCTCCGCCGTGAGGGAGGTCGAGCCGGACCGCGACCGCAGGCCGCTCCTGCTCGTCGCGGCCCTCTCCGACAAGGATGTCGCGGGAATCATCGACGTGCTCGTTCCGGAGTTTCCGCGCATCATGGTGAGCGCCACGTCGAGCGATCGCGCGCTTCCCGCCGCCGAGCTCGCGGAGCTGGTGTGTGGGAAGCTCGAGGAGCTCGGCCGCCCGCGCGAGGACGTGGTCGCGGTGTGCGAGACGGTCCCCGGTGCCGTTGAGGCCTGCGTCGCATCCCGGGAACCGTTCGTCGCCGCGGGCACCATCACGCTTGCCGGCGAGGTCGTCGGACTGCTACGGGGTTGACCCACTTCGCCGACGGGGCGATGACTCCACGGTATGTGACCCGTCGAGTGAATCGCCGTGGGCGCTGAGTTGGCGCCCGCGGCGATTTTGTCGCATGGGGGGCTTGGTGCGGGCACTCGGCCTAGAGGAACCGATACTGCACGGTTCCGACGCCCACGCTCAGGAAGTTCAGGGCCCGCGCGACGGCGGGCTGCATATCGATGACGCGACCGTGGACGTAGGGGCCGCGGTCGTTGACGTAGGCGATGACGGACCTGCCGCCATATCGGATCTCGACGCGTGTCCCGAAGGGGACGTCGAGCATGGCGATGCCCATCGACGTCTCCGTCACCGTCTCGCCGTTGGCGGTCGTGCTGCCCATGAAGCCGTCGCCGATACCGTAATAAGACGCGACGCCGGTTTTCCAGGTGACCGCCGGGGGAGTGGGGGTGGTCGTCTCCCCGGTGCCCGAATCGGGCTCAGGGGTAGTTTCGCCGGAGTCCCCGGGTGACGGCGCGGGTTGGGCGGATTCTTGCCGATCGCTTTCCGGCTCGGTCTGGTTTCCCTGGGCGGCATTTTGCTGTTGCTGAAGCTGCTCGGCTTGCGCGGCCGCCTGGCGTGCGATCTCCGCCTCGACGGCGTCCTCGGCGTCCGCCTTGGACTGGATCTTCGCGGCGGCGGACTGCGCGGTCCCGAGCGCCTCGCGCGCTCGGGCGAGCTCATAATCGACCTCGTCCTTGGCCGCGCTCAGCTCCTCGAGTTTTGCGTTGAGCTCGTCTTCGAGGGCATGGAGGTCGTCGAGTGCCGAGATGTTGGCATCCTGGACGGTTCCGAGGTACTTGGTCATGCTGAGGAAGTCCGCGAACGACCTGGCATTGAGCAGCATGCCGATCACGCCGCCGTTCGAGGCATGGGTCTTATACAGCTCGCGGGCCGCCTGAGCTGCTCTGCTCTGGACCTGGGGCATGAGGTCCTGCTCGATGCGCAGGACCTCGTCGGCCGCCGCCTCGACTTGCTCGTTCAGCTCCGCCGCGCGCCCGGTCGCCTCCGAGTACGTGGCCGCCGCTCGGGAAACCTCGTTTTGCAAGGATGTGAGCTCCGAACGCGTCTTCGCCGTCGCCGCGTGGGCGGGCACGGGGTCGAATGCGAGCGTGGGCGCGCCGCCGAGTGTGAGCGCGCTGATGAGTCCGGCGACGCAAGCCGCCCGGGCCTTCGTGCGCCTGTTGCCGTTTGAGATGGCGCGTGCCATGGATAACCGCCTTTACTTCGAGAACGGCATAAGTATAAGGCAACCCTCAAGCTATGGTTGAGCTTAAGGGTTGCCTCAATGGGTCACGAGGTGCGCGAGATGAGGGCATCAGCGGGCCTCGACGTCAAGGCTCGCGATCAGGTCGACGCCGGTGCCGAGGAGATCGGATGCCACGACATCGCCCATTTTGACGGGCGCCGAGACGGCGAGTCGCCGGATCTGCTCCATCGCTCGGGTGTGGAGGGAGCGGGGGATGGGCGACGCCGTGCGCACGGGGACGAGGCGCTCGTCTCCCCCCATTACCACGACGGTGCTCGAAAGGATGCGCATGGGGCACACGACCTCCTGCTCCGCGAAGCGCTTTCCACGCGGGCAGCGGTTTCCGGAAACCGACTGGACGGTCTTCGTCCCGTCGGGGCCCTCTTCAACCGTGACGGTGAGGAGGCACTCGGAAGGGCAGGTCGTGCAATGAAAGGTCTCGATTGCGGACATAGGTCATCACGCCCCTTCAACGGGTTCGATCGACAGGGTCACGGTTCCGCCGACCTCGACATCGGAGAGCATCTTGGCGGTGAGAGGCGCGGATTCCATGATGCTGGGTTTGTAGGCGCGCGCCTTGCCGTGGAACAGGACCTCATCGCCGTCGCGGAGCACGAGCGCGGCGTTCTCAAGCGGCCTGCGCACGCGGAAGAAGAGCTTTGCGTTGCCGGTCCGGGTGACGCGCGCGGGCACGACGTATCCGGCCATGCCGCCCGGCTCGACCGAGATCGACTCGCCGGCACCGGTGCCCGACTCGGGCTGGATCGCGTGCATCGCGGCGGCGCGCCCCGCGCGGGCGGCCTCGGCGGTGACATTGTCCGCCAGGTCATGGACGTGCAGGACGTTGCCGCAGGAGAAGATGCCCTCAACGCTGGTCTGGAGGTCCTGGTCGACGCGCGCGCCGCGCGTGCGCGGATCGAGCTCCACGCCGGCGGCGCGGGCGATCTCGTTTTCGGGGATCAGGCCGACGGAGAGAAGCAGCGTGTCGCAGGGGATGACGCGCTCGGTGCCCGGGATGGGGGAGAGGTCGGCGCCCACCTGAGAGACCTCGACGGCCTCGACGCGAGACCTCCCGATGACGCGTGTGACGGTTGTGGACAGGTGCAGCGGGATGCCGAAGTCATCGAGGCAGTTCTTCACGTTGCGATGGAGGCCGTTGGCGTAGGGCATGAGCTCGTAGACGCCTTCGACCTCGAGGCCCTCGAGAGCGCAGCGCCGCGCCATGATGAGGCCGATATCTCCGGAGCCGAGGATGACCACCCGATGGCCGGGCCGGAGGTTCTCGATATTGATGTAGCGCTGGGCGAGCCCTGCGGTGTACACGCCGGCGGGACGGCTGCCGGGGATCTTGATCTCGAAGCGCGTGCGCTCGCGGCAGCCCATGGCGAGGACGACGGAACGGCAGCTCAAAATGGACATGCCGTCTTGCCCCATGACGGTGACGGCGTGCCCGGGGTGGCATGACCCCGAAAAGGACCCATCGCGACCGCGCTCATCGATGCCCAAGACCATGCTGCCGAGCATGACGTCGATGTCGGCCTCGCGCACCTGGTTGATGAAGCGCTGGGCGTACTCCGGCCCGGTGAGCTCCTCCTTGAAGTGGGTGAGCCCGAAGCCGGGGTGGATGCACTGGCGCAGGATGCCGCCGAGGTGCTCGTTGCGCTCGACGATGATGACGCTGGCGCCGGCCTCGCGGGCGGAAAGGGCCGCGCCCATGCCCGCCGGGCCGCCGCCGATGACGACGACGTCGTAGTCGCGTTCCAAGATCTCTGCCATGTTAGAGGGCCTCCTCGTATGCGGGAAGATCAGTCGGGGTCTTGAGCTCGCCATCGACGATCCACGAGCCGGTGTCCTCCAAGGGAATCTCGGACGGCTCCCGGCCGAGTTCGCGGGCGAGGATCTCGAGCACGCGGCTCTGGCAGAAGCCGCCCTGGCAGCGGCCCATGCCTGCGCGGCACCGGCGTTTCACGCCCTCGACGGAGACGGCACCGGGATTACGGCGGATCGCGGCGACGATCTCGGCCTCCGGCACCGTTTCGCACCGGCAGACGATACGGCCCCAGGCGGGGTCGGAGGCGATGAGCTCGGCCTTGAGCTCCAAGTTCGCGAGGTCGAAGTCATCGGGCGCGCGGCGGACGGGGTCCCAGTCGCCGCGCTCGACCAGATCGACCCCCGCTTCGCGTAGGAGCTGTTCCATGTGCTCCGCCACGGCCGGGGCGCTTGCGACGCCGGGTGACTGGATGCCGGCGGCTTGGAACAGGCCTTCTGCGAGCTCGGAGCGCGCGATGAGAAAGTCGTTCGTCCCCTCGAGGACGGCGCGGCCGCCCGCGAACGTGCGCACGACCCGGCGTGTGTCGAGGTCTGGCACGAGCTTGCGGGCGCCGGAGAGCAGCGCCTCGACATCCGCCGCATAGGTATCGGCGTCGCCCGGGTCGCGTATCTCGGCGGTGGCGGTGATCACGGTGTTGTTATGGACCGTGCCCGTGACGATGACGCCCTTGGAAACGGGGGTGGGGACAGGGTAGAGGGGCATGATGCCGCGCGGCTCCTTGTCGAGAACGGCGATGTTGCCCTGCCGCCATACCATGCGGAGCTCCTCGCCGCCCGCCATGCGCGAGATCTCGCTCGCTCCATTGCCCGCGGCGTTGATCAGGATATGGCAGGAGACGTCGCCCTTGGGGGTCGAGAGGATGAAGCCCCCGCCCTCGGGGCGCTCGATCTTCTCGACGGGTGCGCCGCGCATGAAGGAGACGCCGTTGGCGACGGCGTTCTCCGCCGCGGCGATGGCGACCTCGAAGGGGTCGACGTAGCCGGTCGAGGGGCACCACAGCGCGCAAGTCGCCTCGGGATTCGCGCGGGGCTCGAGCTCGCCGATCCGCTGCGCCCCGACGATCTCGAGTTGCGGTACGCCGTTGGCCATGCCGTTCTCGCGCAGGCGCTCGAGCGTGGCGAGGTCCTCGTCTCCGAATCCGAGCACGAGCGACCCCGTGCGGCGGAACAGGAACCCGAGTTCCTCGGACCACTTGCCGTAGAGCTCGCAGCCGCGGGCGTTCACCTGGGCCTTGACCGTCCCGGGGGAGGGGTCGTACCCGGCGTGGACCAGGCCGCCGTTCGCCTTCGACGCCCCGAGCGCGATGTCGTCGGTCGCCTCGATGAGGCAAATCGACTTGTCGAAGCGCGAGAGCTGCCGCGCGATGGCGCAGCCCGTGATGCCCGCGCCCACGATGGCGATGTCGTACCTTGCTTCCATGGTGCCGCTCCCGTCTGAGCACCGGGCGCGCGTCCGTGGGCTCGTGGCCGGTGCATTCTATAGACAAAGTGTCAACAAGCAATGCTACGCGTGTCGTTTATCTTCGCCAGGGCCAATCGGGCGAGCGGGCGGCTTGGTCCGCAAACGGCCCGGGCGCCGCGCGGTCGCGGTGGTCGGCGGGCCCGCTGTGTCGTTAAGGTGCGCGGATGTTGGTCGTTTCCGATGAGGGGGCGGGTGGTATACAATACGGTGCGATTATGAACAGCTTTGCAATCTCGCAACCGGCTGAAAGGTGAGGCTCATGTCCAAGTACATCGAGGAGCTCATGTCCCCGCAGTTGATGTTTGCCATGTACGGCTTCATCGCCTTCGTGGTCGCTCTCTACCTGCTCTCCGTCGTGTATGTCTTCATCGACGCGAAGCGTCGCGGCGTCCAGGCGTTTTGGGCCTGGGGCCTGCTCGCCCTCGTCCCGTTCGTCGGCCTTATGGCCTATATCGTGATGCGCCCGGCGTCCTATGCGGCGGACCGTGAGGAGCAGGAGCTCGACATGGCGCTACGCGAGCGTCAGCTCGCCCAGTACGGCAGCTGCCCCAATTGCGGCACCACCATCGAGAAGGACTTCATCGTGTGCCCGGTGTGCAACACGCAGGTCCGCAACGTCTGCCCCACCTGCAAGAAGCCCCTCGAGGCCCATTGGAAGGTCTGCCCCTTCTGTCGAACTCACATCCAATAGGCGCGTGAGCGCCCCGCGTGACGCGCGGGGCCGATTTGGCGCGCCGCATCGCACCCGTCATTCGCTCGAGGATGGCGGGTGCGCTCGTTTGGGCCATATTGCCCCGTAAAACCGTTACACTTAACAAGTTACCGCGGTAATGCACCTCAAAGGAAGGTTTAGATATGAAGGCACTGTACAACGACGGCTCCGTGGCAGAGGTGGAGGCCGAGGAGGCCCAGCACGTCATCCGCCATTCCGCCGCACACATCATGGCCCAGGCCATCAAGCGCCTGTACCCCGAGGCCGACTTCGCCTACGGCCCCGCGACCGATAACGGCTTTTATTACGACGTCGACCTCGGCGATAAGAAGATCTCCGAGGACGACCTGCCCGCCATCGAGGCCGAGATGAGAAAGATCGTCAAGGAGAATCTTAAATTCCAGGTCTTCGAGCTTCCTCGCGAGGAGGCCATCGCCCTCATGGAGGAGCGCGGCGAGAAGTACAAGGTCGAGCACATCGGCGACCTGGCCGATGATGCCCGCATCACCTTCTACCAGCAGGGCGATTACATCGACATGTGCGTCGGCCCGCACCTCACCTACACCAAGGCCCTCAAGGCGTTCAAGCTCACCGGCGTGTCCGGCGCCTATTGGAAGAACGACGCCAAGAACAAGATGCTCACCCGCATCAACGGCACCGCCTTCGCCACTAAGGACGAGCTCGAGGCGCACCTCACCATGCTCGAGGAGGCCAAGAAGCGCGACCACCGTCGCATCGGCCGCGAGATGGACCTGTTCATGATGCGCGACGAGGCCCCCGGCTTCCCGTTCTTCCTGCCCAACGGCATGATCCTCAAGAACACGCTGCTCGACTACTGGCGCGAGATCCACCACAAGGCCGGCTACGTCGAGATCTCCACACCGCAGATCATGAACAAGCAGCTGTGGCTCACCTCCGGTCACTGGGATCATTACAAGGACAACATGTACTCCACGATGATCGACGACGAGGAGTACTGCATCAAGCCCATGAACTGCCCGGGCGGAGTGCTCGTCTACAGCTCCAAGCCGCACAGCTACCGAGAGCTGCCCATCCGCGCCGGCGAGATCGGCCTGGTGCACCGCCACGAGCTCAAGGGCGCCCTGCACGGCCTGTTCCGCGTCCGCTGCTTCAACCAGGACGATGCCCATCTGTTCGTCACGCCCGAGCAGCTCACCGACGAGATCGTGGGCGTCGTGAACCTCATCACCTCCGTGTACGACAAGTTCGGCTTCACCTATCATCTCGAGCTGTCCACGCGCCCCGAGGACTCCATGGGCTCCGATGAGGATTGGGCCGCCGCCGAGGAGGGCCTCAAGGTCGCACTCGACAAGCTCGGCATGGATTACGTGGTCAACGAGGGCGACGGCGCCTTCTACGGCCCCAAGATCGACTTCCACCTGGAGGACTCCCTCGGCCGCACCTGGCAGTGCGGCACCGTGCAGCTCGACTTCCAGATGCCGCAGAACTTCGACCTCACCTACGTGGACGCCGACGGCGAGAAGAAGCGCCCCATCATGCTGCACCGCGTGTGCTTCGGCTCCATCGAGCGCTTCATCGGCATCCTGATCGAGCACTTCGCGGGCAAGTTCCCCGTGTGGCTCGCGCCCATGCAGGTCAAGGTCCTGCCCGTCTCCGAGAAGAGCCGCGATTACGCGAACGAGGTTACGGCGAAGCTCGAGGCCGCCGGCATCCGCGCCGTGTGCGACAACCGCGACGAGAAGATCGGCTACAAGATCCGCGAGGCTCGCAGCACCGACCGCGTGCCCTACATGCTGATCCTGGGCGAGAAGGAGGTCGAGGCCGGCAACATCTCCGTCCGCGACCGCACGAACGAGACTGTCCCCATGGGCGTGGACGAGTTCATCGCCAAGGTCCGTGAGGAGATCGACACTCGCGCGTAGGGCTCGGGGCGAATCGAATCGTTCTTTGAGGGGAGAGGTGGCCTCGGCATGATCGACCAGCAGGAGCTCGAAGCTCGGTATGCGCGGGCCGTCGGTGCCGAGGCCGCCTTCTTCGTGTATGCCGAGCGCGTCGATGACGCGTTCGGGCGTCTCGGCGCCGTGTCGCCGGGGAGCCGCCTGGTCGACATGGTCGGCGGTCCGGGCCTTCGCGTCGCCGACGCGCGCGCCGTCGCCCGTGAGGTCCATGTCGCCTGCGGATCCCTGTGGGTGGATATCACCGTCCCATCCCAGTTCGGCTGCCGTGCCTTTGAGCTTGGCGTGGACGTTCAGGGCGAGGCGCTCGACCGCGTCGCGGCGGGCGGGCTCGAGCGCAAGGCGGTCGCGCTCGCCGTGCGCGATGCCGACCTGATCGCCCATGTGGGCGCTTCGCCTTCGCATGCTTTGTCGCAGGGGGACCTTGAGGCCATCGCCTGCGGCCTCGACACGTTCCCATCTCGCATGCAGCGGCACTGCGATCACGCCCGTGCCATCGCCGAGTACCTGTCCTGCTGCGAGCGTCTCGCCGCCGTCTGGTATCCCGGGCTCGCCTCGCACCCCGATCACGAGCTCGCCACCCGCGTCCTGCTGCATGGGTTCGGCCCTGCCGTCGACTTCGAGCTCCCCACCGTTCCGGGTCGCGCTGCGGGCGATTTCATCGATCGGTGCCGTCTCAACGGCCGCGCCTGCAAGGCCGGTGGCCGTCGCACGCGCCTGCACGCCCGCGACGGGCGGGAGGGGAGCGCGGTGCGCATCTTCGCCGGGCTCGATGATCCGCTGGAGATCGCCGACGACCTGGACCAGGCCATGCGCTGGTTCTGCAGCCCTCCGCAGCCGTAAGGCACCGTCGATCCACATCGAAATCTGACGAATCTGGAGGGCTCATGCCCATCATCACTTCCGCCGCACTCGCCGAGAGCATCGTTCTGGGCATCGCCCTCGCAATGGACGCCATGGCCGTCACGCTTTCCAACAGCCTGTGCGAGCCCGATATGCCCCTTTCCAAGAAGCTCGGCATGCCCGTCGCGTTCGCGCTCTTCCAGATGACCATGCCCGCCCTGGGTTACATGGGCGGTACGCTCATCGCGGGTTACATCGAGCGCTATGCGGGCATCGTCTCGCTCGCCATCCTCGCTTTTGTGGGAGGCAAGATGGTCGTTGAGGCCGTTCGTGAGCTGCGCGAGCCCGAGGCGTGCCCCTCGTCGCGCCTCACCTGGGCGACGATCGGCATGGAGGCCGTCGCCACCGCCATCGACGCGTTCGTGGTTGGTGTGAGCTTTGCCGCCGAGGGCAAGGACGTCATCCTATATTGCGGGATGATCGGCCTCACCACGCTGCTGTGCTGCCTGCTGGTGCTGGCGCTCGGCCGAAAGCTCGGAGAGCGCTTCGGTGCCCGCGCGGAGATCGTCGGCGGCGTCGTGCTCATCCTCATCGGCCTCAAGGCCTTCTTGGGGATGTAGCTCGGGGCCTTGCGCCCCTTCTCGCTCCCAACCGGTTCCTCGTTTTGCAATTTGCGAGCCGGGTATACGACACATATTGGGATCGGCTGCGGTTGTGTGGCCTTGCATGTTGGGACTGCGGTTCGCTTGCGCCTAGAACAGCTCGGGCAAACGCCTCGATATGAGCTCGTCGACCTCGGTCTGGAGCGTCCGGTAGGCTCGGAGGGCAAGCTCGCCCTCCGGTGTGAGCGCCGAGCCGCGCGCGCCGTCTCGGGCGAGCAGCTCGCAGTTCAGATGCCCCTCGGCCTCCCGGACGATCCGCCATGCCTTGGAATACGCCATGCCCATGCGCTTCGCAGCACGGTTGAGCGAGCCTTCCTCGGCGACGCCCTGCAGGAGGGAGGCGCAGCCGCCCCCGAATGCGCCCGGCAGGTCGCGGTCGTCATCGGAGATGGTGAGTCTGGCGTGTGCTTTCAGCGGCATCTGGGCTCCAAGCAGAGGGGTGAGAATGGGCAGACACTTTGAAGTCTGGCAACGACAGCCATTGTAGCAGTGCCGGTGCGCTACAATACCTCCACTTGTATAGAGCGCCATCGGCGGGGTTCGTGAGCCTACCTCGTCGGCAGCAGAGAGTCTAAGGAGCGACATGGCAACGTTTTTCCCTGGTGAGTCCCACACTTTCTCTGAGTATCTGCTCGTCCCCGGGTACTCTTCCTCGGAGTGCATCCCCACCAACGTCTCCCTCAAGACCCCTCTGACGCGCTTCAAGCGCGGTGAGGAGCCCGAGATCACCCTGAACATTCCCATGGTCTCCGCCATCATGCAGTCCGTCTCCGGTGTTGACATGGGCGTCGCGCTGGCCACCGAGGGCGGCATCTCCTTCATCTACGGCTCTCAGACGCCCGAGTCCGAGGCGGCCATGGTCAAGGCCGTGAAGGACCACAAGGCGGGCTTCGTCGATTCCGACTCCACCCTCACCCCCGACATGACCATGGAACAGGTCATCGAGCTCAAGGAGCGCACCGGCCACTCCACCATGCCCGTCACCGACGACGGCACGCCCCGCGGCAAGCTGCTCGGCATCGTCACCAGCCGCGATTACCGCCCGAGCCGCGACGACCACTCCAAGAAGGTCGCCGAGTTCATGACGCCCCGCGCCGAGCTCATCGTGGGCGACAAGGACATCACCTTGAAGGACGCCAACGACCTCATCTGGGACAAGAAGCTCAACGCCCTGCCCGTCGTCGATGACAACGACCACCTGGTCGGCATCGTGTTCCGCAAGGACTACGACTCCCATAAGACCAACCCCAACGAGCTGCTCGACGCCAACAAGCGCTACATGGTCGGCGCGGGCATCAACACCCGCGATTACGCCGAGCGCGTGCCGCTGCTCGTCGACGCCGGCGCCGACGTGCTGTGCATCGACTCCTCCGAAGGCTACTCCGAGTGGCAGAAGCGCACCATCGAGTGGATCCGCGCCAACTACGGCGACTCCGTCAAGGTGGGCGCCGGCAACGTCGTCGACGCCGATGGCTTCCGCTTCCTCGCCGACTGCGGCGCCGACTTCATCAAGGTCGGCATCGGCGGCGGCTCCATCTGCATCACCCGCGAGACCAAGGGCATCGGCCGCGGCCAGGCCACCGCGCTGATCGACGTCTGCCGCG
>CAUWMY010000004.1:0-69767 GCA_963560155.1 uncultured Collinsella sp.
GCGGGCAGGGCGCGGTTGAGGTTCTCGGTGATGCCGCCGCCGGTGATGTGGGCGATGGCGTGAACGTGCTTGCCCGCCTCGCCGCGGAGCAACTCGAGGATGGGCTTAACGTAGATGCGGGTCGGGGCAAGCAGGCCGTCGGCCAGGGACAGGCCGGGAGCGAGCTCGATGGACTCGAGCTCGGCCTTCTTGGCCTCGGCCTCGGGGGTGCCGGGAACGATGCCGTCAACGCCGATGACCTTGCGGACCAGCGAGTAGCCGTTGGAGTGCACGCCCGTGGAGGGCAGGCCGATGATGACGTCGCCCTCGCGCACGTTGGCGGGGTCGATCATCTTGGGGCGATCGACGACACCCACGGTGAAGCCGGCCAGATCGTAGTCGTCCGGGCGCATGACGCCGGGGTGCTCGGCCATCTCGCCGCCCACGAGCGCGCAGCCCGCGAGCTTGCAGCCGTCGGCCACGCCCTTGATGATCTTGGCCATGTGCTCGGCCTCGATATGGCCGATGGCGACGTAATCGAGGAAGAACAGCGGCTCGGCACCGGAGGCGAGGATGTCGTTCACGCACATGGCGACGAGGTCCTGGCCGACCGTCTCGTGGCGGTCGAGGATCTGGGCGAGCACGAGCTTAGTGCCCACGCCGTCGGTGCCGGAGATGAGAATCGGGTCCTCCATGTCCTTGAGCGCGGCGGCGGAGAACAGTCCGCCGAAACCGCCGATACCGCCGATGACCTCGGGGCGGTTGGTCTCCTTGACCATCTGCTTGATCGCGTCGACCGCGCGGCCGCCCTCGGCGGTATCCACGCCGGCGTCCTCGTACGTTACGTGCTTGCTCTCGGCCATGTGAGGTTCCTTTCGACCCAGGGAATTCCTAGTACAGCATGATAGCAGGGCCAACGTCTCATTTGGGGACAGGTACAAATTGAGACGCCGGCGCAGCGCCGCCCCGCTACCCCGGTACGGAAAACGCCCCCGGCGCCGAAGCGCCGAGGGCGGACAAAGCGTACGTCGGAACGCGGTTACTCGGCGTGAGCCTCTTCCCAGCTGCGGTCCTCGGCCTTCTCGACAACACAATTACCGGTGATGGGCTCGGGCTTGCTGAGGTTGCGCGGAACGTAACCCTCGATGAACTTCTCACGCCCAAAGCTGTCCGGAATCGCAACCGGATACTCGCCGGTGAAGCACGCGGTGCAGTAGCCGCCCTTGGGCACGCACTCAAGCAGCGCATCCACGGACAGGAACGCGAGCGTGTCGGCGCCGATGAACTCGCAAACCTCCTCGACGGACTTGGTCGCGGAGATGAGCTGGCTCTGCTCGCCGGTGTCCACGCCGTAGAAGCACGGCCAGATATCCTCGGGGCAGTTGATACGGATGTGGATCTCCTTGGCACCGGCCTGACGCAACATGCGCACGAGCTGGACCATGGTCGTGCCGCGCACGATGGAGTCGTCCACGACCACGATGCGCTTGCCCTCGATCACGTCGCGCAGCGGGTTGAGCTTGAGGCGCACGCCCATGGCGCGCAGTTCCTGCGTGGGCTCGATGAACGTGCGGGCCACATAGCGGTTCTTGATGAGGCCGGTGCCGTAGGGAATGCCGCTCTCATAGGCGTAACCCTCGGCGGAGGGCAGACCGGAGTCGGGCGTGCCGATGACCATGTCGGCCTCGACCGGGCACTCGAGCGCCAGCTTGCGGCCCATGTCGTAGCGGCAAGCGTAGATGGACTTGCCATCCACGATGGAGTCGGGGCGGGCAAAATAAACCTGCTCGAAGATGCAATGCGCGGTCTTCTCGGCGGCCGGCACACCCTGCTCGGACACGAGGCCCTCGGCGCTGATGCGCAGGATCTCGCCAGGGCGGATATCGCGCACATACTCGGCGCCGACAATGTCGAGCGCGCAGGTTTCGGAGGCAACGACCCAGCCAGCGGTGGAGGCCACGACCGCATCGCCCACGAGGTCCTCGGCGGAGGCGGCATCGCTGGGCAGCGCGGAGGCGGCCGCGGCGGCGTCGGCGGCGGCGACGCCCTCGTCGTTGGTCAGGCGGCCGAGCACGAGCGGACGAACGCCGTGCGGGTCGCGGAAGGCGTAGAGGGCCTCCTCGTTGATGAGCGCCATGGCGTAACCGCCGCGGATGAGCTCCATCGTCTTGCGGATGCCCTCGCGCAGATGGTGCGTCTCCTGCGTGAAGTAGCCGATGAGCTTGACGGCGACCTCGGAATCGGAGCTCGAGTTGAAGGGTACGCCGAGCTCGATCAGCTGGCGACGCAGCTCATCGGTGTTCACCAGGGTGCCGTTGTGGGCGAGGGCCACGATGACCTCGCCGATGGTGGAAAGGTGGGGCTGGGACTCCTCCCAGCTCTTGGCGCCGGCGGTGCCGTAGCGCACGTGGCCGACGGCCAGCTGGCCGGGCAGCGAGCAGATATCTGCGTTGGAGAAGACCTTGCTCACCAGGCCGAGATCCTTGCGGACCATGACCGTGCCACCGTCGCCCACGGCGATACCGGCGGACTCCTGGCCACGGTGCTGCAGCGCGCGAAGGCCGAAGTAGGTCAGACGAGCGACGTCGCGGTCGGGTGCCCAAACGCCAAACACGCCGCACTCGTCATGCGGATGGTCGGTATCGGAATCGAACGCGGTGAATTCGGACAGATCGGCGTCAAAAGACATGCGGGTTCCCCTCTTGGTTGCCATGCACGGCCATACGGTGGAAATTATACGCGCGCAACGTGCGTGCTAAATGTACACGCTGAATCGACACGGCTTCGCAATGAAACGCGCCCCGTCCTCCGGCTGAAACCTCAATTTGGGGACAGTCCCTAAATTGAGGTCCCCGACGTACCGTGCCGCCGCGGGCGACTTCAAAGAAGGCCTCACCCTAGACCGAGGTTTGGCCGGGCATGGTGGAGTGGTGAAGAGGGCGCGCTTTCGATGTAAATCCGGGGGCCGACGGCAGACGGCGCCCATACAATTGCAGTATCGAACCCGCTATTCGACGAGGTGTTCATGGACGAGCAGATTCCCCAGCCGCGGCCCGCAACCCCAGGGACGCGCAAGCACATGGGGGTCGCCACGAGCGACCCGACCTACCTGCCCCCCGTGAACAACCCCAACGCGCCCGCATCGGACCGTAAGACGCGCGTCCCTGTGCGCAAGGTTTCGTACGGCAGCGGGGGCTCCGCCCAAAATGGCATCCCCTCGGGCCAATCGCCCTCGCGTATCCCAGCCGCCAGCCCAACGCTGCAGGTCCGCACGCACGAAGGCGGCGGCAACATCTCACCGAGACGCAACTACATCTCCACGCCAAAAAAAGGCCGCGCCATCTTCACGTCCCGTCAGGACCGCCAGCGCCGGCGAATCAAGATCGCCCTCGCGATCATGATCGTCGCCGCGATCTCCCTCGCCCTGTTCTGGTTCTTCGTCCTGCGCTAAGAGATTCGACCATCGCCCATGACCGACATCGCGCCCTACATCTATGCCGACAACGCGGCCACCACGCCGCTCTCGCCTCGCGCGCTCAAGGCAATGACGCCCTATCTCACCAGCGCTTTCGGCAACCCGAGCGGAATCCACCGCGTGGCGCGCGAAGCTGCCATCGCGCTCGGGGAGGCGCGCGGCACCATGGCCCGCCTGATTGGCGCCGGGCGTGCGGACGAAATCTACTTCACCAGCGGCGGCTCGGAATCCGACAACTGGATTCTGCGCGGAGCCGTGCGACGGTTCCGAGACATCCACGGAGAGCATGCGACACCGCACATCGTGACCAGCGCGATCGAGCACCACGCTATCCTACACTGCTGCCAGGCCCTCGAGGCCGAAGGCGTTCGCGTCACATATCTGCCGGTCGACGCCCAGAGCCGCGTTCACCCCTCCGAGCTTGAACGCGCACTTGCAGAGCATGACGCACGCGAGGCAGCAGCCGGCACGGACGCACCCGCGGCCCTCGTCTCCATCATGCTCGCCAACAATGAAGTCGGCACCATCGAACCCGTTCGTGAGCTCGCCGCAATCGCCCATGCCCACGGAGCGCCCTTCCACACCGACGCGGTTCAAGCGGTGGGACACATCCCCGTCAGCGTGCAGGACCTCGGCGTCGACGCGCTCTCGCTCTCTGGCCACAAGTTTCATGGGCCGCGCGGCATTGGCGCCCTGTACCTGCGCGAGGGCTTTTCCATCCCGCCGCTCATCGCCGGCGGGGCCCAGGAGCGCGGCGAGCGGGCGGGTACCGAGAACCTCGCCGGCATCGTCGGCATGGCGGCGGCACTCGAGGAGGCGTGCGCGGACCTCGCTCAGGATGCCGACCGCATCGCCGGATTGCGCGACCAGCTCGTACGCAACCTTCTCGGCGAGGTCGACGGCCTGACCCTCACCGGTGCCCCCGTCGATGGCGAATCAACTGGCCGCCTCCCCTCGATCGCCTCCTTCACGTGCGACGATGTCGACGGTGAGCTGCTCGTGGTCCTACTCGATCGGGCCGAGGTCGCGGCGGCGACAGGCTCTGCCTGTTCGACCGGGTCGACCGAGCCGTCGCACGTCCTCACCGCGATGGGCATCGAGCCCGCCGCGGCGCGCGGCGCCCTGCGCCTCTCCCTCGCAAGCGACGTCACCGCCGAGGACGTCGCCCTCCTCTGCGAGCGCATCCCCTCCTGCATCCGCAAGGCACGCCTCATCAGCTCCATGCGGTGACGGGCCGCCCGCATCTGCGAGCGGCCCGTCTTCGGCCTCAGGGGATGTGTAAAACGCACCCGTCCCCAATTACACATCACCGCGCGCTACGACAGCAGCTTGCGGCCATCCTCCTCGATGGCGGCGATGAGCGCATCCGCGGCAGCGGCATCCTCGCCCTTGGCGAAGATGTAGAGCTTGATCTTGGGCTCGGTGCCGGAGGGGCGCACGATGGCCTTGTTGCCGCCCTCGAGGTCGAACTCGATGACGTCGGCCTTGGGCAGGCCGTTTACGCACGTGGCGTAATCGACCACGGCCTCAACCTTGGCACCGGCAATCTCGGCAGGGGCCTCGGCGCGCAGGTCGGCCATGATGCCGGCCATCTTGGCGGCGCCGTCGGCGCCGGGATAGCTCAGCGAGACGGTCTTGTTGTGATAGTAGCCGTACTTCTCATACAGCGCGCGCATGGCCTGAACTAGGTTCTTGCCCTGCAGCTTGTAGTACTGGGCCATCTGGCAGATGAGCATGGAGGCATTGACGGCGTCCTTGTCGCGCACGTGGTCGCCGGACAGATAACCGTAGCTCTCCTCGAAGCCGAAGATGAAGCGGTCGACCTCGCCGGCGTCGGACAGGCCGGTGATGATGTCGCCGATGTACTTGAAGCCGGTGAGGCAGCGGCGCAGCTCGAAGCCGTACTCCTCGGCGAGAGCGTCGACCATGGCGGAGGACACGATGGTGGTGACGGCGACCTTGCTGGACAGATCCTCGCCGCGCTCGGCGCGCATCTTGCAGATGTAGTCGAGCAGCAGAACGCCCATCTCGTTACCGGTCAGCAGCGTGTAATCGTCGCCGTCGGCGCAGGCAACGCCCACGCGGTCGGCATCCGGGTCGGTCGCGAGCAGCAGGTCGGGCTTGACCTCTTGGCACAGGTCGATGCCCTTCTGCATGGCCTCGCGAATCTCGGGGTTGGGGTACGGGCAGGTCGGGAAGTCGCCGTCCGGGTCCTTCTGCTCGGGGACCACGGTGATGTCGGTCACGCCCACCTTGTTGAGGACGGTGGTGACCGGGATCAGGCCGGTACCGTTGAGCGGCGTGTAGACGAGCTTGAGCGGAGCGTTGGCGATCTGCTCAGGCGTGAGGTTGTTCACCGACTTATCGGCCACGGCGTCGTAGTAGGCGTCGAGCACCTCATCGCCGATCCACTTGACCAGGCCCTTCTCAACGGCCTCGTCGAAGTCCATGGTCTTGACGTCGTGGAACGGATCGCACACGTTCATGGCGGCGGAGATGGCGTCGGCGGCCTCACTGGTGATCTGGCAACCGTCGGGGCCATAGGCCTTGTAACCGTTATAGGCGGCCGGATTGTGGCTCGCGGTCATGCAGATGCCGCCGGAGCACTTGAGGTAGCGCGTGGCCCAGGAGAGCGTGGGCACCGGGGAGATCTTGGGGTAGACGTAGGAAGTCACGCCGTTGGCCGCGAGGATGGAGGCGGTGGTCTTCACGAACAGCTCGCCGTTGTTGCGGCTGTCGCGCGCGATTGCGACCGTGGGATTCTCGAAGTTCTTCACCAGGTAATCGGCGAAGCCCTGCGTAGCGCGGCCGACGGTGTAGATGTTCATGCGGTTGGTGCCGGCGCCGAGCGTGCCGCGCAGGCCGGCGGTGCCGAACGCGAGCTCCTGGAAGAACGCGTCGGTGATCGCCTCCTCGTCGCCCGCCTCCTTCATGGCCTTGAGCTCCGCAAGGAGCTCCTCATCTTTCACATTCTCGATCCAAACGGAGAGAAGCTCGTGCACATCTGCCATGGTGAAACCCTTCCCGATGTTGGTTACGGTGCGGGAGCGCCGTCAGTATGCGAGCGTCCCGCACCTGCATAATACGCCCTCGAGCGGCTTCGTCGACCAAATTCCCGTCTCAGTCCGGGATTATTCGGCGAGGGGTCAGAAAGTCCCAATCGGGGGCAGGCACCAATTGCAACATTTCGCCTACCGATCCGCCGGCGTCAAGCACCGCCAGCGGCCCGACGCATGTACATGGGCACAATTTGTGCCTGTCCCCAATTGCGCAACCGCACCTGCCGCAACTGGTGCTACCCTGTACCCGTACGCTGGTCCATAAGTCCGCGGAAAGGAAACCGAATCATGACCAAGCTTTATCAGCGCGAAGGCGCGTACATCCCGCGTGTCGCGGCCGTCCACGACATGTGCGGCTACGGCAAATGCTCCCTCGGCGTGGCGATCCCCGTCCTCAGCGCAGCCGGCGTGGATGTCTGCCCCGTCCCCACGGCCCTCTTCAGCGCCCACACCAAATTCCCCGTCTTCCACATGCACGACACCACCTGCATGCTCGAGGCCTATCTCGACGCTTGGCGCGAGGAGAATGTCGATCTTGACGGCGTGTATTCCGGGTTCCTCGGCTCGGCCGAACAGGTCGCCGTCATCCAGCGCCTCTATCGCGAATACCCGGGCGCCCTTCGCATCGTCGACCCCGTCATGGGCGACGGCGGCGTGAAGTACCCCACCTACACCGACGAGCTGTGCGAGGCCATGGCGGCCCTCGTCGACGGCGCCGACATTCTCACCCCCAACCTCACCGAGGCATCCATCCTCACCGGCATCCCCTACGAGGGCCAGGACGTCACGGTCGAGTTCGTGCAGCGCAACGCCGACGCGCTGCTCGCCATGGGCGCGAAGACCGTCGTCATCAAGGGCATCGTGCATGGTGACGAGCCAGTCATCCGCAACTACATCGCCAGCACCGCCGATGAGGGCAAGGTCGAGGAGGTCTCGAGCGAGCTGCTCCCCTACATGCTGCACGGCACTGGCGACCTGTTCGCCAGCGCCCTCACCGCCGCGATTTACACCGGCCGCACCACGCGCGAAGCCGTCGAGTTCGCCGGCGAGCTCGTGCGCGACGCCATGCGCATCACTCGCGAACAGCCCGACTTCGAGATGCGCGGCGTCTCCTTCGAGCCCACGCTCGGCAAGGTGGCCGCATTGCTGGCGTAGCGCGCGCCGCTGACGAAACTGCGGTCCCACGGCCTCCGCCCCATCCCGAACGCAAAAAGGCATCGACCCATGTCGATGCCTTTTCTCATATCCCCATGTGCAAGGACGCCCATCCTATTCGACGAGCAGCGCCTCGTCCTGATCGCGCAGCCGTACGTCCTCGTCGATCTCGACCTGAGTCGCGCCTGGGTCCTCCGCCAGCGAACTCACCGAGTTCACCTGCTCCTGGATCGCCTCGGCCAGATTATCGTCCATGCCGATGATCTTGAGCTCCCAATCGATGTTCGACGGCGTGTCGGACTGCGACTTGGTCCAGACGAACGTCAGCATCGCGCGACGCGTGCCTCGGGCGGGAAGGAATCCGAATAGGCGGTCGTGTTGGAATGCCCCCGACTCATCCGTCAGCGTGTAGACGTTGTAGACCACGCGGTTGATCTTCTCGTTGAGCAGGGCGTTTGTCGCCAGAGCCGAGGCCTGGATCTGCGAGTTCGACAGCAGCTCGAGCTCGTTGTGCGAATCGGTGTCCACCACCGAGACCTCGATGGTACCGATCTTCTCACTCGCCTCGTTCACCGTGAACTCGCGGGGAAACTGCGTGAAACCGTTGCCCCACTCGACACCCGACTCCATGGCGTGCGAAACCGTCTCGGCGTTCGCGCGGTCGGACAGGTTGGCGGTGTTGAGGCGGCGGCTCACGCCGTAGACGATCTGCATGCCGAGAACGAACACGAACACGCCCATGATCACGGCGACGGCCGTGCGCGAGATGGTCTTGCTCACCTGGGAGCCGGACGGGTCATCCTCGGACAGCGGGTCGATCGCGGCTTTACGGGCCGCCGAGGGCGCTCCATCGATCTTCTTCCTCGCCTTGCGGCGGGCGAGTAGGCCGCGTGCGGCGTCCTCGCAACCGGGGGCGTCGTCCGGGTCGAGCACGCCCGATGCGTCGAGCGCGGCGAACAGGTCGCGAGCCTCCTCCGGTGTCATTTCGTGCTTCTTGCCCATCGCCTACCTCACGTCACGCGCTCGCGCGCCCTCGAACTGCATTCGATAGTACCGAGCATACGTGCCGCCGCGGGCGAGAAGCTCCTCATGGGTGCCGCGCTCCACAACGCGACCACGCTCCACCGTCGCGATCTCGTCGGCGTTTTTGATGGTCGAGAGCCTATGCGCGATGATGATCGTCGTGCGGTCGGCCGCGAGGCGCTCGAGCGACTCCTGCACGGCCTCCTCGCTCTCGTTGTCGAGGGCCGAAGTCGCCTCGTCCAGGATGAGAATCGCCGGGTCCTTGAGGAACACACGGGCGATCGCCACGCGCTGCTTCTGACCACCGGACAGGCGACTGCCGCGCTCGCCCACCACGGTGTCGTACCCCTCGGGAAGCGAGGCGATGAACTCATGGATGTTCGCCTTGCGCGCCGCCTCCTCGACCTCGGTGTCCGTCGCCCCGGGACGGCCGTAGGCGATGTTGTCGCGCAAGGTCCCGTCGAACAGGTACACGTCCTGCTGGACCAGGCCGATCGCGCTGCGCAGGCTGCGCTGCGTCACATCGCGCACATCCTGCCCGTCGATGGCGATGGAACCGCTCGAGATGTCGTAGAGGCGCGGGAGCAGCGAGCAGGTCGTCGACTTGCCGCCGCCGGACGGGCCCACGAGCGCGATCGTCTCACCGGGACGGATCGAGAGGCTCATGTGGTCGATCACGGGGCGCGCCGCCTCTCCGCCCTCGGGCATCTCGCCGTCGGCGTAGGAGAAGCACACGTCGCGGTATTCGATGGCGCCCTCGGTCACCTGCAGCTCACGGGCGTCGGGCTTATCCTGCACATCGGGAGCGGTGGCCAGGACCTCGTCCATGCGGCGGAATCCCGCGATGGCCTTCTGGAATGTCTCGGTTGAGTTGACGAGCGTCTCGATGGGGCCGGTGAACAGGCTGATGTACAAGGCGAAGGTCGCCATGTCGACGGCGGTCATCTGCCCTTGCGCCACCAGGTAGCCGCCGAACAGCACGACGGTGATGTAATGCGCCGCCGTCATGACCGCGCTCGTGGCTTGATAGGCGCCCATGACCCTGTACTGCGCCACCTTCGAATCGAGGTAGCGGTCGTTTGCCGCGCGGAACTTCGTGCGCTCCGTCTCCTCGTTCGCGAAGGACTTGACCACGCGCATGCCGGCGAGCGAATCCTGCAGCTGGGAGTTCACATCCGAGATCTTCTTGCGGTTGTCGGCAAACACGCTGCGCATGTGCAGGTTCTGACGGACCATGATGGCGACGAACACCACCGTGACCAGCGTGAGCGCGCCGGCGAGCATCGGGGAGATGGTGAACAGGATCGCCAGCGCGCCGATGATCTTGATGCCGCAGATGATGATCCACTCCGGCAGGTGATGCGCGCCCTCGCAGATGTCGAACAGGTCGTTGACCACGCGACTCATCATATCGCCGGAATTATGGGCGTCGAAGTAGGCGAAGCTGAAGCGCTCGTACTGGTCGAACAGGTCCTCGCGCATGCGCGACTCCATGCGGGCGCCCATGATGTGCCCTTGAGCTGAGACGAAGTAGACGCACGCCGTGCGCACCAGGTACATCGCGACCAGGCCGATGCCGAGGAACAGCAGCCCGTCCATGATGGCGGCCTCGCCATCCGTGAACAGCCCGCCGGTCAGCGCGCGCAGGATCACGGGGAACGCGAGGTCGATCCCCGCATACGTCAACGCGCAGACCGTATCTGCGATGAAAAGCCCCTTCTCGGGTCCGTAATATGAAATGAAACGTTTGAACATGGGCAACTTTCCAGCGATAAGATCAGAGCCTATGCGAGATGGCATCGCAAGCGAGGGCGCCCACCACGGTCTTGGCGTCCTCGATCTTGCCATCGAGAACCGCATCGATGAGCTCGGTCAGCGGCACGAGGTCGACGTTGACGAACTCGTCGTCATCGGGGTTGGCGCCGCTGAACGTCAGGCCCGTCGCCATGTAAATGTGGATGACCTCATCGCAGAAGCCGGGCGTCGTCGCAATGGTGGTGAGGTACTGGATGCGGCTGGCGGCAAAGCCGGTCTCCTCGAGCAGCTCGCGCTTGGCGCACTCGAGCGGGTCCTCGCCCGGGTCGAGCTTGCCCGCGGGAATCTCCACGGTCACCCGGTCGATCGCCGTGCGGTACTGGCGCACAAGCACGATCTTGCCCGTCTCGGTCAGCGCCACGACGGCGGAGGCACCGGGATGGCGGACCAGATCTCGTCCGGTCACGCGGCCATTCGGCAACTCGACCTGGGCGCTTCGCACGTCGAGGAACTTGCCCTTCCAAGCTTGCTCCTCGGAGATGATGCGCTCATGGAGACCCGCATCGCGCGGATCGTCGTCGCCCAGCACGAGCGACTGCTCGGGCTCCCCCTCGCACATGTCGTCCTCGATGGCCCCGTTTTCGACGATCTCCGCCTCGAAATCCTCGTTATCCATGCCGTCCTCCCAGCACACATATCCAAAACAGGTAGGAATGTCGAAAATCCGCCGGGAGACCCGGGCGTTTTTCGACATTCCTACCCTCTAGCCAACATTCGCATCGCGCGCTGTGGGCAGGGTGCCCTCAAGCGCCGCCGCGTCTTACGCGTCCCACGCGTCGCGGCCGCGCAGGGCGCGCAGACCGATGTCGCGACGCAGGGTCTTGCCCTCGAAGTCGATCTTCTCGCACGCGGCGTACGCCAGGTCGCGGGCGGCCTCGAACGTCTCGCCGAGCGCGGTGACGTCGAGCACGCGCCCGCCGGAGGTCACGACGTCGCCATCCTCGTTCACGGCGGTGCCGGCATGGTAGACGGTAACGCCGTCCATAGCGGAGGCGTCCTCGATGCCGGTGATGACCTTGCCCTTCTCATACGAACCCGGGTAGCCGGCGCTCGTGAGGACCACGGACACGGCCCATTCGTCACGCCACTTCAGCTCGACCTCGTCCAGGCGCTGCTCGGCACAGGCGAGCATGACCTCGACCAAATCGCTGGCGAGGCGCGGCATGAGGACCTCGGTCTCGGGGTCGCCGAAGCGGGCGTTGTACTCGATGACCTTGGGGCCCTGCGGGGTGAGCATGAATCCGCCGTACAGGCATCCGCGGAAATCGATGCCCTCGCGGTTGGCGGCGGCGACGGTCTCGTCGAGGATGTGGCACATCTCAGCGTGCTCCTCATCCGTGACGATCGGCACGGGGCTGTACACGCCCATGCCGCCCGTGTTGGGACCGAGGTCGCCCTCGAGAGCGCGCTTGTGATCCTGGGAGGTCGCCATGGGGCGCACGACCTTGCCATCGGTGAAGGCGAGCAGCGTGCACTCGGGGCCGGTCAGCATCTCCTCGATCACGACGGTGCTGCCGGCGTCGCCGAACGCGCCGTCGAAGCACTCGTGGACGGCCTCGAGGGCCTCGTCGAGCGTGAGCGCCACCACGACGCCCTTGCCCGCCGCAAGGCCGTCGGCCTTGACGACCACCGGCGCGCCCTGCTCGCGCACGTAAGCGAGAGCGGACTCCTCATCGGTGAAGGAGCCGTAGGCGGCGGTGGGGATGCCGGCACGGGCCATGAGCTCCTTGGAGAAGCGCTTGGAACCCTCGAGCTGCGCGCCCGCGGCACCCGGGCCGAAACACGGGATGCCGGCCTCGCGAACGGCGTCGGCCACACCGGCGACGAGCGGGGCCTCAGGGCCGATCACGACCAAGCCGCAGCCGGTCTCACGGGCGAAGTCGGCAACGGCCGCCGGATCCTCGGCGTCGAGGGCGACGTTCTCACCGACCTCGAGGGTGCCGCCGTTGCCTGGGGCGATGTACAGGTTGCCGCACAACGGGGATTCGGCGAGCTTGGCGGCGAGGGCGTGCTCGCGGCCGCCGCTGCCGAGCAGCAGGATGTCGATGGTCTTCTCGGTTGCGCTCATGCGTCCTCCTCTAGTGCAAGGCGCCGCCCGACCGGACGGCGCTGTACCTGCGTGTAATTACTTGTTCCAATCGCGGACGATGGTCTGCTCGCGATCCGGGCCGACGGCCACGAAACTCACCTTGCAGCCGGCGAGGTCCTCGATGTAGGTCACGTAGTCCTGGGCGGCCTGCGGCAGCTCCTCGAAGGTGCGGCAGCCGGTGATGTCGCACTTCCAGCCGGGCAGCTCCTCATACACGGGAACCGCGCTGGCGAACGCGGCGGTGTGCTCGGGAACGCTCGTGTAGCGGACGCCGTCGCAATCGTAGGCGACGCACACTTTGATGGTGTCGAACTCGGAGAGCACGTCGAGCTTGGTGAGCGCGATATCGGTGAGGCCGTTCACGCGCGTCGCGTAACGGGCGATCACGCCGTCGAACCAACCGCAGCGACGGCGGCGGCCGGTGGTCACGCCGTACTCATAGCCGACCTCGGTGAGGGTGCGGCCCGCGTCACTCGTCTCGTAGTCGAGTTCGGTCGGCATCGGGCCGGAACCCACGCGGGTGATATAGGCCTTCATGATACCCAGCACGCGGTCGATGTTCTTCATGCCCACGCCGGAGCCGGTCACGGCGCCACCGGCGGTGCAGTTGGAAGAGGTCACGAACGGATAGGTGCCGTGGTCGATGTCGAGCAGCGTCGCCTGGGCGCCCTCGAACAGGATCTCCTTGCCCTCCTCGACGAGGTCGTTGAGCAACAGGCCCGTCTCGCAGATGTAGGGGCGCAGACGCTCGGCCATGGGGAGGTAGGTCTCGCAGATCTGGTCCACGCTGTAGGTGGGCATGCCGAAGATGAACTCGAGCTGCGGGTTCACGCGGGCGAGAGCGATCTCGAGCTTGGAGCGGAAGGTCTCCTCGTCCATGAGGTCCTGCATGCGGATGCCGATGCGGGCCATCTTGTCCTGATAGCAAGGGCCGATACCGCGCTTGGTGGTGCCGATGTTGTTCTTGCCGAGCAGATCCTCATAAGCGCCGTCGAGGTCGGCGTGATACGGCATGATCACATGGGCGTTGCCGGAGACCTTGAGGTTGGCGGTTGAGATGCCGTCGCCCTCGA
The DNA here is from genome assembly GCA_963560155.1 of uncultured Collinsella sp. Lineage (GTDB taxonomy): Bacteria > Actinomycetota > Coriobacteriia > Coriobacteriales > Coriobacteriaceae > Collinsella. The sequence goes on from CAUWMY010000004.1 coordinate 13,669, forward strand.
ACATATCGATCTCGTCGAGCAGGACGGCCGGATTGACCACGCAGCCGTTGCCGATCACCGACACGCAGTCGGGGTACATGATGCCCGAGGGAACCTGGTGCAGGCCGTACTTCTTATCGCCCACCACGATGGTGTGCCCGGCGTTGTTACCGCCCTGGTAGCGGACGACGCAGTCGAACTCGGGTGCGATCAGGTCGCAGATCTTGCCCTTGCCCTCGTCGCCCCACTGGGTACCCACCAACACTGTTGACGGCATGGCCACTCCTCAATTCAATCGCCCGGGCGAACGCTCCGGGCAGGACTTTGAACGTATCGGACGCACGTCCGACCGCCGGGTCAAACGACCCAGCTCTCCCATTATAGGCGCAAGGCCCCTACCTCGCATTACTCAACCGCGTGTTCGTCAATCTCATAGAACTTGGTCGAAGCGGGCAGGAACATCAGGTCGACGTCGCCGACCGGACCCGAACGGTTCTTGGCGAGGATCACGCGCGTGATGCCGAAGTCCGGGCGGTCGTCGCGCTCGGCCTCCGCCTCGGTGCTCGAGCGGTCGAGCAGCATGATGATGTCGGCGTCCTGCTCGATGGAGCCCGATTCGCGCAGGTCGCTCATCTGCGGGCGCTTGCCGGTGCGGCCCTCGAGCGAACGGTTCAGCTGGGAGAGCATGATGACCGGCACGCCGAGCTCCTTGGCCATGATCTTGAGGCCACGGCTCATCTCGGAGACCTCGACGGCGCGGTTACCTCCGTAGTTCTTGCCCGCCGGCGGGTTCACCAACTGCAGGTAGTCGAGGATGATGACGGCCTTCTCCTTGTTATGGAGCATGCGGCGCGCCTTTGCGCGGATCTCGGTGACCGTCGTGCCCGGGGTATCGTCGATCAAGATGTCCAGGCGCCCCAGCTCGTTGATGGCCTCGTTGATGTTGGCCCACTCCTCGGGCGAGATGCGGCCCGTGCGGAAGTTGGACATGTTCACCATGGCCTGGGCGCAGATGAAGCGCTGCGCGATTTCCTTGCCGGACATCTCCAGGGAGAAGAAGCCCACCGTGTATCCATCCGCGGCGGCGTTGAGAGCCAGGTTCAGTGCGAACGACGTCTTGCCGACGGCAGGGCGGGCGCCGATGACCACGAGCTGGCCCTCGCGCAAGCCCATGAGCATGCGGTCGAGCGTCGGGTATCCCGTGGGGGCGCCGTGGACGTCGCCGCCGGCGCGGGCGACCTCCTCGGCCTCCTGATATGCCTCGGCCATGAAGTCCCCGAGCTCGCGATAGGAGCTCTTGACCTCGCGCGCCGTGACGGAGAGCAGCATGGACTCCGCGCGCTCGATGACCTCCTTCGTGTCGATCGGGGCATCGTAGGCAAGCGCGCTGATCTGGTTGGTCGCGCCGATGATCTCACGGAGCATGGCGTCGCGGCGGACGATGCCGGCATGGTGCTGCCAGTTCGCGAGCGCGAGCGTATTGCCCATGAGCTCGAGGATGTACGCCTCCCCGCCCACCGACTCGAGCTTGTCGATCGAATTCAGGTAGTCGATGAGGGAGATCGAGTCGATGGGAATCGAGCTCTCGTACATCCCGCCCATCGCGATGAAGATCGTCTTATGGGAGGGGCGGTAGAAATCATCGGGCATGAGCTCGACGAGTGCCTCCTCGACGACCTCCCCCGAGAGAAGCATGGCGGAGAGGACTTTCGCCTCGGCCTCGATGTTGTTGGGCAGCCCCTTGATGGCACCGCGGTCGATCGAGCCGGATGGCTCCCAACCGCGTTCGTCGATACCGCTCATCACTCACCTTCCTTGGCGCGTTGCGCTCGGATGCGCAGGGTCTTGGGACAATCAATGGTAGGGTATCCGCGGCCGAGTTCCTAGCATCAGGCGACACATGTGAACCGCTTTATCTATCCCCCGCACGGTGTTGATAACTCACTGCCTTGAACTGGGGGCGGAGCGGTTATCAACGTTTTCCACAATATGGACGCCTCGTGAGCTGTCGGTTATCCACAGCCAATCGCATGACCTGCGGGTTTAGCCAAAACAGCACGACTTACTTTCCCTTGATGTAGCGTTTACCTGCGATAATGACATTTCAGCAGGTAGATAGCTATATATGAAATCAAAGGCAAGGTCAGGGCTCCATGCGGACCCGTCCAGCCAACGCTCATCTTCACCCCGGTAGTCGGCAGGCGACCAGTGGAAGTCGCTCTTCTAAGGCAGTGACCTGTGGATTTCTCGACGTTTTCCCACAGGTGCCCCTCTGGGACGATACCAGTTGCCCACAAAATAGCCCCGTGCCTCACGGCACGGGGCCTGCAAGTCGCTTGACTCGTAGCGGAGATGCTACTCGGCGGCAGCCTCGGTCTCGACCTCGGCGGTCTCCTCGGCGGCGACCTCCTCAGCCTCGACGGTCTCCTCGGCCTGCTCCTCGACGCCCACCAGGACGACGATGGAGGCCTTGATCTCACGGTAGATGGAGATCTCCACCTCGTGGGAACCGGCGACCTTGATCGGCTTGCCAAGCTCAATGCGCTTGCGGTCGATCTCAACGTCGAGCTCGGCCTTGATCGCGTCGGCGATCATGGCGGCGGTGACGGAGCCGAAGAGGATGCCCTCCTCGCCGACCTTGGCGTCGACGGCGACCTTCTGGCCATCGAGCTTGGCCTTGAGGGCCTCGGCGTCGGCCAGACGAACGGCCTCGCGCTTCTCGATGTTGTGACGACGCTCCTCGAGCTGCTTGAGGTTACCCTTGGTAGCAGCAACGGCGAGCTTCTGCGGAATCAGGTAGTTCTCGGCGTAACCCTGAGCGACGTCGATGACGTCACCCTCGCCGCCCTTGCCCTTGATCTCACCAAGCAGAACAACTTTCATGGGTACCCTCCCTACTTCTTCTCGCGAGGACCGCGGGTGGACACCACGGGCACGGCGTACGGCAGAAGAGCCATCTCGCGGGCGCGCTTGATGGCGTTCGCGATGTCGTGCTGATGCTGCGTGCAGGCGCCAGTGACGCGGCGCGGCTTGATCTTGCCGCGATCGGTCATGTACTTGCGAAGGAGCTGAGTATCCTTGTAGTCGATGTACTCGGTGTTCTCCTTGCAGAACTGGCAGTACTTGCGACGCGGCTGACGGGCAGAATAATCATTAGCCATGTCTCAATACCTTTCGTGACGACGGTTCGAGCGAGCCCCAACCGTCAATTACACATCCCTTAGAACGGGATGTCCTCATCGTAGACGTCGACCGCAGGGGGGACCGGAGCCGCCATGGGCGCCGGAGCCTGCTGCGGAGCGGGCGCGGGGGCGTAGCCGCCCTGCTGGCCGTAGGACGGGGCGGGGGCATAGCCGCCTGCCTCACCCTGCTGCCCGCGGGACATGAACTCGATCTCATCGACGATGACCTCGAGCTTGCTGCGGCGCTGGCCGTCACGCTCCCAGGAGCTGTAACGGAGCTTGCCCTCGATAGCGACCTTCGACCCCTTCGAGAGATAGCGGCTCACGGCCTCCGCACGGGTGCCGAACATCGTGCAGTCCACGAAGTTCGGGTAGTCCTCCCACTCGCCCGTCTGAGGGTTGCGGCGGCGGTCGTTGACCGCCACGCCGAAGCTCAGGACCTGCGTGCCGCTCGCAGTGGCGCGCAGCTCGGGATCGCGGGTGAGGTTACCGGAAATGTTGACTCGATTGATGCTCATACGTGTTCACTACCTCTCACGCGGCTTTGATGGGCCGCATCCATACAAATGACCTACTCCTGGTCGTCGCGACGGACGATCATGTGGCGGATCACGGCGTCGGTAATACGAAGCACGCGATCGAGCTCCGCGATGGAAGCCGGGTCTGCATGGAAGTTGATGAGGGTGTAGTCACCTTCGGTGAGCTTGTCGATGGCGTAAGCGAGCTTGCGCTTGCCCCACTCGTCGACGTTGTCGACCTTACCATTGCCCTCGGCGATCGTGGTGTCGATGCGCTTCATCACGGCGAGACGAGTCTCGGGATCGAGGTTGGGGTCAACGAAGAACAGCAGTTCATAAGCCTTCATGTGGTCACCTCCTCTGGACAAACGGCTTCGGGTCGTGAAGGTGCGCCCGAAGCAGGAAAAGACGTGCTAACTATAGCCGAGTCCGCACATCTTGCAAGGTGTCCGCTGCCGCACCCCATGACCTCCACAATTTCGAGCACTTCTGCCATATGCTCCGCCATGTGATCCGCCACGAAGATAGGATGCCACGCCGTCCTGACACAAATCCGGGAGATGACACGGCGCCTCATGTCCCCCATCCCCGCTTCGACCCGCATCATCTGAATTCAGCCGCTCCGCGATGCCGCCGCAAATTGAGAAAAGCGCCCCGATCGCGTTTTCTCCAGATAAGAAACGCGATCGGGGCGCTTGTAAAGGATGATCGATCCTCTTTGCCGATCTTGCGCGGCGCAACTGAGGAGACGTAAGTATCACCGACATCCGCGATGTCGGGCTACTCCGCGATGGGGCCCTGATCCTCGTCTTCAACCTCGTCATCCGACGTGATGGGGCCGAGTGGAATCGGCGTCTTCTCCGGGACCGCGCACTCGTCGGCGGCATCCGGCCCCGTCTCGTCGCCTGCGTTATCCGCCGCCGCCTCGTCGTCCCCAACCGCCGTGGTCGGAGCATCGGCATCGAGCGGCTCGACCGCAGAGTCAGCGGACGGAGCATCGGCATCGAGCGGCTCAACCGCGGGGACCGCCGGCTCGGGGTCGGCGTCAAGAGGCGTCACGTCGGCGGAAACGACCGTCGCGGTTGTAGGGGCGCCCGTAGCGGCTGCGGACGCATCCGTCACGTCTACAGGGGCACTCTTGGCGGCGGGGGTGCTCGTCGGATCGACGGGCGCAGACGCGGGCTGCGGGGCCCACGAATCGCGATGGGGGACGTCATCGGGCAACGGCGCGGCGGAGACGCCCCAGCGATTCACATCGAAGCGGCAGAACCACTGCCCCATGGCGTTCGCGCTCACCAGGCTCATCGCCGTGGCGATCACATTTCCGACGAACGCGAAAGCGATCACGAGCAGGACGAACAGCAACAGGGGGCCGGCGCCCATGCGCAGAAGCTGATCAGCTAGATAGTGCCAACCGTTCATATACGGGTCCGAAAGGCCGATGACCGCTGTGGCGCTCAACAGGCCGCCCATGACTATCAGGACCGCGATCATGGCGACCACGAATGCGTACACGCCCGAGATAAACGACCCGATGACCGTGACGAGCAGGACTCGGCAGAATCCACCGAAATCACGTCCGATCATCTGCGCCAGGCGATCGAGCCGCCAGCCGGCGGAGAAGCTGTCGTAAAGGGTCCCGCGCATCGCCGCCGCCTGGAGGAACGTTCCCATAAAGGCCGTCGCCACGAGCGTCAGGATGGAAACGGTCGCCCCCGACGCCACGGCGAGTGAGCTCGCAAGAGCACCCCCGCCCGCGGCGGAGGACATGATGATCGCCAAGGACCCCGGGAACAGCACCTGAAGGACCAGACCGCAGGCGAACCCGAGGGAAATGACGATGAGAAACGCGCGGCCACCCGTGACGAGTACCTTCCCGTAATCGACATCGCGCTGCTTGGGCGCGGAATCGACGCCCCAGGCGGTCAGGCGCGCCCACTCGAGACCATAGCCGAGAACGGCGATCTGGCCCAAGATGGGAATCCAACTGACCAGCGTCAGGACGAGCAACGGTTTGACCCATCCCTTATCTCGCGTGAGCATGCGCCACGACGACATGAAACCCAATTCCCGGGACTGCATAAATGCCTCAATTCCTGTCTGCATCCAACGTATGGCTGAAGTGTATCCCGATTGGAATGTGCTCGCACATCTGATTTCAAAGCATTAAGCGCTGCTTAAGCCCACCTCAAGGACCCCCTAAGACGCGAGGCGGCAAAATGGGTGCAAATCTTGCTGCCGCACCAGTGTCGTATGGGCAAAGGGTCACCTCTGGCGAACGTTTTGCCCAAAATAGAGAGGCCTTGACGGCGATAAGAAGGCGATTCGGAAAGAATCCCCAGGAAAAGGTCGCCATGATTCAACGCGATATCGCCGCTCCGCCCCAAAACGTTCGCCAGAGGCGACCCTTCGGTCCGAAGAGCGTCCCCTCCGGCAGAGAAACCGATTTTTCACCTTCTCGCCGCCTCGAGAAACACCCCACATCGGGTCGTTATTCAAACACGAGCCCTCAGTCTGCCGGCACAAGGCTCACACGCACTCAAGCACACCCCCCCACATGCGCTTTTCCGTGAAACAAAACACGCTTGATCGCAAAAAAAACGAGCCTCAAGGGGCTCGCGATGCAAATGAAAATGGCGGAGGAGGAGGGATTCGAACCCTCGTACGGGGAGTACCCGTAAACGGTTTTCGAGACCGCCGCATTCAACCACTCTGCCACTCCTCCGTTAAGAAGTGAAAACGGCACGTCATCCAATTGGATGCGTGCCGCTGAAAGTTCTGGCGGAGAGTCAGGGATTTGAACCCTGGAGACGCTTTTGGCGCCTACACGATTTCCAATCGTGCTCCTTCGGCCACTCGGACAACTCTCCGTGAATGCAGGGGCTATTGTACCGTAAGTTCCAGGTGATGCAACCGCGATTCTTGGAAAGGCTGCAAAAATTGCTCTGCTCGCCGCATATCATGCTCCGTTAAGATGGTCTGGCCAGTTGATCTTTCCAGGGAGGCACCGTGTTCCCGGCCGTACTCGCAGTCACGCAAAGCGCCGTTTCCGCTTCCACCATCGCCGCCGAGAGCGTCACCATCCCCCTCGCATTCGAGATGCTCGCCGTCGTCGTGGCAGCCGCAACTGGCGCGCTCACCGCGCGCGAGAACAAACTCGACCTCGTCGGTGCGATCGGCCTGGCGGTCCTCGTCTCCCTCGGAGGAGGACTCATCCGTGACGTGATTCTGCAGGAGGGCAACGTCTACATCCTGCAGCAGGCCCTCGCCCTGCCCGTGTCCATCTTCACCGCCGCCGCCGTCTTCACGTTCCCCGTCATGGTGGAAAAACCCGACCGTCTCGTCGCCGTCCTCGATATCTTCTCCGTCGGCCTATTCGCCGTCATGGGCGCAGACAAGACCATGTTGTACGGGTATCCGGCCATCACCTGCGTGATGATGGGCTTCTTCACCGCGGTCGGCGGCGGCATGCTGCGCGATGTCTGCCTGGCGCGCGTCCCCTTCATCTTCCAGCGCAGCAACCTCTACGCGATCGCGGCCATCTGCGGTTCGCTCACGTACATAACCCTCGTGAAATACCTGGGCGTCTGGAACATCGCCGCCGCGGCGGCGAGCGTCGCGGCGACCATGCTCATCCGGTGGTGGTCCATCCGATACAACATCATGAGCCCCACCGAGGTCGACCTGCACAAATTGCCCGAGCCGATGAAGAAGGTCGCCCGCCCCGTGGTGAGGCCGGTACGCAAGGCGGCGCGGCACGTGAGCAGCAAGACGACCCAAGCGGCGCAAAGAGCGCGCATGCGCAAACTCGAACGCCAGCATAAGCGCGACCGTCAGAGGGAGGGTCGACGCGGGCGGAACCGTGCCCGATGATGCACAGACGGGGGCGCGCAGACATCGACGGCATTCTCGTACCAGCCGCCATACAACGTAACATCACCGGTGATGGAAGTCTTCTCGGCATCGAACGGCTTCTTGAGATCCTTATCCAAGAACCAGCCGGCGAAGGTGTAGCCCTCAGTCGTCGGAGTTTCGGGCAGCTTCACGAACGCCCCGTCCTCCACCTCGACGACGATGGAATCATCACCGCCGACGATCGGGATGAACGTCACCGTATGGATGATTGGTGCGGGAACCTCGTCCTTGACCTACTTTGCATACACCGTGGTGTCCGCCTTCACGGCTGCAGTGAAATCGAACTCGGTCTTGAACGATGTTGCCGACAAACGATGAGCCGGGTTTCGTGAGAATCGTGGCGTACCCGCATCCCGTGAACTCGCTGTTCCTGATCTCGGCCTCGCCCGTGTATTCTTCGGTGTAGAGAGCATTTCCCTGACCGTTGAAGGTGCACCCATCGACAATGATGTCGCCCGCCCCCAGATATGCCGCCATACCGCCGCCGGTTACCGTGACGTTGACCAGAGAGCCAGACACCATGCTGAATCCGTTGGCGTTGGAGGGCTGGCTGATCTTGATGTCCCTGACCGTGATATTTAAAATACCCCCCGACCGATCTTGTCTAGATGGCGCCAGCTCTCCCATCGGCCCCATGTTGCCCCGTCATGAAAAAAACCGCCCGAGACTTCATCTCGGGCGGCGCACCGTCAATCACTTGGAAAATACCTGTGCTATTTCTCGAAGCTCAGCTGCTCAAGGCGATCGAACAGGGCATCGCGGCGGGTGAGGAAGTCCCAGGGGTCGAAGATCTCATCGAGCTTCTCGGCGGGAACCGTGCACTCGGGATCGGCCTCAAGGCGGGCGCGCAGGTCGGGGCCATCCACGGCGGCGTGGACGTCATCCCACACGGCCATGGAGTTGCGCTGGACGATCTTGTAGGCATCCTCGCGCGAGATCCCCGTGTCGACCAGGGCGAGCAGCACCTTGGAGGAGTAGATCAGGCCACGCGTCAGATCGAGGTTGGCCTTCATGCGCGCGGGATACAGAATCAGGCCGTCCACAATGCGAATGAGACAGGTGAGCATGTGGTCGAGCGCCATGAAGCTGTCCGCCTGGGCCACGCGCTCGGCGGAGCTGTGGGAGATGTCGCGCTCATGCCACAGGGCGACGTTATCGAACGCGACCTGGGCGTTGGCCTTCACGACGCGGGAGAGGCCGCACACCTTCTCGAGCGTGATGGGGTTGCGCTTGTGCGGCATGGCCGAGCTGCCCTTCTGCCCCTTGCGGAACGGCTCCTCGACCTCGAGGGTATCGGTCTTCTGAAGGCTGCGGATCTCGGTCGCGATGCGGTCGCAGGTCGCGGCGGTAGTGGCGAGTACGCCGGCCAGATACGCATGGTGGTCGCGCGAGATGACCTGGGTGGACAATGGATCATGCGCAAGGCCGAGGCGCTCGCAGACGTACTCCTCGACGAACGGGTCGATGGAGCTGTACGTGCCCACCGCGCCGGAAATGGCTCCGAAGGCGACATTCGCGCGCGCATCGATGAGGCGGTCGAGATCGCGCTTGAGCTCCCAGGCCCAGCTGCCGAATTTCATGCCGAATGTCATAGGCTCGGCATGGATGCCGTGGGTGCGGCCGACGCACAGGGTGTCGCGTTCCTCAAAGGCGCGACGGCGGCAGATCTCACCGAGCTTGCGCACGTCCTCGATGATGAGGTCGCAGGCTTGGGTGAGCATGTAGCACAAGGCGGTGTCGCCCAGGTCGGAGCTGGTCATGCCGTAGTGGACCCAGCGGCTCGGCTTTGGCTGCCCTTCCGGCACGTCGGCGTCGATATGCTCTCCCATGTTGGTGAGGAAGGCGATGACGTCGTGATGGGTCACGGCCTCGATGGCGTCGACCTCCGCCCTGTCGAACGCCGCGTGCTCGCGGATGTAGGCGGCATCCTCCTTGGTGATGCCACACTGGCCGAGCTCGGCTTGAGCCTCGCAGGCGAGCACCTCGATCTCCTGCCAAACGGCGTACTTGTTCTCGAGCGAGAAGATATGGGCCATCTCCGGGCGAGCATAGCGATCGATCATGACGAAGGCTCCTTTCACGAAAAGAGCCCGACACCTCAACGGTACCGGGCTCCCATAGCTCTCAATGGAGCGGGTAACGGGACTCGAACCCGCGAATGTCAGCTTGGGAAGCTGATGCCTTACCACTTGGCGATACCCGCGTTCGTTAAATCCTACCACGTGGACTCACATGCAGGCAACCGACGTCTTTGCGGTCTTTCGTTGAAGCAATGTGACCAAAGACGGAGAAAACATGATGATCCTATTTCGATATGCGCCCATGAGCTGCACCTTTAACGCGCTGGCAAGAACCGTTCAGCTTCTCGACCATCTGAAGACAGAGCAGCCGGGACGGCCTCGGGAAAGCCGGTCGTAGCATCGCCCCACGGGCAACGCACCACATACACAACCGCCCGCGTTCAGCCACGAGACCACGGGAGGCCCAGATGATCGACAAGAGGAAGAGAAAACTTTGCGGGAACATCGGAGGTGGGTTCGCCAGACGCACGCCTCCAGAGGAGACCGGGGAGCTCGGCGCTCGTCGGGCACGGCGCCTCCCATGGTCGGGCGATCCGGTGCCCAACATCCCCCTCGACGCCAAGGCCCGCGCGCTCATCATCGTCTTACTGCTTGCGATGACGCTCTGCGGTGTTTCGGGTCTCGTGGGCTCTCGTGCATCCACCGCGTTCGCCGCGGAAGGGTATACCCACACGTTCCCAAACGGAAACTCGGTCCAAGTGCACTCGGATGGCGCGGTCACGGGGACGTGCGTGATGACGAACAACGCCACGGTGAACGGGGTGTTCGGCGGGACCGTCACCATGCCCGACGGAAGCTCATATCATGCGGCATGCTACGAGCGCTACCTCGGCGTCCCCAATTTCAAGTACTACCCCGGCCCTTGTGATGGGACTTACCCCTTCAGGGCCACACGCAACGAAGACGGCACCTATTTCGTCGTGATCCAGAGCCAGGATGCCGATCACGGAGCCCCAGGCGCCGGAGAATCCGACAAATACCCATATCAGCGCTGCTATACCAAGGAGTGGGCCCTCGTCCTCGACATCGAGGTCTCCTTCCTCAAGAGGTCGGCCGACATCTCCATCACCGAGGGCAATTCGGAATACTCGCTGGCGGGGGCGTCCTTCGACATCTACGACGCCGCCACCGACACGAAGGTCTCAACCATCACCATGGATGAGACGGGACGGGCGAGCTGCCGTCTCGCGCCGAACAGAAAGTACTACGCGATCGAGACGAAGGCCCCGGCGGGATACATCCTCCATCATGGGCGCATCCCCTTTTCGATAGGAACCCAGGCAAGCGAGATTCCCTTCGACAATCGACCCGGCAGTGTGTCCCTCACCTTGCGCAAGCGCGACGCGGCGACAGGAGGGGGTCCGCAGGCGGGCCTGACTCTGAAGGGAGCGAAGTACGAGATATCCTCCCTCTCGACCCCGGGCTGGAAGACGACGGCGACCACCGATGAGCGCGGCATCGCGACGGCAGGGGGCGTCCCCCTGGGCCGGATCGCGGTGACCGAAGTTGAAGCGCCCGCGGGATACAAGATCGACTCGACCGTGCACGTCTATGAAGTGAACGGCGGGCAACTGGGCGACGCGGGGACGTTCGAGTTGAACCCGCAAGACGGCTACGCCGAGATCCCCTGCGCATTCGACATCGAACTCGTCAAATACCTCGAAAGCGGTGGCGACTCATCCGGGCTGCAGAACCCGGGAGCTGGGGTTCGATTCTCCATCATCTCGAATTCGACGGGCAAGGCCATCGGGACGATCCAGACAGACGAACACGGACGGGCATCCACCGCGGGAATGTGGTTCGGCGAGGGGAAGCGCGTCGACGGGGTTCGCGGGGCGATCCCCCACGACGCAAAGGGCTACACCGTTCGCGAGGACCCAGACAGCACGCCCGAGGGATATCAGCCCTGCCCTGAGTGGACCATAGGGACCGAGCAGATGGTGGATGGCGCGACACTGCACTACATCGTCGACAACGACTTCATCGGCTCGCGCATTCAGATCATCAAGCACGATGCCGCGAGCGGAAGGCCCGTGCCCCTCGCCGGATTCTCGTTTCAGGTTCTCGACGAGGAGAAGCGCCCCGTGACACAAGAGGCCTGGCATCCCAACCACGTCGTCCTTGACGAGTTCACGACGGATGAGACGGGCAGCGTCACCCTTCCGGAGATCCTCAAACCCGGAACGTACTACATACGGGAGACGAGCGCGGTGCCCCCCTATCTCATCAATGGGGATGACATCGAGTTCAAGATCGCCGATGCGTCCACGACGGAACCCATCACGGTCGCGCGCATCGCAGATGACCGCGCAAGGGGCACCGCGACGATCATCAAGCGATGCTCTGAGGATGATTGCCCGTGGGGCGATGAGGATGGAAGGCTGAAGGGGGCCGTGTTCAACGTCATCGCCTTGGAAGACATCTTGAGCCCCGACGGTACCGTCGAAGCGGTGAAGGACGAAGTCGTAGGCACGGTCACGACGGGAGATGACGGCACCGGCCGAATCGACGGCTTGCCCTTGGGCGGCGGGAGCGCGCGGTACGCTTTCGTGGAGACATCCCCCGCGGCGGGTCATCTACTCGACCCCGCCCCGATTCCCTTCACGCTGACTTGGGAGGATGCCGGGACGGCGACGGTCCACGCGAGCGTCGAGACCGACAACGCGCCTACGGAGGTCGTCGTCGATAAAACCGACGCATCGACGAATAAGCCGCTGGAGGGAGCGATATTTGACGTCTGGCCGCGCCAGCTGGAGCACGCCCCCATCGATTCAACCGATGGCCTGGGAACCCTGCTCATCACCAATCGATCTGGCAAGCGAAACTGGGATGGGGTGGACATCTCGCTCACAGAAGGGTCGAGTGAAACCGGTGAGAAGGACCAGCCCACACGATACACGGCAAGGGACTTCGCGCTCGACGGGGATGTGGCGATGCTCACGGGAATAGAGGCCGGCGAATACGTGCTCGCCATCCCCCAAAACGATCGCAAGGCGAAGACCCCCACCTTGCACGTCACCGTCGCTCCCGGTGAATGCGTCCACGCGCAATGGCGTGATGAGGGTCTTCTCCTCGTCGGACACACGTTGGCGCCCGGGTATCAAAGGGTGATCGACTCGGCGCTCGCGCGCCTCGACATCTCCACCATCAGCGACGATCAGGGCCATATGCGACTCGCGCACCTCCCTGCAACGGTTGGCGAGCTATCCCGCCTCATCAAAATAGACGAGGGCTCGGATCGGAAGCCCGAGAAGCCCGTTGAAGGCGAGGGCACGCCGGATGTCAGCGAGGATACGCCACTGACCTGGCGCATTCAGGAAACCGAGGCGCCGGCCGGATATGTTGCAGACCCGACTGTCCACGACCTCGACATTCAGACGAAGAAGGACGGACAAGACGATTCCTCCCAACGCGTGTCGATTGAGAACGATTTCACGAAAGTGGAGATAGCGAAGCGCTCAACCGCGAACGAAGAGCCTCTCGAGGGGGCGAAGCTCGAGCTGGCTGACGCCGAGGGAAACATAGTCGACCGATGGACGAGCTCGAGCGAACCGCACCGAATCGATCGGATCGCACCCGGATCCTACGTATTGACGGAAATCGCCCCTCCTCAAACCCATGATCAGGCCGAACGGCTATCCATCGACGTGAAACCGACCACCGCCGTGCAGACGTTCGCCATGTATGACGAGGAGCTTTCCATTGAAGGAGGCATCGACAAGCGGCAGGAGATAGTCGAACCGACCGCATCGGGCACCCGAGCCAACGGAGACGGACTCAACCGAGTCGAGCCGACGATAGGCGACGATGGGTGTTTCTCATATTCGTTGGACTATCGAAACGAAAGCTCATCATGGGTGGATGAATTCACAGTCGACGATCATCTGTCCGCCGTGGAGGCCGGAATGGCGGAACTCACCAGCGTCACGACCGGGCGGGCGCACGGCGACCTCGACGGGAGGCTCAACCTCTGGTATCGGACGAACCTCGATGAAGGGAACGCGGATGAGCATGCGGATGCCAACGCGACGATATCCGACGGGCATGAGAACCCTTGGCTTGGAGACCCCGCCATCATCGAGGCGATCGGGAATGACGGCAGGGTTCTGGACTACGAGGGCTGGAGGCTCTGGGCTTCGGATGTCCCCGCCGAAGAAATCACCACCTTCGACGTCGCCGATCTCGACCTTGCGCCCGACGAGCGCGTCACCGCGATTCGCCTGGAGTACGGAAGCGTGTCGAAAGACTTCACGACGAGACACGGCGAATGGGACGACGCGAGGGTCAAGGACCTCCACGACGATTGGAACCCATTGCCGCTCGTCCATCCAAAACCGGGCGTCGATGAACCCGACGCCGCCCCGACCGTGCTGAACATGAAGGTGCTCGAGACATATCAGGGAGGCTGTTCGATAGACAACCACGCAAGCGTCTCGCTATACCGAAACGGAGGAGGCGATAGCCTTGAGGCACACGACGAGGACATGGTGCACCAAGAGGCAGCGAGACCCGCGATGCCATTCCTCGATCAAACCGGGTCAAACCCCTTTGTTCGAAGCGCCATCGCGCTCGTCATCTTGGCAGGAGCGACGACCGGATTCCTCAAAGTCAGAAATGGCAAGAAAGGAACTGTCCCGAAGGGCGCTGTTGGGCTGCGCGGTCGCATCGGGAGCGGGCGCGGCGCTTTCGGCGGTCGAGGCCGCATGGCTCAATGACCGCAAGTACGGAAGACTCGCGGAGGAATCGACCTGCGACGCTCAGGGAAGCGCGGTGGATGAGCTCGATTGGGAATACCTGAGGCGGATCAATCCCGATGCCGCCGCATGGTTGCGCGTGAAGGGAACCGATATAGACACCCCGGTCGCGCGCCCCTCGAGGGACAAACCACGCGGCTGGTATCTTCGACATGACTTCTGGGGCGCCCTCAACGAGCTGGGCTGCCCGTATGTCGATGACAGATGCGCCGAGACGGGGCTCCACACCCTCGTCTACGGACATCGCGTCAGCCGCGACGGACAGATGTTCACCGAGCTGGCAATGGCCCACCGACAGGAAAAGTTCGCCCGACTCGGAGCCGCGTCGTGGCAGACCCCGGCGGAAAGCCTGACTCTGGAACCACTCCTCGCAATGAAGGTCGATAAGACGGAGGGAGAAATCCAGCGATTCGACTTCGTCTCCCATGTCGCATTCGGTGAATGGATCGAAGACCTTCTCGAAAGAGCGGGCGCGGTGAGCGCGGATGCGCAAGGCCTCGCCTCACGGGCCCATCGGGCGCTCACGCTGGTGACATGCTCCAACCCAAAGGCGGGGCAAAGGGATCGCACGCTGGTCGTCTTCGTGGCGCCGCCATCCTGACACGCGCCTCCAACAACAATGCACCCCGAGACCTTCTCTCGGGGTGCATACTCTCACTCTTCGTCAGATGAAGCACCGTTGACGTCTATGTCAAGCTCATCCATCTCCTCGCCTCGCCGCTCCTCGGCCTCGACGCGCTCGACACGGACGCTCGCGGGCGTCGACCACTTGTTCCCCAGATAGAAGGACAGTCCCAAACCGAGCAGCGCGGCGACGGTGGCGCCGATGAGATACTGGACCCAATGCTCCTTTATGAACTCAAGCACGTCTCCCCCTCATTCCCTTGACGGAACTACGAGCGGCGGATGACTTCGGTCACCACGTCGGAGACAACGGCGACGTTCTCGAGGTCGACGTTGTACGGTTGATCTTCCTCGGTACGGGCCAAGGCGAATCCGGTACCCTCGACTCCCGCAATGGTCAGGGAGCGCAGGCTCATGTTCATGGCGACGTTCGCATCAGTGGTGACATAGGGCATGTCGACCGTGGGGTACTCGTGGTGGAAGTCGGCGCTGACGCGCTGTACCAACTTGGTGATGCGCTTATCGCCCTTGAGCACGCGCCGCTCTCCCTCAGTGGCGAGCATGGCGACCTGTCCGGCGCCGACGCTCTCGAGGTTGATGAGGAACACGCCGCGAAGCTTGTCGCGATGGGCGTCGAGGAAGGCCTGCATGCCGGCGTTGCCGTTCTCGGACGCGCCGGTGGCGACGAACCAGATGTCGTGGCCGAGGAGCTCATCATCGCCCATATCGGCGATGGCCTCGCGCAACTCATCCTCCGTCGCGCCCTCGAAAGGCGCGGCGCCGCCCTTCCAGTCGTCATCGTCGAAGTTGTCCCATGAACCGATGTCGTGGCCGCTGCGCTTGGCATCGAAGGAGTCGTCGACGCCGAGCCAGTCGCTCATGCTGTCCTCGCTCTTCTTCTTGCGACCGAAAAGGCGCCCAAGGCCGCGGCGGGGCTTCTCGGGCTCGGGGCCCGGGGCGCCGATGGTCTCGAAAACACCCTCGGGAGCATGACCATGCTCGACAGGTGCCGGGGAACTGATGACGGTGAAGGCACTACGGGCCTCAGCGGCTTGCTCGTCTGCGACCGGAGCGGTCACAGACGGAGACGGAACCGAGGCGCCGGCGGCCGCAAACGGGTCGACCGGGGCCGCAGACGGATCGGGAAGGTCGAAGAGGGACGCGCGGTTCGCCGTCTCGGGCACGCGCGGCTTGGGCGCGGAAGCGGTACTGGGGACGTTGATGACACGCTGCGGGCGCGCGGGGACGGCGCGGTCTATCTCCGCCATGAGGGAGTCGACGGTCTCCGCCGGCTGAGCGGGCATGGCGACCGTACCGGAAAGATCTACGACGGGGTCGGGCTCATCTGAGGGCATGGCGAACATCTGGGTAGCGCCCGTATCAGCCGATCCGTCCTGAGCGGAGCCGTTCGGCGAGGCGAAATCAAGCGCGTCATCGACACCCGCCTCGACGTCTGCCGCAGCACCGGCCGCGATATCGGCCTCTGCGGGCGCAGCTGCCGCTTCGTCGTCCTCGACGTCTGCGGGGGCGTCGGCACCTTCTTCGCCATCGCAAGCATCAACGGGGTCGCCGTCGGCAACGGAGGCCTCATCCTCCTCGACGACGGGCTCATCCTCGATGACCTCGTACTCCGCCTCGAGAATGTAATCGGGGGCCTCGACTTCGGGCTCGGGGGCGATAGCGGCCGCGGAGGCCTCATCGCCCTCAGGCTCATCCTCGTAATATTCGCCCTCGTAATACACCTCATCGCCCTCGACGGGAGCCTCATCGTCGACAGCAACCTCATCGTCGACCTCCCCGACGATCTCCTCGGAGGTGGTGGGCTCGTCAACGGTCACTTCATCCGCGACGAACTCGGCGGGGGCCACCGCGGAAACCGCGGGGGCATCGGGCTCATACACGAGCGTGCAGGTCTCGGGTAGCATGCCGAGGGCGCGAATCGCATCGGCGCCGAAGCGGACGTTGCCCTCGGAGTTGATGTGGAACGGGGACTCGGGTTCGGCCGCCTCGAAATCGAGCTCGGATTGCACCTCCTCAAGCGCCCCCTCGGCTCCCTCCTCATCCGCGGCGGGTTCCGCGGAATCCATCTCAACTCGATCGGGATCGACGGCCGCGAAAACGGCGGTACCCTGCTCGGCGAGCTGCTCGGCGGCGGCAACTCGATCGTCCTCGACGATCTCGTCCTCAACGGCTCCCTCGGCTGGCTCGAAGCCTTCAATCTCGGACCCGTCCTCGACAATCGAGAGGGCAGGTGTCGTGATGCCGGCGGCGATCTCATCGGCGCTCATCGCGGAAGTCGAACCGAAATCAACCGGCTCGGCGGCGTCCTCAGCGTCGGACTCGGCTTCCCCTTCGACGTCCACGACGTCCTCGAGGTCACCGTCGCCCTCCTCCATCTCATGTGGATAGGAGGCCTCGGCGGCGGCCGCAGCCTCGGCGGCGGCGATCGCCTCATCGAGGATGCGCTGCTGCTCGGCGAAGTACTCGTCTGCTGGCTGATCGGAGGGGAACTCCTCGCCCATCTCATATGGGGCGACCGCATCCATCACGCCGAGCATCGCCGCGACGGAGGACTTGTTGCAAACGGATCCCGAGGTATAGGGCAGGAAGAAGCGGTTGGCGATGACGGCGATTCCATTGGCGAGCGGCACGAGGGCGGCGACGATCGCGAGGACCCACAGCACGATTTTCGCGGGGTCGGGCAGTGGCAGCATGCGCACGACGGAAAGGACGGCGGGGGCGACCATGCAAACCGGCAGCAGCTTTACGATCAGCGGGCGATACGCGGCGAAGGGCTCGCTGCTCAAAAGGTCGGCGCGAGGCGAGTCATAGTGGGCGACCACGACGACCGGGCGGTTGCGGGGGGAGGCGAGCGGGCCGCTGGCCTTGTGGTACGCGATCACGTTCTGGCTCAAGCCACCCGACCCGAGGTTGGAGAGCACGGGGTGACCGGTGCGCTCCATGACGAAGAGGACGGCGGCCGCGACGGCGATCAGCAAGCCGACCACGCCGGCGGCGCCACCGATGCCGGCGAGCAATGCGCCCACGAACACCAAGATGCCAAGGACGGCCTGGACGACCTTCGCGGAGCCGCTCGCGCTGAACTCCTGCACCTCAGGCGCGAATCCGTGCTCGGAGAAGATCTTCGCGATCACATCGGCCGCGGCGCGCTCCTCCTCGCTGCATGCGGGGGTGATGCCGGTGTTCTGAAGCAGGTGGCTCAGGTATTTCTTCGTATTCGCCATGTGGACTCCACATCGAACTCGTATGCGTGCAAGCGCGCTGCGAAGGCTACGCGCATGTATAGTCGCAAGTATACCCTTACTTGCGCCCTACCTGCCGGATTTTGAACCGGGGGCGGGCTCGCGAAGGCCCTGCCGCGCGTTTTCCACATGAGCCGTCGACACAACGCCTTGCACTAAAATGGATGAATGGGTACAAAAATGTCTCCACAACGGTATCAAGCTGAAAAGGAAGCGACGCCGTGCACAGCGCAACCGAGCACACAAGCGAAACACATACCACCCCCTCCCTGCCACCGCGAAAGGCGGAGGGCGTGCGCAGGGTCCTCAACCTCCTGTTCACCCTGCACGTCTCACCGCGGCCGCTCACGACGAGCCAGATCGTCAACGACCCCGAGATCGGGTATGCGGCCAAAGAATCGACCTCGCATGAATCCCGCTGCAAGGCGTTCAAGCGCGATCGCGAGACGCTGGCGGAGCACGGCGTCCACATTCGCGAAGCGGCGCATCAGACCGCCGGCGGGATCGCCGCCAACGAGGAGAGCAGCTGGACGATCGACCGAGCGAGGACCCACGTCTCGCGCGATGGCCTCTCCACCTACGACGCGCAGGAGATAGTCTCCGCGATCGACCAGATCTTCGAGCTTCACGCCGACGATCCGACCCTATGGCCGCTCCAGACGGCGCGAACCAAGCTCTGCGAGCTCATGGAATGCGACCCATCCGCCCCCTCGCCTCTCGTCGGGACGGGCAGGGACGGCCTCCGAGCGATTTGGAGCGCCTTCGATCGTCGAAAGCCCGTCGAGTTCTCGTATCGCGACGCGCGGGGCGTCGAAAAGCCCCATACGCTGGAAACGTACGGCATGTTCACCCATGGCACCCATTCCTACCTCGTGGGTTTCGACCGCGACGCATGCGATCTGCGCACATTCAGGACGGACCGGATCATCTCCGCCAAGAGCGCGCCCGACTCCCGCAAGTCATACGCCATCCCAGCCGAGTTCGATATCGCAGGCCATCAATTCCTGCCCTTCGACTTCTCGCGAGACGAGGCGGCCCCATGCGTCTTTACCTTCCCGGCCGGACTCGCCCGAGACGAGTTGCTCCTCATCACGCAGGGCCGCGGACGGCTCGAAATGAATGATGAGGCGTGGGCGTGGAGCATCGATGTCCGCGACCTGGATGCCGCCGCGACCTTCGCCCTCGAGCATGCCCACCTGGGAATGAGGGCGCAGGGGCCCGCGGAGCTCAAACGCCGCATCCGCTCCCATATCGAACAGGCGGTGTCCGCACATGAATAAAACCCCACGCAACGCCGAGCGCAAGCTGTCTGCCGACGACATGCTCCAGATCTCCCTCGGTCTGATGGAGCGTCTCACCGCCGACCCGCTCCACCGAGTCGACGCAGGCGCATTCGCTCGCGATCTCGGCGTCTCGCCGGAGCAGACCGGGCAGATCGTCGAACTCCTCCAGGGGTTGGCGGACGAGCAGACGGGGTCTCGCATCGCACTCGACTGCCAAGATGACGTCGTGTCCCTCAACGGGGACGCCGGGCGATTGGACCCCGTGCGCCTCACGCCCGCCGAGTCCCTCGCCCTGCGGCGCGTCCTCACGCACTGCAGCATCGCGGAGGACGTGCGCGAACGCGTCGAGAAGACCCTGTGCGCCGATTCCGGCTCCAATCGAGGCGCCGAGGATGAAAAACTCATGGGAGGCGATCGCCTGCTCGGCGGGTTCTACCCCATCATCTCCGAGGCCATCGCGATCGGCGGTCGGCTCGAGATCTCGTACCGGGCGGGCGATGAGACCGAACCGAAGAAGCGCTTGGTCGATCCCAAGCTCATCGAGGTGTCCGGCGATGCCGCGTACCTCATCGCCTGGAACATCGAGAAAGACGCCCAGCGCAGCTACCGGCTTGACAGGATGGCTGACGTCGTCCTCACCGATGATTCGGTCGAAACTCACGACTTCGAGCCATACCGCGCATCCGAGAGCCTTCGCGCCCACGGAACGACCGTCACGCTACGTTTCGCCGACGAAACCGCCTTCGCCCTCCGCGACTGGGAAGGCATCCACAGGGACGAAGTGCACAGGGAAGACGACGGCCATATCGTCGCCGAAGTCAGCTCCACCTCGAAACCCTGGCTGTTCTCCCAAGTTGCGGCGGCGGCCGGGGCGATCGAGATCGCCGCCCCGATGGAGCTGAGGTCCGAATTCAAGGATTGGGCGCGGGCGATGATGTAGTGAAAGGGGCGTTCATGGACGCCCCTCGTCATTTCGAATATCTCACGTCGCGGCCGAGCGCATGGGGCCGCACTCTACCCGCGCTCATGGCTCCCGCGCCACAGCTCCAGATACCTGCCGACTTGGGCCACCTCGATGCGCTGATGTGCGGCGGGCAGCGAATCCAGGAACTTCCTGCCATAGCCTTTGCTCACCAAGCGCGAATCGGCGAGCACCAGGACGCCCGCATCCGTGGAGGTGCGGATGAGGCGGCCCGCGGCCTGCTTCACCTCGAGCACGGCCTCCGGCAACGAGTAGCGCGCCCACGCGCGGTCCTCACGGGCGCCGCGCTCGCAGGAAAGCGGGTCACTCGGGCTCGAGAAGGGCAACTTGGGTATGACCACGCACCTCAGCGTGTCCCCCGCGGCGTCGAAACCCTCCCAAAACGCCTTGAGCGCGAACAGGGAGCTCTTCTCGTTGGAGAGGAAGCGGTCGCGCAAGATCTTCGCCGAGGTGGTCCTGCGCTGACAGTCGAGCACCAGACCATGCTGGGCCAGGCGCGGCTCGAGGCGGTCGAACAGCTCCTCCATATCGCGCCTGTTCGTGAACAACGTGAGCGTGCTGCCACCCATGGCGATGTGCACGTCGTACAGGAGCTTCTCGAGGGACGCGAGGTAGGCGTCGCGATTGCGGGGGTCGGGCATGTCCGACGCCACGACCACGGCCATGTTCCGTTCGAAATCGTAGCTGGAGTCCAGATGTATCGAACGCGACCTCGTGGGCGCGAGGCGGTCCAGTCCGACGGCATGGCGGAAGTGATCGAAGCTATCCGACACCGTCATGGTGGCGGACGCGAAAATAGCCGAATGGACCTCGGGCAGCCAGTCCTCGGCGAGCGCCTCGCCCACGTCCAGCCGCTCGGCGGTCAGGCACTCTCCACCGGCCTTGAGGCGGCGGTTGACCTGGCAGGAATAGACGTATCTCTCGTCACTGCCGTCAAGGATGAGTTTGAGCCCATCGCGCAACTCGGCGAGGCGGCGCTGGCCATCCGCGACATCCGCCACGAGGTCGGGCTTCTCCTCCGAGACCGTCTGAACGAGCGACGACAGGTTCTTGGTCGCCTCGTCCAGGGCGTCGAGCGCCGTCCGTCCGACCTCCTCGAAACTCGTCCAGATCATGGATTCGCGCAACTCGCCGCCGATCCACATGTTCGCGTTGTCGTAACCGCCGTCGGACCGGGCGGAGCGGGCCAGCTCACGGGTCGCGTCGAACAGTTCCGCCATCGCGAGCGAGGCGCGCTGCGTGGTGACCGCGGCCTTCGCCGTCAAACCCATGAACAGGGTCGCGGCGTCGCTCAAGGCCAGGTCGCGGGCCATCTTACCGAGCGCTCCGGTGCGCTCTCCCCCCAAGCGCTCGAACACCGAGCGGCTCTCGTCGGCGGAAACCTTGACCGCCCACTGACGACGGGCCTCGGACTCGATGGAATGCGCCTCGTCGACCACCCAATGGCGAATGGGCGGCAGGATCTTCCCCTCCGCGGCGACGTTGCGGAACAGCAGCGAGTGATTGGTCACGACGACATCCGTGCGCGCGGCGCGACGGCGCGACCCATGGACCATGCACTTGTCCGGGTAAAACGGGCACAGGCGGCGCGAGCACTCGCGCGACGAGGTGGTGAGGTCGGGCTTGTTGACGCTGCGCCAGCGAATGCCCAGGCCGTCGAGATCGCCGGTGGGAGATTGGCAGGCGAAGGCGTAGATCACCGCGATGGCCGTGAGCGTGTCCGCCGGATCCCGGTTGGTCTTGATCTCATGCGCCCGGGCAAGGCGCTCGAGTTTGCGCAGGCAGGGATAGTGGTCATACCCCTTGAGGGCGCAATAGGTAAGACCGCCCTCAAGCTCGCGCGAGAGACGCGGAAGCTCGTGGTAGATCAGCTGGTCGGCGAGGTTGTTCGACTTCGTCGCTATGCCGACGGTCACCTTGTTGCGGCGGGCGAGCTCGGCCATCGGTACGAGGTAGGCGATGGATTTTCCGACGCCCGTGCCGGCCTCGATGACGCGGTGCGTCGAGGTGGCGAGGGCGTCGCGGACCTCGACGGCCATCTGCACTTGCTCGGCGCGCGGCTCGTAACCGGGATACATCCTGTTCACGAGCCCACCGGGGGCGAAGCTCTCCTCGATTTCCTCGCGCGCGGGCACGCTCAATCGCGCAAGCTCGTCCGCATCGACGCGGGCCGCAGACCCCGTCTCGGGGTCCAGATCGCTCTGCAGGAGCTCATATCGGGCCTCTGTCAGGGAGAAGGTCGCATCAGGCTCCTCTGCGGCCAAGAAGCTGAATATGGGGCGATACGACCACGGTACATCCGGGTGCATGTCCGCCAGGCGGCGCATCAGGCCCGCGGGCAGGTCCATCAGGCCGCACAGCAGGATGCGCCATACACCGCACAGCGCCTCGACATCAGCGTTCGCGCGGTGCGAGACGCTCTCGCAGCCGAAGAGCTCGGCCATGACCGAGAGCTTATGCGACGCCAGGCGCGGGAGGGCGATGCGCGAGAGGGCGAGCGAATCGATCCAGATATCCGACACCTCGGCACCGCCGGGAGCCATCTCGATGAACCCGCGGTCGAACGAGGCGTTATGGGCGACGACGGGCGATCCCCCGACGAACTCAGCGAGCGCGGCGACGGCGTCCTCCGCCGAGGGGGCGTGCGCGACATCCGCGTTCGTGATGCTGGTGAGCGCGGTGATCTCCTCCGGGATGAGCCCGCTCGGCTTCACGAAGGTGTCGAAGCGATCCACGATCTCACGTCCGCGCAGGCGGGCCGCGGCGATCTCGATGAGCTCGTTATCGCGGTGGGACAATCCTGTGGTCTCGGTATCGAGGACCACGACATCATCTTCAATCAGGCCGAACGATCGGTTCCGCGCTCGCTCCTCCAGCGTCGCGTAACGGTCGACGATCGCTTGCGGTGTGCCGGGGAGAACCGCCGCGGCCATATCGCGCGGCGAGGCCGCCGGGGCGGCGCTCATCGAGCGGCTCGCTCGAGGGCAAGTTCGACGAGCTCGGCGCACAGGTCGCTGAACGCGATGCCGGCGTGGCGGGCCTCATCGGGAACCAGGGACTCAGATGTCATGCCGGGGATGTTGTTCGTCTCGAGAATGATCGGACCGTCCTCAGTCACGATGACGTCGGTACGGGAAATGCCGTACAGGCCGAGCGCCTCATGCGCGCGGCAGGCGATATCCTGGACCTGGGCATACACATCTTCGGGCAACTGCGCCGGAATACGATGGATATCGGCGGGGTCGGCGTACTTCACCTCGAGGTCGTAGAACTCCGACTGCTGCGGCATCATGATCTCCACCACGGGAAGGGCGCGCAGGGTCTCGCCATCACCCAACGCGGCGACAGAGCACTCAACGCCGAAGACGCGATGCTCGACCATGACCTTGTCGCCATGCTCAAACGCACGCTCGATGGCAGCCGCAAGCTCCGAGGGATCCTTCACCAGGGAGATGCCATAGCTCGAGCCGTTCACAACAGGCTTGACGAAGCTCTGAGGACCCACGATCTCGACGATCTCGTCGATCGACGGCATGTCGGATCGGGTGAAGGTGACGCTCGGCGCGACGGGTAGGCCGGCGCGCCGATACAGTAGCTTGGACAGGTCTTTGTCCATTGCGATACCGCTCGCCAGGGAGTTTGAACCGGTGTAGGGGATACCGAGGAACTCCAGGATGTGCTGGGTCATGCCGTCTTCGCCGCCAAAGCCGTGCAATGCGATGAACGCGACATCATAATTGCCGTTTTCCAAGCGAGAGAGGAAGCCCTGCTCGCCGGGGTCGACCATCTCGACCGTGCCGTAGCCGGCCTCGATGAGGGCTGCGGCGGCATTCTTGCCCGACGCCAGCGAGATCTCCCGCTCATCCGAGATGCCGCCCGCGAGAACCGCCACCCTCATCTCACGACGCTCTTTGCCAGCCATGTCGCCACCTTTCACCGTTTCCCGCGCGCTACCTGCGACGCGAGGTGTCTATTTCACGCAATAACCGCGCACTTCGGCATGAAGCGCGCCGCAATATCCTATTGTATAGGGTAACTATGCACCTGGGGGCCAAGCTCCCCACCATCCGAAAGGCGACAGATGGAACGCACCAACCGTTCGCGCGATATTCGTCAATTCGACCTCGATGACCTCAAGGAACTCGTTAAAGAACTCGGACAGCCCGCTTTCCGCGCAAAGCAGCTGTACGAGTGGGTTCATGAGAAGAACGTCTGTTCGTTTGACGAGATGACCAATCTCCCCGCAGCCCTGCGCCAGTCCCTCAACGAGACATTCTCATTCAAGGTCCCGACCGAGCTGGTCAAACAGGTCTCCAAGGACGGATCGCGCAAGTATTTGCTTGAGTTCTCCGACGGCGTCTCGGTCGAGACCGTCGGCATGCCAAACCGTAACAAGCTTGCCGTCTGTATCTCATCGCAAGCTGGTTGCGCCATGGGCTGCGCATTTTGCGCCACCGGTCTCGCGGGCCTCTCCCGCTCCCTCACGGCCCAGGAGATGGTGGACCAGGTGCTCCATGTCTCGCGCGACTTCGGTGAACGCGTCACGAGTGTCGTCTTCATGGGTCAGGGAGAGCCCTTCGCCAACTTCGACAACACCGTCGAGGCTCTCCGCATGCTGAACGATCCCGCGGGACTCGCCATCGGCGCTCGCCACCTCACAGTCTCCACCTGCGGCGTTATCCCCGGCATCCGCCGCTTCGCCGAGCTCCCCGAGCAGTTCACCCTCGCCATCTCCCTGCACTCCGCGATCCAGAGCACGCGCAACCAGCTCATGCCCGGGGTCAAGAAGTTCACGCTGCTTCGCCTCCATGAGGCTATCCAGGAGTATGTCGAGAAAACCGGTCGGCGCCCGACTTACGAATTCGCGATGATCGAGGGTATCAACGACACGACCCCCGAGATGCAGGCGCTTGTCGACTTCTGCGCGGGAACGCTCTGCCACGTCAACCTCATACAGCTGAACGATATCCCCGACAGCCCCTTCCGCCCATCGCCAATCGAAAAGGTCGAGACCCTTCAGCGTCGTCTCACCATGCATGGCGTGGAGACCACGATCCGCAACTCTCGTGGCGGCGATATCGACGCCGCCTGCGGCCAGCTCAAGCAGCGTCGCTTCCGCGCTCGCTAGGGGAGTGGTTGCACCGTTTCACATGAAACAGAATTGGCTCAAATGCATTCCAGCCCTCACCTGGCGAAACGCTGCCATTGAAAAGCCCGTCCATCGGACGGGCTTTTTTCGGTTCAATCATCCATTTGAATCACAGCGCCAACTCGACCCTGCCTCCACCGCACATGCGGACCTCCTGTCCGAACCGGTGATCCGGTCCAACTTTTCGTCCGCAGCCCCGACGCATTTCCGAGGTGGAGATGTAGAACCATTCTGTTAGGTACCTTAGTATCCGACCTGCTCCCATTGCTTTTCAACCCACGACTGATTGATTTGCGGATTGCGAGTCACCTTTGCGGTCCGCAATGCCACCTCCTCGCTCACCATATCCATCGTGTCGCGTGAAACCGGATTAAGCTGATCCAGTTTGCCCTTAATAGATACTCCAAGCTCTGTCTTGCTGACAATGTGCACCCCAGCAGCAAATCCGACTGCGACCGTGCATGCCGTCAATATCATCCGATAGGACTTTTTCATGAAAACCATCTACTCTTGATCAGCATCAACCATGGAGGCAAGGATGCGCTGCAAGTCATCCTCATCCTTGAACTCAATTTCAATCTTATTCTTACCGCGAGTAGAACGAACCTTCACATTCGTATTGAAGACCTGACGAAGGACGCGGGCAGCTTTTTTATAGGATTGCGGGGTCACCGGACGTGGAGGCCGAGGCGCATCTCCGACTGAAAACAATGGAGCAAGGTTCTCAGTCGCTCGAACCGACAAACCTTCTGTGACCACCTTCTCAGCCAGCTTGATTCGAGCCTCCTCAAATGGAACAGCCAGAATCGCACGAGCATGGCCGGCGGTAAGTTTTCCCTCATACATGAGCTGCTGAACAGGCTCCGGTAGATCGAGAAGCCTCAATGAGTTTGTTATCGCAGAGCGAGACTTCGAAACCGCTTTCGACAGAGCCTCCTGCGTCATCCCACTTGCCTTGATAAGCTGACGATATCCTTTTGCTTCCTCAATTGGATTAAGGTCAGAGCGTTGAAGATTTTCGATAAGTGCAATCTCGAGCATCTTCTGATCATCAACGTCCTTGATTATCACAGGGACTTTCTCAAGACCAGCAATCTTTGACGCCTGATATCGACGCTCACCGGCAATGATCTCGTACTTCGCTCCATTTTTTCTAACAAGCAGTGGCTGAAGAACGCCATTCTCTCGAATAGATTCACTCAGCTCCTCAAGCTCGGACTCATTGAAGTGCGTACGTGGCTGATTCGGATTGGGGAAGATATCCTCGATAGACAATTGAACCTCAGACGCTGCCTGAGTAAACCCCGTCTCCGACTGCGCCTCCCCCATGAGGGAACCGAGACCACGACCGAGAGCCGGCTTCTTTTTCGCGCTAGGCACGACGAATCACTTCCTTAGCGAGATCCATATACGCTCGGGCGCCCTTGTTGTTGGGTGCATACTCGATAACCGGCATGCCATAAGACGGCGCCTCAGAAACTTTCACTGATCGCGGAATGCAGGTTTTAAAGGCGACATCACCGAAGTAATTCTGCACCTCCTCGACAACCTGATTCGAGAGCGAAGTGCGAGAATCGAACATCGTCATGAGCACGCCATATGTCTCAAGATCCTTATTGATACGGCCTTTGACCATTCGCATCGACTCAAGCAGCTTTGTAACGCCTTCCAGTGCGTAATACTCACACTGGATCGGGATGAGCACACTGTCTGCCGCTGCCAAAGCATTGATGGTAAGAAGACCAAGGGATGGCGGGCAATCAATAAAGATGAAATCGAACTCATCTTTGACCGGCTCAAGGAGATCCTTAAGACGCGTCTCACGTGCCATAGCCGAAACTAATTCGATTTCCGCACCCGCCAGCTGAATCGTTGCGGGGATAATATAGACTCGATCGCTCACAGTGTCATGAATGAGCTCCTCAGCAGGAACATCGTGCAACAACGCATCATATATGCACTGCGTAAGCCCCTCTTTATCAACTCCAATACCACTTGTACTGTTACCCTGGGGATCGAAGTCGACAATCAGTACTTTTCTTCCCTGCTTACCTAGTGCCGAAGCAAGATTGACTGTCGTGGTGGACTTACCGACGCCACCCTTCTGGTTGATGATTGCAATGGTGTGAAGCGGTTTCGTGCTCTTAGAACGCTTTACATCGCGAAATCCCACATTACCTCCTGTTGTCTCGTTATTGTTGTGCTTTTCAGGTCTCTTGTAGGTGATGTTTCACGTGAAACCTCTTTATACAAACCATTATGTTTCACGTGAAACTAGTATTCAAGCATCAGTTTCTTAATCATGCCATGTACTGCTTAGTCAATCTTGCGATGAAACTCAAGTTAGGTAATATCGCAATCCTAATACGCAAACCAGAATCTTAGAGTTTGCTCTGAATTATGCATGGAAGATTGATGCATTAAAATAGACATTTAGCAACTTCCAACAATCATAATCAGAACTGCAGTCATTAACATCTGAGGTCGTACTCATTCTGAAGGACATATACAGTCCAAACAATCAACTTACCTGAAAACACAAGTTATACTGTATATGCAATATCAGTGTACAAGAACGATCATTTGAGGTGTTTGAGCAGGGATAGTTACGGAAATAGCTGATAGAAGTAAACAGTTTATGGATACTGCACCGTTGAAGCCCTTGACATTAATGATGAACGAACGTCAAATTCATCAATGGGTTCTGAATGCAAGCCAGAATCAGCCTTCAATCAAATACAACCCTCTATAAGACAACAACCCATGTTTCACATGAAACATGGGTTGTTAGAAAAGCGATAATTGAAACCAAGATTAAGATACAAGCGGCTGCTTCTTGGCGAGGCCAACAGCACGGGGCAGCTTGATACGCGGCTCGTTTACTTTCTGATACAGAAAAACAGAGCGATGTCCTAAGTCGCGAGGAAGATCGAACTCATCACAGCCAATAAGTTCCAATCCACAGATATCTGCAGTCTTGGAAGCGAGCTTCAATTCTTCATCACTAGGATTTGCTTTAGCAACAACCAGATAGCCATCTTCCTCAAGGAAAGGCGTTCCGTACTCGATAATCATAGCCATCTGTCCAACAGCGCGAGCAAAGACAGTATCAAACTTGCCACGCATGTGCTGGGCATACGACTCACATCGGTCATGAACACCTTGGACATCCTCAATGCCGAGTTGACGAATAAAAGCGTTGACCGCATCGATCTTCTTGCCAACTGAATCAAGGAGAACACCAGAGCAGCCAGTGTATAGCGCAAAGGGGATTCCAGGGAAACCGGCCCCTGTACCCATGTCGAGAAAGTTCTCGGGCTCAATAGGGAGATCGCGGTACAAGGCAAGTGAATCAACGATGTGGAGGACCAAAGCGTCATGGATGTCCTTGATACGAGTAAGGTTCATGAACTCATTGACCTGATTGACATACAGCAAGTGTTTAACACACTGCTCGGCTGTCGTCTGATCAAGTTCGATATCGATTTGATCGGCCAGCTCGATAACCTCGGAAACCAAAGAGGAAAACTCTTCATCCTTAACATCGATGGGTCGAAGTTCTATAACTCGACTAGATTCAAGAGACATATTCATGCATCCATTCTGTGACTGAAATCAATGTAGCAAGGAGTTGCGTCAAAAAAGGGGCGCAGAGCGCCCCTTGTATCAGCAGTATGTAGCCACCCTAGCGAACGGTGATCACAACGCGGCGCTCTGGGTCGGTGCCCTCAGAATGCGTATCGATACGATCATCCTCGCGCAGCGTGATGTGGACAAGACGACGCTCATAGGCGGACATGGGAGGCAGGTTAACCGTGCGGCTCTGGGCAACAGCTCGGGAGGCAGCGGAGTGAGCCATGCTGACCACCTTATCGTGGCGACGACTCTTATAGCCCTCGACATCAATGGAAACGGGGTAACGGAACCCAAGCTTGCGGCTCACCAACAGGGAGACCATGGTCTGCAGGGACTCGAGCGTACGACCATGACGACCAATCAGCACGGCAAGGTCAGGCGCGGTGATGTCGAGAATCAGCTCACCTTCGTCGCCCTCGTACTCATCGATAGGAGAGGTATCAGCATCAAAGAAGCCGAGGAGGTCGCGAACAATGGAGATGGCCACATCGGCAATCGTATCGAGGTCCTCGTCTGAGAGCTCCTCGCCAGCCTTGTAGCGGCGGGCAATCTCGGGGTACTCGCCGGTGATCTCCTCAACGGGCTCCTCAACCGGCATATCTTCAGTAAGCTCTTCAGTCATGTCCATCTCCATAATTAGGTACCTTAGTAGTTGTTATACCAGGTAAATACTAGCGCTTCTTGTGAGGGCGCTTCTTATGCTCGCGACGGACAACGTCGACCTCGATCGGAGCGTTGATCATGCGAGCTTCTTCCTCAGCCTTGGCCTTGTCGATAACCTTCTGGGTCACAAAGATCTGCTGAATGACCTGCCAGGCGGAAGAAACGTCGTAGTACAGCAGAACGCCGGCGGGCATACCCCAGCCCATGACGAGCATCATGACGGTCATGACGACCATCATCATCTTGGTGCTCTGCACCTGGACGCCGGTCTGGTTGCGGGTCATGTACATCTGCGGGATGAAGGTGAGCACACCGAACAGGATAAGGGCGATCAGGTACGGCAGGGCGGCGCCAAAACCGCCGGCGATGGCCTGAGCGGGCGAAGTGACCAGATTGGGCAGGATGTTGAAGAACGAGAAGCCCTTATCCGCCGCATCCGGGAAGTAATGGCCGAGGTCGCGCAGGAGGTTGAACAAGGCGACCAGGATGGGCATCTGGATGAGCAGAGGCAGGCAGCCACCGAAGGGGTTGAACTTGTTCTCAGAGTAGAACTTCTGCAGCTCCTCGGCCTGACGCTGCGGATCGTCAGCGTAACGCTCCTGGATATCGAGAAGCTTGGGCTGCAGGACCTGCATGCGGGCGGTTGACTTGATGGACTTGAGCATCATCGGGGTCAGCAGCAGGCGAATGATCACCACCAGGATGATGATCGACAGGCCCCAGTCGCCTGCGAAGCGCTGAATGAGCTCAAGCGCCTGGAAGAGAATCTGAACAATCCAGTCCCACATACGAATAATCCTTACCGTAGAATCTGATAGTTATGGCACGGGATCATAACCGCCGGCATGAGTGGGAACACAGCGCAAAATGCGCCGCAGCCCGAGCCAACAGCCTTTGACCACGCCATATGCCTGTATTGCCTCAACAGCATACTGTGAACAGGTGGGTATGTATATACACGCGTCGGGCAAAAGGGGTGAAATATACCGCTGGTAGCAACGGATGGCGGCGATCGCGGCGCGCTTAAGCACGCCCCTCATCGCCATTCACGAGCCCAGATGCGTCCACATGCGCACGGTGGAGCAGCGCCTGCAGGGCAGCACGCATCTCTTCTGGCGAGGCAGTGCGCGTGCGCGGCGTGGCGAAGAGGATGATCTCCCGGCCTTGTGCCGGCAACCCGCAAACGCGCGCCGCCTCACGCAGCACGCGTTTGCTCCGATTGCGCACCACGGCATTTCCCAGCCTTTTGGCAGCAGCGAAGGCGACCCTCGCCGGATCGCCTTCGCTGACACAATCACATATAACCATGCGAATCAGAGGATGATTCAAACGCTTCCCCTGAGTGAACACCCGCTCGAAGTCCTGATGGGACTTGATGGTCTGCATGAGAGCTTAGTTGTCGCTCACCGTGAGACGCTTGCGGCCCTTGGCGCGGCGACGGGCGAGCACGGCGCGGCCGGCCTTGGTGGCCATACGGGCGCGGAAACCGTGAGTCTTGGCGCGCTTGCGCTTGTTCGGCTGGTAGGTACGCTTCATGGTAAACATCCTCCTGGTGCGTTTTGACTACTCGACTAATCGAAAAAATACGCGTGAGCTAGGAGATTGTAGGGAATACCGTGCTCGAATGTCAATCTCAGAACCATGAAATGCGCATAGTCTACTAAGGCACCGGATGACCATGTCCGTCGCGGCGAGATGCAAACAAGTTTCTTTCAGAGTTTTTCAGCCACTTATCCACAGCTTGTTAAGTACGTGTTGATAACTTTTCCGCTCTTTCCAACACTTTTCAACCGACTTGGAAAACTTGTTGAAAGTTTTGAACGCGAAGGGTGTGAGCTGGTATCCTAGGCTCACGACAATCGTGGAAAGAATGCAGCATGTCAGAAGATTTCTACCCCTTTGTGGATTCGGGCGACCCGGCTCCAGACAACACGCACCTCACGGGAGCCGCCCCAGCCGCACCTGAGGGCAATCCGGTGGAAAACGAGCCCGTGCAGGCCTCGTACACGATCCGCATATCGGTGTATGACGACATGCTGTCCACCCCGCGCGTGATCGTGGTGGAGCAAAGCGACGTGAGGACGTACCTGGAAGACGTCACGAACACGGTCTACCGCACCATGAAAGAACAGGGTGGAAAACTTTCACTCATGATCATCCGAGAGCTCGTGGAGAACTTCATCCACGCCCAGTTCACCGAACCGGTCATCTCCATCTTGGACAACGGCAACACCATCCGCTTCGCCGACCAGGGCCCCGGTATTCACGACAAAGAGCGCGCATTCGAGTTCGGCGTCACAAGCGCCGACCGAGAGAAGAAGCGCTATATCCGAGGCACGGGCGCAGGCCTGCCCATGGTCCAGCAATACGTCGAGAACGCTGGCGGCGCGATAGCCGTAGAGGACAACCTGGGCGCGGGAACGGTCGTCACCGTGAGCGTCGACGCCAAGCGCGCGGCGGAGCTCGAGCACGCCGTTTCACGTGGAGCGGCCGTGCGCAGCGGTTGTGCACACGAGGCGGAACCCGCAGCGGCACCCATGCAAAATCCATCGGATCCCTGGGGCGCGGCGAGGTACCAGGCTGGAGCCTACCCGGCTCAAGCCGGATATCCGCAACAGCCCTACGGAGCCGGGACGTATCCCGCCCAGATGCCCTACGGCATGATGTCCGGCCAGATGCAGGGGGCGGCCCAGGCCCAACCCGGCGGTTTCCCGGGGGCCCAGGTCCCAGCGGGGACGGCACCCGGCGCGTTCCCACAGCAGCCCGCCTACTGCCCGGGCTATCCGCAGGGATACCCCATGCAAGGCTTTCCACAGCAGCAGGGGTTCCCTCAACCGGGATTCCCGCCTGCGGGAATCCCGGGCATGGGTTATGAGCAGATGGGCATGCCCGGACAGGGCTACGCGCAGGCCGCGCCCGCGCCCGTACGGCAGGGTCCGTACGTAAGCGAGCGCGGCGCGGCGGCGCTGCTGTTCATCTACCAGAACGGCAAAGGCGGGCCAACCGACCTCACGCGCGCGCTCGGGCGCTCGGACGCCACGTGGTCGCGTGAACTCGACGCGCTGGCGAGCACGGGCCTCGTGCATAAGCCCCGCCAGAAGTATGTGCTCACCGACATGGGCAAGGCCTGGGTCGAGCAGAGCGCGGGATCGCAGTAGCGCCCAACGCACACCGCAGGATTCAGACGCGAGCAACCGCGACACGAGAAGGAATCGTGAGACATGGATAACGAAGCGCGCATCCTCTTGGACGACGTCATAGCGTTTTGCCGCCGCGATGGCCGCGAGACGCGCCTCATCAACATGCTCGAGCAGTGCGGGGCAACGGGATTTGACGACGAGTCCCTGACCATCCAGGTCCCCAGCAGATTTGCCTATAACTACCTCGTCAAACAGCGGGAGCTGATCGAGCGCTATCTCGAGGAGATCTCGTTCATGCCCATGGCCCTCAACGTCGTGGTGGCCGAGGGCGGGGCGCCGAGCGAAACGCAGGCGCCCGTCGCCGCGCCGGCGGTGCCGGCGGTCGAGGGCCAACCGCCGAGGGCCGCCGAGGTGCCGGCGAGTTTTGCCGAGGGCCCCGCAAGCCAGATTGCGCCCGTAGAACCCGCCGCGGCCAGCGACCTCGCGGCCTCCTCACCTGCCAAGCCCGAACCCAGCTCCAAGTCCGGCGTCACGGTGCGCAACACCGTCTCGCCCGAGGCCTTCCGCAAGATGATGGACGAGATGCGCAGCCAAGACCCCACCGGTAAGCGTCAAAGCACCGGCGCGATGCAGCAGCCGGCGGCACAGGCACCCATGGCCGCGACGGCGCCCGCCGCGGCGGCGGCATCGGCCCCGGAACCCGACGTCGCGGTGCTGGACATCAACGCCAAGTACACGTTCGCGAGCTTTGTCGCGGGCGACGAGAACCGCCATGCCTTCAACAGCGCGATGCGGTTCGCCGCCTACGCCGAGGAGCCGCAGCAGTGCCCGAGCCTGTTCATCTACGGCAACTCGGGCCTGGGCAAGACGCACCTGCTCTTCGCCATCCGCAACTACCTCGCCAAGGAAAAGCCCTACATCCGCGTGAAATACGCGAACTCCCAGGCCTACCTCGACGATTACATGAACGAGCTGGGCGCGCAGCGCGGTCCGGGCAGCCTCATCATGCGCGAGTACCGCGACGCCGACATCCTCATCATCGACGACGTGCAGAATATCGTGGGCAAGCAGGCATCCGTCGAGTTCTTTTTCCAGCTCGTGGACAGCTTCATCCGCGAGGGCAAGAAGATCGCGCTGGCATCCGACCGCGCGCCCAAGGACCTCGCCATGGACGAGCGCCTCACCAGCCGCTTCAGCAGCGGCATGCTCTGCCTGGTGTCCGAGCCGGGCTTCGAGATGAAGTACGTCATCCTCAAGCGCTATTACGAGAGCATCATCCAGCAGGACGTGGACCTCTCCTCCATGAACGTGGACACCTCGCTGCTCCAGGCCCTGCCCTCCTCCGAAGGTAAGCTCACCGACGAGCACCTGCGTCATATGGCCGAGATCTCGGGCAACAACATCCGCTCGCTCGAGAGCTTCTGCGAGCGCTGCGCGAACCTCTCCTCGGAGCGCGAGGCCGCGGGCGTCGAGCTCACCGCCGAGGACATCGACCGCGTGGCCAAGATCTATTTCAACACCGCGCACAAGATCATCCACGTGGACACCGTGCAGCGCGTGGTAGAGGAGTTCTACCATGTGAGTCACGAGGAGCTCGTGGGCAAGCGCCGCACGGCCAACATCGCCTTCGCACGCCACGTGGCGGTCTACCTCGCCAACAACCTCTGCGAAATGACCACCCCGGCCATCGGCGCCGAGTTCGGCGGGCGCGACCACTCCACGGTTCTCAACTCCCTCAAGGTGGTTGAAAACAAGATGCGCGAGGACCGCCGCATCGTGGAGGACATCCAGAACCTCAAGAACACCATCCTCTTGAAGTCGTGAAAACATGGGTGAAGCCTGTGGAAAACCTGGGTGGAAAACTCAAAATCCAGTGGAGGGAAAATCGGTGGATATCTCACAGGGGAAAACAAGCGCGTTGTCTACAATTGATTGTTGAAAGAAAAACCGCCCGGCATCTGGGCAAACGGGAGTAGTTCACACCATTCACTGCGTTATTACTGTTATTACCTATATTTATTTAAGAGAGGAATAATAAAGAGATGAAGTTCACGGTCAGCCAGTCGGCCCTTTCCGATGCCATCGCCGTCGTGATGAAGGGCATTGCGCCCTCGTCCACGCTTCCCATCCTCTCCGGCGTGCTCGTGCGCGCCGCCGACGGGGTCCTCGAATTCCAGACGTCCAACTACACCATCTCGATCCGCCATCGCATCGCCGCGCGCGTGGACGAGGAGGGCCAGGTCGTCATTCCCTGCAAGATGCTCTCCAACATCGTGAAGACCCTGCCCGACGCCCCGGTGTCCTTTGAGCTGGCCGAGCGCCAGGTGACCATCGCCTGCGAGCGCTCCACCTTCCGCCTGAACACCCTGGACGCCGGCGACTTCCCCGAGTTCCCCACGTTCGCGCTCGAGCGCTCCGTCGAGCTGCCCGCCAACATCCTGACCGAGATGGTCAGCCGTGTCTGGCGCGTCACTTCGACGGACAAGAACCGCCCGGTCCTTAACGGCGTGTTCATGACCGTCGAGAACAACACAATCCGCCTGGTGGCCACCGACTCCTATCGTCTCGCGGTGTGCGAC
The DNA here is from genome assembly GCA_963560155.1 of uncultured Collinsella sp. Classification (GTDB taxonomy): domain Bacteria; phylum Actinomycetota; class Coriobacteriia; order Coriobacteriales; family Coriobacteriaceae; genus Collinsella. Next base: position 49,417 of record CAUWMY010000004.1, read on the forward strand.
ACCCAGGTCGAGACCTCCTCGCTGGATGGCAGCTTCGAGCTGAACGTCCCAGCCGATGCCTTCAACGATGCCCTCGCCATCACCGGCGGCCAGGGCTCCATCCTTATTGGATCCACGGATACGCAGGTCGTGTTCGTGGCTGGCAACACCACCTACGTCGCCCGTCGTATCGAGGGCATGTACCCCAACTACAAGGCGCTGCTGCCCGCGTCCTGCGCCACCACGGTCAAGATCGATGTGGCCGCCCTGACCTCCGCGCTTAAGCGCGTCTCCACGGTCGCTCAGGCCAACTCCGCCGTTAAGTTCGACATCTCCGTCGAGACCGGCCAGATGATGCTTTCCGCCATTTCCAATGATCAGGATGCCGCCACGGCCACGGTCGAGGTCGAGGCCGAGGGCGCCAGCGGCGTCATCGCGTTCAACTACCACTACATCTTCGGCTGCCTGAACGTGCTCTCCCGTGAGAAGGAGATCACGCTCGAGCTGCAGAGCTACAACCAGGCGGGCGTGTTCAAGTCCTACGACAAGATCAACTACCTCTACCTGGTCATGCCGGTCCGCATCTAGCCCCCCGCTGCCCCGAAAGTCTCAATTGGGGACAGGCACCAATTGAGACTTTCTTGCCTGCGGCGCCATACGCTCGAATGTCGCAATCGGTGCCTGTCCCCAATTGCACCGCCAATTGCACCGCCCGCACCACCTTCTTCTCGCACGTTAGGTTCTCCCGCCCATGTTCATCGCCGCGACGGAGCTTTCCGTTCTCCATTACCGCAGCTTCGATGATCTCAAGATCGAGCTGGATCCGGGCATCACGGTGCTCGTGGGCCGCAACGCCGTGGGGAAGACCAACCTCGTCGAGGCGTTGCAACTGCTCACGGCCGGAGCCTCGTTCAGAAAGCCGACGGCCTCTGAACTGCTGTGCGAGGGTGAGGGTTCGGGCCGTATCCGCCTGATGCTCGAGGGGGAGGGCCGCCTCATCGAGATGGGGCTCGATTTTTCCGAGGGTAAACGCTCGTTTACGCGTAACGGGAAGAAGACCCGCGCCGCGGGTATCCGCGGCGTGCTGCCGAGCGTGCTGTTCTGCCCCGATCACCTCGACATGGTCAAGCGGTCCGCATCACGTCGCCGCGAGGCACTCGATTCTTTTGGCGTGCAGCTGAACGAGAACTACGCCAAGCTGCTGGCCGCTTACGAGCGTACGGTCGAGCAACGCAACAACCTGCTCCGCGATGGCTACGCCCCCGGTTTGCTCGAGGTGTGGGACGAGTCGCTCGCCATGACCGGCGCCCAGCTGCTGCTTCATCGCACGGCCCTGCTCGAGCGCATCCGCGAGCATTTCATCGACGTCTACCGCGCGATCGCCCCGCACGAGGAGCCCGACGTCCGCTATCTGCCGAGCTTTGGGGAGCTGGCCGACGGCCGCGAGGCGATCGCGGCACAGTTCCTGGACGCGCTCGCTTCGCGCCGCGAGGACGAGCTCCGCCGCGGCTGCACGCTCGTGGGCCCGCATCGCGACGAGGTGCTGTTCACCATCGACGGCCGCTCCGCCCGCGATTACGGCAGCCAGGGCCAGCAGCGCTCGATCGTGCTCGCATGGAAGATCGCCGAGGTCCAGGTGACGCGCGATATTCTTGGCAGGTATCCGCTGTTGTTGCTCGACGACGTCATGAGCGAGCTCGACGCCGCCCGCCGCGATGCCATCATGGGCTTCATCGCCGACGAGATCCAGACGGTGATCACCACCACGAACCTCGGCTACTTCGCCGAGGACATGCTCGCGCGCTCCCGCGTGATCCGTATCGGCGATATGCAATTCGCACCCGTCCCCGATTACACATCCGCACCTGGAGGAGAGGAGAAGGCGATATGGGAAAAGTAACTGAGAGGGGTCGGCTCAAGGCAACCGCCGGCTTGAGTGAGTTCATCAACTCCGAGAGGATGCGCCTGTTCGACGGCGCAACTCCCGAGCGCCAGGCGCAGTTCCGCCAGGCCGAGCGCCGCCATGTCATCTTCCAGGCGTGGAACAAGGTGTGCGCCGGCACGCGCGAGGGCAGGCACGTCACGGGTCTGCACTACGTCGCCGAGCGCGATGAGCTCATCGTCTACACGGACGGCGCCTCCTGGACCCAGGAACTTACCATGATGCGCGAGATCATCCGCGCCCGCATGGACGCATGTGGCGGAGCTGTGGGCAACATCGTGGTCAAGACCACCCGCCCCGGCTTCGCCAAGGGGCCTCGGGAGTAGCGTGTCTGCGCGTGCGATGTCGAAAATGGGGGCACTCGAAGCGCTTCATTTTCGACATCACGCGCGCAGGCGGGGCAATGTGCAAATGGGGACGGGTGCGAATCGCACATCGGAGAGTGCGCGTCCTCGGCGTCCCGCATCGACCGCCGGGATGTGCGATTCGCACCCGTCCCCATTTGCACATCCAGTCGCAAGTCCCCGCAAAACGGCTCTCAGGGGCTTGTAGAGGTATTCGGTACCTCAAACCTCACGCGTTTTACCCTTGGTCCATGCGATAAAATGTAAAGGTTAGCCATACTTCGCAATTCAAAGGGAGAACCACGTGGCGAATGAGAACGAATACGGCGGGAGCGAGATCAAGGTTCTCGAGGGCCTTGAGGCCGTCCGCGTCCGCCCCGGCATGTATATCGGCTCCACGAGCTCGACCGGTCTGCACCACCTCGTGTGGGAGATCGTCGACAACTCCGTCGACGAGGCCATGGCCGGCTACTGCTCCCAGATCGAGGTCACGGTCCATCCCGACAACTCGATCACCGTCGTGGACAACGGCCGCGGCATCCCGGTTGACATGCACCCGGTCAAGAAGATCCCCACGCTCGAGGTCGTCATGACGATCCTCCACGCCGGCGGCAAGTTCGACAACTCTGCCTACAAAGTCTCCGGCGGCCTGCACGGCGTGGGCGTCTCCGTCGTCAACGCGCTCTCCAAGAAGATGAATGTCCAGGTCCGTCGCGACGGCAAGGTCTACGAGATGGAGTTCTCCCGCGGCAAGACCACCCAGAAGATGGAGGAGGTCGGTTCCTCGAACACGACTGGCACCACCGTCACCTTCTGGCCGGATGACGAGATCTTCGAGACCACGGTCTACGATTTCGACACTCTGCACGACCGCTTGCAGCAGACGGCGTTCCTCAACAAGAACCTCAAGATCATCCTGCGCGACGAGCGTTCGGTGGAGCCCCAGGTCGAGGAGTTCTGCTACGCCGGCGGCATCATCGACTTCGTCAAGTTCCTGAACGAGGGCAAGACCGTGCCCGAGGGCCTCAAGGAGCCCATCTACATCGCCGGCGCCTCCGAGGAGGGCGAGCCGGTGGACCGGGTGGGCGAGGTCGAGGTGGCCATCCAGTGGAACACCTCGTACTCCGAGACCGTCATGAGCTTTGCCAACGACATCCACACCATCGAGGGCGGTATGCACATGGAGGGCTTCCGCACGGCCCTCACCAGCGTGATCAACGAGTACGCCCGCAAAAACGGCATCCTCAAGGAGAAGGAAGGCAAGCTCACGGGTGACGACATCCGCGAGGGCCTCACCGCCGTCGTGTCCGTCAAGCTGGCCGACCCGCAGTTCGAGGGCCAGACCAAGGCCAAGCTCGGCAGCTCCTTCATGCGCACCCTCACCCGCAAGGTCGTCTCCGAGGGCCTCGCCGATTTTCTCGAGGAGCACCCCAAGCAGGCCCGCGAGATCATCAAGAAGGCCCAGCAGGCGAGCAAGGCCCGCAACGCCGCCCGCAAGGCGCGTGAGGCGACCCGCCGCAAGTCGCTGCTGGAGACCGCGAGCCTGCCCGGCAAGCTCGCCGACTGCTCCGAGCGCAACGCCGAGCTGACCGAGCTCTTCATCGTAGAGGGCGACTCGGCAGGCGGTTCGGCCAAGGACGGCCGTCGCCGAGACATCCAGGCGATCCTGCCCCTGCGCGGCAAGATCTTGAACGTCGAGCGCGTGGGCGACCACCGCGCCTTCTCCTCCGAGACCATCCAGTCGCTCATCACCGCCATCGGCTGCGGCGTGACGACCGGTAACGGCGACGGCGGCGACTTCGACATCACCAAGGCCCGCTACCACAAGATCATCATCATGACGGACGCCGACGTCGACGGCGCGCACATCCGCATCCTGCTGCTGACCTTCTTCTACAAGTACATGCGCCCGCTCATCGACGCCGGCTACGTGTACGTGGCCTGCCCGCCGATCTTCGGCATCAAGGTTCGCAACAAGATCCACTACGTGTACCCCAACGGCCGTCAGGCCGAGGACGAGATCCTGCGCGACTCCATCGCCGCACTCGGCCTCAACCCCGACGAGCCCGAGGACGAGCAGTCCAACGGCAAGGTCACCAAGAAGCGCCGCGGCTACACCGTCCAGCGCTACAAGGGCCTGGGCGAGATGGACCCCAAACAGCTGGCCAGCACCACCATGGATCCCAAGACCCGCATCCTGCAGCGCGTGACCATCGAGGACGCCATCGTGGCCGACCGTGCCGTCCGCGAGCTCATGGGCTCCGAGGTGGGGTACCGCCGCGAGTACATCGAGAAGCACGCGCACGATGCCCGCTTCCTGGACGCCTAGCCGGCGCCGGCCGATGTGTAATTGGGGACGGGTGCAAATTACACATCGGCGGGTTCACGCACCCCGCGGCCCGCACCGGCCGCCCGGGATGTGTAATTTGCACCCGTCCCCAATTACACATCTGCGACCACGACCGATAAGGAGAACCCGTGGCTGACGATATGAACAACGACGAGCTCGAGCAGGGCGGTGCGTCCGAGGGCATGCCCGAGGACCTCAAGCGCCTGCTCGCTCGCGCCAACGAGGACGACGCCTCCGCGTACGACCCCGACGCCGAGCCCGATGAGGACGAGGATGACGACGAGGAGCTCGAGGAGAGCTTCGGCGCCAACGACCGCGGCGAGGACGCCGGCACGGATGTGAACGGCGGCTCGCTGCAGATCAGCGAGTTCGGTCGCGAGATGAAGCAGTCCTTCATCGAGTACTCCATGTCGGTCATCACCGCGCGCGCTCTGCCGGACGTGCGCGACGGCCTCAAGCCGGTCCACCGCCGCATCCTCTACGCGATGAACGAGAGCGGCATCTTCCCCAACCGCCCGCACAAGAAGTCCGCCTGGACGGTCGGCGAAGTCATCGGCAAGTACCACCCGCACGGCGACTACGCGGTCTATAACACCATGGTCCGCCTCGCCCAGTGGTTTTCCATGCGCACCCCGCTCATCGACGGTCACGGCAACTTCGGCAACATCGACGGCGACGGCGCCGCCGCCATGCGTTACACCGAGTCGCGCCTGGCCAAGCCCGCCATGGAGCTCCTGCGTGACCTTCAGAAGGACACCGTCGACTGGCAGCCCAACTACGACGAGTCCCTCGCCGAGCCCACGGCACTGCCTGCCCGCTTCCCCAATCTGCTGGTGAACGGCTCCCAGGGCATCGCGGTCGGCATGGCCACCAACATCGCCCCGCACAACATGGGCGAGGCCGTCGAGGCCACCTGCTATCTCATCGACCACCCCGACGCGACAGTCGACGAGCTCATGCAGATCATGCCCGGTCCCGACTTCCCCACGGGCGCCCTCATCATGGGCACCGACGGCATCCGCCAGTCCTACGAGACCGGCCGCGGCTCCATCACCGTGCGTGCCAAGGCGCATGTCGAGTCCACCAAGACGGGTCGCAACCGCCTCGTGTTCACCGAGATCCCGTACATGGTGAACAAGGGCACCCTGCAGGAGAAGATCGCGAGCCTCGTGAACGAGAAGCGCATCGAGGGCATTTCCGACATGCGCGACGAGTCCACCCAAAAGGGCCTGCGCCTCGTCATCGAGCTCAAGAAGGGCATCATCCCGCAGGTCGTGCTCAACAACCTGTATAAGTACACCTCCCTGCAGACCACCTTCGGCGCGAACAACCTCGCGCTGGTCAACGGTATTCCCAAGCGCCTGTCGCTGCGCGAGATGCTGCAGCACTACATCGACCACCAGGTCGACGTGGTGACCCGCCGCACCCGCTTCGACCTCAAGAAGGCCCGGGCCCGTGCGCACATCCTCGAGGGCTACCTCATCGCCCTCGACCATATCGACGAGGTCATCTCCATCATCCGCTCCTCCCAGACGGACGCCGAGGCCAGCAGCCGCCTCATCGAGCGCTTCGGGTTCAGCCCCGAGCAGACCACGGCCATCCTCGAGATGAAGCTCCGCCGCCTCACCGGCCTGGAGCGCGACAAGATCGAGGAAGAGCTCGAGGGCCTGCGCCGCGCGATCGCCTACTACGAGGACCTGCTCGCGCACGAGGAGAAGATCCTCGGCGTGATCAAGGAGGAGATGCGCGAGATCGCCCGCAAGTTCGGCGACAAGCGCCGCACCCAGATCACCGGCGCCGAGAAGGACCTCAACGTCGAGGACCTCATCGCCGACGAGGACATGGTCGTCACCATCACCCACACCGGCTACGTCAAGCGCATCCCAGTGGAGTCGTATCGCGCCCAGAAGCGCGGCGGCAAGGGCGTCTCCGGCGTCAACCTCAAGGAAGACGACGTCATCGACGAGATGTTCATTGCCAGCACCCATGAGTACGTGCTGTTCTTCTCCACCAAGGGCAAGGTCTACCGCCTCAAGGTGCACGAGCTGCCCGAGGGCACGCGCCAGGCACGCGGCACCGCGATCGTGAACCTGCTGCCGTTCGAGGACGGCGAGAAGATCGCGTCCGTGATCTCCTGCCGTGAGTTCCCCGAGGACGAGTACCTCATGTTCGCCACCGCGCACGGCATGGTGAAGAAGACGGCCATGGCCGCCTACGACCGCTCCCGCCGCGATGGCATCATCGCCATCAACATCAAGGACGGCGACCGCCTGCTCGGCGTGCGCCGCGTGAAGCCGGGTGACAAGATCATCATGGCAACCACCGCCGGCAAGGCCATCATGTTTAGCGAGGACCAGGTGCGCGCCACCGGTCGCGACACGAGCGGCGTCCGCGGTATCGGTATGAAGGCCGGCGCTGAGGTTCTGGGCATGGAGATCACCAACGGCACCGGGGAGCTCTTTGTGATCACCGAGCGTGGTTACGGCAAGCGCACCCCGGTTGCCGACTACCCCGAGCAGAACCGCGGCGGCCAGGGCGTCTACACGATCCAGATGACCGAGCGCAAGGGCGCGCTGGCTGCGATGAAGGTGGTGGGCCCGCAGCACGAGCTGTTCATCATCACCGAGGGCGCGACCGTCCTGCGTGTGAAGACCGCCGAGATCTCCCAGACCGGCCGTGCCACCCAGGGCGTGAAGATGATGAGCGTGGATGAGGGCGACCGCGTCACTGCCGTGGCTCGCATGACCGCGGCCAAGAAGAAGGATGGGGATCCTGCCGAGGCCGAGGGCGAGGGCCAGGAGCCGACTGACCTGCCGGATGGCGCCGTCGCGGAGGTCCCTGGCGATGAGGACCGCGTGGATATCGGTTCCGGCGACGAGGCTCTGGAGGACCTGCTCGAGGAGTAGGGGTTTTCACGGGGGCATATTCGCTGACAAGGCGGCTTCGACCAAATGGTCGGGGCCGCCGTTTGTGCTCGCCGGGGCGCGGCCGTCCGCGGTTGTGGAGAGCTGTCCGCCCGCCGAATCCCCGAGCTTCGCCGGCTGCTGTCAGTGCGGATTTGAGGTTATGAACGATTGACCCCCTCTGCCCAATTTGGACCCCATCGTTTCCCAAGGTAGATGCATGTGCATATTTGCAGCTTATGAACGGTTCGTTCATAAGCTGCAATTTTGTACGGAAAATTGTTCATAGCCTCACGCACCTTCCCGCGGCTCCGCAGCTCCGCGCCGTGGGCCTTCCAGCGCTCATGCGGGTATAAGGCGGGGGACCAGGCCGCATGTCGCGGTCTTGCAGTTTTGGGAGATGGCGCGATGATGCGGGACGAGCAATGGGATAATTTGGCTGATCGACAGCCCCCGAGCGCCTCGCGCGCGAGCAGCCTCCCGCTTGAGGAGCGGGCTCGGTTGCTCGCCGGCGAGTCGCACTGGACAACCCATGCCGCCCCAAACGCGGGCATCCCGAGCCTGTTTCTTTCGGACGGCCCTCATGGCCTGCGTAAGCAGGAGGGCGCCCAGGATTGCATGGGTATTGCGGAAAGCCGCCCAGCGACGTGTTTCCCCACGGCTTCGGCTCTCGCCTGCTCATTCGACCCGGCGCTGGTCGAGCGCATCGGCGTCGCGATTGGCGAGGAGGCTCGTCGGCAGGGTGTCGACGTGGTGCTCGGTCCAGGGGTGAACATCAAGCGCCATCCACTGTGCGGTCGCAACTTCGAGTATTTCAGCGAGGACCCGGTCGTGTCGGGCGAGCTTGGCGCGGCAATGGTGCGAGGCATTCAGAGCTGCGGCGTTGGCGCGTGCCTTAAGCACTTTGTCGCCAACAGCCAGGAGCATGCACGTATGGTGTCCGACTCCGTGGTCGATGAGCGGACGCTGCGCGAGCTGTATCTCGCGCCGTTCGAGCATGTGGTGCGCCGCGCCCATCCGTGGAGCGTGATGACGGCGTATAACAAGTTGAACGGCGTCTATTGCTCTGAGAGCGAATGGTTGCTACGCGAGGTCCTGCGTGGTGAGTGGGGCTTTGACGGCGCGGTCGTCAGCGACTGGGGCGCCATGAGCTCGAGCGTGGCTTCGGTTCGGGCCGGCCTCGATTTGTGCATGCCCGGTCCCCGCGCCGATCATGCGCGCGCGCTTGTCAAGGCGGTTCGTTCGGAAGATCTGGGGGAGGATCGCGTAACCGAGGCCGTTTCGCATATCGAACAGCTGGCCCGTCGAGTGGCGGAAGCCCGTGGCGCCATGCCCATGGGGTCAGCGTCTGGCGAATCCTTGCCCGGAACCGCTGCGGAAAAGCGCAAGTCGCTCGTCTCGGGCGAGGAATTCTACCGTGCGCATGCGGACTTGGCCCGAACGGCGGCGGCCCAAAGCGCCGTCCTTCTCAAGAACGATGGCGTGCTGCCGCTGAATCCGGATGCAAAGGTCGCGGTAATCGGCGCGTTCGCCCGCATGCCGCGGTATCAGGGCTCGGGTTCGTCGCGCATCAACCCAAAGATCATCGACAACATCTGGTATCGCCTCGAACAGCGCGGTGTGGCTGCTGAGTATGCGGACGGTTACGACCCCGCAACGGGTGATGTGGATGAAGGGCAGCTGCGCGCGGCGGAGACCCTCGCCGCTCGTTCGGATGTGGCGATAGTTGTTGTGGGCCTTCCCTCGCGATACGAATCCGAGGGCTTCGACCGTAAGCTCATGGTCATGCCGCGCGGCATGCGCGCGCTCATCGACCGCGTGTGCGCTGCAAATCCGCGCACGGTTGTGGTCCTGCAGGGCGGCGCGCCCATGGAAATGCCATGGCGCGACGGCCCCGCCGCGATTCTTCTCATGTACCTGTCCGGATGCCAGGGCGGCGGCGCTGCCGTCGACGTGCTGGTGGGAGATGTGAACCCCGGCGGCAAGCTCGCGGAAACCTGGCCCGTCGATTTGGGTCAGACCGCGCTCGGTGCGACGTATCCCGACATGGACAACGAGGTTCTCTATCGCGAGGGCCCGTTTGTGGGATATCGCTATTACGATGCGGCGGACGTCGAGCCGGCGTTCCCGTTCGGCCATGGCGAGTCGTACACCGAGTTCGCGTATGAGGGATTCGAGGTGAAGGCATGTGCGGGCGTTGAGGTCTCGTTCACGCTGCGAAACATCGGATCCCGCACCGGTGCCGAGGTTGCCCAGGTGTATATCGCGCCCGCTTCGGGCGTTGTCCCGCCGCCTTGCCCAGTGCAATGGCTCGCCGAGTTCGCCAAGATCGAGCTGAAGCCCGGCGAGGAGCGCCGAGTTGTGCTGAGCCTGGATGAGGCCGCATTCCGGAAATGGGACGCGAGCCTTCACCGCTGGCGCGTGTATCCGGGTGAGTATGAGGTTCGCGTGGCGTCGTCGAGTCGCGATGTTCGCCTGGCGACATCCATCGCCGTCGGCGACGGGCAGTCCGCATTCAATCTGGAGGGAGCGCTGTATCGACGTGGTATCACCGAAGAGCAGCTTGCGCCCGATCAAGCCCCCGCGCCGGCCCGGCAGGTTCCCGAGATATATCGTCATCCGGTATCCAGTTGCTTCGCACAGCCGGAATCTGCACGGGCGTTCGCCGAGTTGTATGCCCGCCCGCTCCCCGAGCGTCCACCCGTCACGCCGTTCACCATCGATTCGACCGTGAGCGACATGGGCGCCTGCTGGCTCGGCCGTCGCTTGTATCGCATCATCGATTGGGTCATGGCCGAGCCGGCGAGCAAGATGAACCGCGATCAAAAGGCGATGATGCGGGAGATGGCGGCCGACATGCCGTTGCGCTCCCTCACCACGAGCGGCGTTCCCCTGGAGTCAGTGAAGGGTTTTGTCTCAATGCTGAATGGCCATTATCTGACGGGATTTAGACACGTGTTCAAAGGACTGATGCACTTTGTGAGAAGCGGACGGTAACTTTCCTTAACTTTCCGCCACTCACATTTTGCATGCGGTCTAACGTGTGGGAAGATGGAAACACCAGCTCATTGACGCTGATTCTAATCAATATTCAACTTTCCCTAACTTTCCTGAATAAAAAAACCGGGGCTGGCGACCCAGCCCCGGCAAAACGTCTCAATTTGTACCTGACCCCAATTGAGACTTAGAAATCGTCTGGGGATAGGCCCTGCACGAACTCGTCGAAACGCTCGAACTCCTCTTTTTCGGAGTCCGGGTCAGTGTCGGATTGGAGCGAGATGCTCCCCGCGCGGTTCATGACCTCGTCTTCAACGTAGATGGGGGCGTTGGAACGGGCGGCCAAGGCGAGCGCATCGCTCGGGCGCGCGTCGATCTTGATCTCGCGACTGCCCGGATTGCCCGACGAGTCCTCGTTGTCGTCATCGGGTGCCTCGCTGCTCGTCGTGCCCCCGCGGTCCAACACCACGTCGGCGTAGAACACGGGCGCCTCCCAGCGGTTGATCTCAACGCGCTCGATCTTGGCGCCCAGCTCCTGCACTGTGCGCAGCATTACGTCGTGCGCGATGGGCCTCGGTGCGGCCTTGTCGGAGTCCATTCCGCCGCCAATGGCAGCCGCCTCGTACGCACCCGTCTGGATGGACAGCGCACGCAGCGGCGCGCCAGATCCGCTCCTGCCCTTGCGCTCGCGCAGCACAACAACGGAGGGAACGGGCCCCGCGGCCATGACGATGCTTTCGATATCAACACGAATCACAGTGCTACTCCGCCGCCTCGGGCTGAGGGTCCGCCTCGTTGGCACCCCAACCGGCAACGACCTGCGCCGTGGGCGTGGTGCGAACTGTGAGGGGCTGCTCCGCCTCGGCGGAGACGGTCGTGTCGTAGGAGATCGTGATGGTCTCGCCGCCCGCCAGAACGGGGCTCGCGGTGAAGAAGGTCCACTGGTTGTAAGGCATCTCGGTGAAAGGCTGGGGAGAGAAGTCGCCGCCCTCGGTGGTGATGTTCGAGATGGTCCCGCCCGCCGGCGCCACCAGGTACACGTGCATGAACATGCCAGCACGGTTCTTCTTGTTGGGGTGGTAACCCGTGATGTAGTCGGCCTGCTTGGCGGCCTCGTCCAGCGTGAGGTTGTTGGTCATGGTGGTGGTCACATGATAGGAGGTGCCACCATCGCTGTTCTTGACGCCCTCATCAACATGGGTGTTGCTGGAGAAGTACCAGCTGATCTTGGACCAAGTCTCATCGGCGAAGTACACACCCAACTCGGGCTCGGCGGGGTCGTCCTTGAGGGCGCCGGAGCACCCCATGAGGGTCATGAGCTCCTCCTCCTCGGGGTTTTCCATCCAGGCGAGGAACCGGTGCTCGGCAATGCCGCGGCCGAGCGTCTTGAAGAGGTTGGAGAATCCGACTTCACCCAGGTTGCCCATGATCTGCTTGAACGCCAGCCCCGCCACGCCGGAGAAGAACTGGTCAGTCTGCTCGACGCTGAGCATATTGTAGGCGTCGTGAAGCATGAGCGAGGCGGCGTTGTCGCCATTCACGTTGATGCCTGCAACGTCCACGCCGCCGGCGAGTGAGAGCAGATACTGCAGGAACACCGGGTCGATGGCGATCACACCGTCGACTTTCTGGCCGGTGCCGGTCTCGTACAGCCCCTTGGCAAAATGTGCGACACGCGGGAAATCAGGGTTGAAATTGGTGTCGGTGATGCGGGTCGCCATGCGGTCGGAAAACAGGGCGTTCTCCTCTGCGGTGACCTCGCCGTGCATGTTGGCCTCGGTGGAGAAGTCGGTGCTGCCGGCAACAAACTCACCGACGGAAATCTTGCCATTCTCTATGGAAAGCGGGCCAATGGACCCAGGCAGGCCGCCCGTTGCTCGCAGCTCGGCATTTTGCTGCGCCATGAGGAGGTACGTGCGGGTGCCGCCGTCTCCGAGCATCTGGGGGAGCAGGGGTGCGATCTTGTTGATGTTGGAGAGGACCGTCTTGGCGGAAGCCATGGGTTCGGTCACTTTCCCCATGAGCTCCTGGATTTTGCCAATGTGGGGCTCGGGCAGGGCATCGATGGCGTCGATGCTCGATGAGACGACGGGTTCGACATCCTGGATGGTGGCGATGAGCTCTTTGAGCATGGGAAGGTTCACGGCGCCGTCGGAGAGAAGATTGCTGAGCTTGAAGTCCTCGAGCTGGGTGCAGACAGGGAGCATGGCATCCTGGGCGAGGATGTGTGCCTGGTCCATGACGCCGCGAATGAGCTTGATGTCGTCGCCATAAACCGGGATGAAGCTCGCGATGGTCCAGGCGGGGCCGTTCACCGTGTCGCGCATGGAGGCGATTTGGTCGGCCACGGTGCTCGCAGCTGCGTTGAGCTGCTCGCCCTCGCCGTTCTTGAGGTAGTCCTTCATGGATTTGACCTCGGACATGAGCGTGCCCGCCTGTGCCTGAAGATTCTTGGCATCCTTGTACAGGAAAAAGCCCGTGGTGCCGCCAAACGCAACGACGGCGAGGATGACGAGGCCCACAACTAAGCAGATAACCTTGCTTTTTTTTGGTTTGGTCGCATCGCTATGGTATGGATCATTAATCAGATCGTCGTGCATGCTAGTATAAAGGGAACCTGAGGTTCCGTGGCGATTGTTCGAGCATGCGCACGCCCGCGAACTCCCGCCGGGCCTTACATCGCCCGTGTGAAAACTGTTGCTTGCGAGAGACCGTTGTGCTTGCCTTGCTGTTTGTTGAGGCTGAGCTGCCTTCATAAATGTATCGGTTGTACCTGGATTGGGCCGCGATGAATCGATGGTGCGATCGCCGGCTGCCCCACACGTTTGCCTCGTGTCTGCGGAAAAATGATTACCGTGCGGTCTACTGTTGTCGACGGGCATGATACCTCCAAATATCAAATGATTGAAAAATTATACTCGCATTGATATTTATCTTTTGGGCTGCATATATGCTCCCGACATGATTCGCGCATATGTAAATGTGATATAGCAGAGGGGTATCTGTTAAGTTGCTAAATAAAAAATAGCCCAAACGATAGTGATATATTTTTGAGTAATATGAATTTGTTTGAAGAGCATCTTACCTGCCGTTGATGCGAAAAAAGGGGGTGACTGTCATAGATCATTCGGACTTCGTCAATGAGCGAGATCTGAAGCCCGTTGCCAACGAGATGTCGCGTGGGGTCGGGCTGCAGGCCGCGCATCCTACCGATTCCGCTCTTGCAACCCCCCCCTCTCTTTCCCTAGATGACAAGGCATTTAACCCTAAGCCTGGCGGTCTATGGTATCGTTGCGCGAAACGAACGTTTGATATTGCATTCAGCCTTTCTGTGTGTTTGTTGATGGCGTTGCCTGTTGCGGTTTTATGCCTGCTTGTCATGCTTGATTCACCTGGTAACCCGTTCTTTTGCCAGGATCGTATTGGCTTAGATGGCAAGAGGATTCGAATATGGAAAATCCGCACTATGGTGGCTGATGCCCATGATAATCCTGAACGCTATATGACGCCGAAGCAACTGATGCAGTGGGAACGAGAACAAAAGGTTGATGATGATCCGCGTATTACACGTGTTGGTCGATTTTTACGCAATACGAGTTTGGATGAGCTGCCGCAGTTTATCAACGTTTTCACTGGCGAGCTGTCCGTCGTCGGACCTCGACCGGTGACGCTCGAGGAGACATATGAATTCGGGGACGCGCGCGATGAATTTCTTTCGGTCAAGCCTGGTATCACTGGCTGGTGGCAAGTGACCGAGCGGAATAACGCAACTTGGGAGAACGGCACCCGTCAGTTGCTCGAGCTTTATTACGTTAGACATGCTGGCTTCGCGTTGGATTTAAAGATCCTAATGAAAACCGTTCGAGCCATGGGGAGGGGACAGTGATTACGAATGCATATAGCGTGTTGATGAGCGTGTATGCCAAGGAGAATCCAGAATGGCTGCGCGAATCAATGGATAGCATGCTTGCGCAGACAACGCCTCCTGCAGAAATGGTTGTCGTCAAAGATGGGGCTTTATCTCGTGCTCTCGAAGAAGTGCTCGACGAGTACAGTGAAATGTATCCGGGTTTATTCAACTTTGTTGCATATTCGGAGAACCGGGGCCTTGGATACGCTCTTCATAAGGGAGTGCTTGCGTGCCGCAACCCGATAATTGCCCGTATGGACACCGATGATATTGCGGTTCCAGAGCGCATGGAGATGCAACTTCGTGCAATGCGGGAATACGATTTGGATATGGTTGGATCGCAGGTTATAGAGTTTGATGGCGAATTGGGAACCTGTCTAACCATCACCGATCTTCCAGAGGAACATGAAGAAATACTAAAGTATTCAAAGCGCCGTAACCCATTTCGACATCCACCTATCACATTTAAACGAGCTGCAGTTCTGGCGGCTGGGAACTACAGCTCAAATTTTCTATATTTTGAAGATTGGGACCTTTTTAACCGGATGCTATCGGTTGGATGTAAATCCAAAAATCTGCATGAACCGCTTGTGTATATGAGGGTCAATGGTGATTTCTATGCTCGAAGAGGCGGGATGCGGTATCTGGCGCACGCGTATCGATTTAAAAAGGCTCAATTAGAGCGGGGGTGGTTCACATTGAGGGATTTTTGTCTCTCCTTTACTCCCCAGGCGGTTGTTTGTCTGATGCCGAACTCGATTAGGTCGTATTTGTACACAAATTACCTGCGCAAAGCGCCAGACAAATAGAAAATGTGCAGAGCAATGTGAGTACGAATCAGGGGCTGAATTTGATTCCAAAGGTAATAAATTATTGTTGGTTTGGCGGGGCTGATAAACCAGATTGTATAAAGAAATGCATCGAGTCGTGGAGCAGACTATGTCCTGATTATAAGATTGTCGAATGGAACGAAGACAATTTCGATATTGGCTTTTGCAAATATTGCAAGGAGGCCTATGAATCGCATATGTGGGCCTTTGCGTCCGATGTGGCAAGGTTGAAGATCATTCATGATTATGGGGGTATTTATCTCGATACAGACGTGGAGTTAATTAAAAATTTGGATGAACTGTGTTGCTTGGAGGCATTCGCCGGTTTTCAAGATGATCGCCTTGTGGCGACTGGGCTTGGGTTTGGCGCGACAAAAGGACATCCCGTTATCAATTTTTTGCTCGATGGTTATATTGACCGTGCTTTCGTATTGGAAAACGGGGCATTTGATCGCACGCCGTGCCCCGAGGTTGATACGCGTCTGATGATTGAGCTTGGCTTGAAACAAGATGGATCCAGGCAAGAGCTAGAGGGGATGACGATCCTTCCCTCAGATTATCTATGCCCAATTAATTTTGAAACTGGTGAATTGACTCTTACGGATCATACTGTTTCAATTCATCATTTTGATGGAACTTGGTATGGGCCAATTGAGAAGATTAAACGTGCCGTGAAAGGCGTAATTCCACTGCCGTTACTCAAGTGGCTGAGGTCGAACGTTATGAAATAGGGTGTGGATCCGAGAGATGTGGCTGTATTATTTACTATTCGCATGGATGTGCTATCTCAACTTTATAGCAAATCGACCGGGTAGTCGTCTGTCTGGTAAAGTGCAATTTTTCTTGTCCGTGCTGCCCGCTGTCGCCATTTCTGCATTCCGTGGAGTTGGAGTAGGTACTGATACAGAACAATATGTTACTGCGGTGGGATTATTGGATTCTCTTGGTTACGATGAGTACATGTCTCTTGGCATGTACGGTGACTATGAACCTGGTTTTATACTTTTGCTTAAATTGTGCACGTTCTTTCCTGACCCAGCCTTTGCTCTCATCTGTATCTCATCGCTTTTGATTTTTGGAGTTCAGTACTACGTGCTATTTAAAACTAGCGCTAACCCAGGCTCCAGTTATCTTCTGTACTTTCTCGGTACAATGTATTATTTCGGCCTGACCGGCATGCGGCAGGCCCTCGCTGTCTCTTTTGTGATGATGGCGTTCATGTGCTTGGCTAGGAATGACGGTACGCGAGCTGTGCTATGGACGGGGCTTGCGATTACATTTCACTACACCGCCTTGATCTTTGTTCCCTTGTTGTTGATATCCCGAGTTAATCCAAGTAAAAAAATATGGCTAACAATGGGTGTCGCGATAGCGGTTCTTATCTTGGTTGCCCCTCTTTCCCCGATTCTTTTCACTGTGATAGGAAAATATAACGGCTATGTGAAATATGGTGGTGAGTATCTCGTATCTGGACGCATGATGCCGATTATCCAAATCACATTCTTCGGGTACATGCTGTATGCATATCAGTGTGCCATTAATCACCTTAAGCTAAAAGACGGTTCAAGGGAGGTGATGTTTGCAAATATCGGAGTCTATTCGAGCTTCCTTGGCGTGCTTGTTGGAATTGTGACTATGGAGGTAAATCTTTTCTACAGATTTATGTACTTCTTGATACCAATTCAATGCATCACGCTTTCAACTATCTTCAAAGGTGATTTATCAAGAAAGATGAAGCTGATAAAAGGCGTTGCATATGCAGCCTTTGTCCTTTTGTTTATTGCATTTCTCTTTGTTGATTCCGGTTGGTTTGGGATCAATCAATATGCACTCTATTGGAACTGAGAACAATGAGTCACAAATCATTCTACCTAAACACCTTATGGCAGTACGGTTTACAAATAGTCAAATACATACTCCCTTTACTTGTGATGCCGTATCTCACCAGAGTCTTGGGTCCCGATAGCTATGGTGTTTATGCATATATTTTATCTTTTATGACATTTGCCCAAACTTTTGTAGATTTTGGTTTCAATTTATCGGGAACCAATCAAATTGTTGCAGCCAGGACGATACGGGAACAGGAAGAAGTTGTTGGCGCCATCAGTCAGGCGCGATTGTTTCTTTGCTTGATTACCGGTGTTGCCTGTGCCGCCATCGGCTTTTTTATGCCGATAGTCCGCGCTAACGCGATGTATGCACTTATTTCATATGTTGCAGTGTGCACCCGCTCTCTTGCCCCCGACTTTCTCTTCCAAGGAAGAGAGCAGATGGGTCCATTGACAACGCGATATCTCGTATCAAAATCTGTGTCGGTGTTATTGACATTTTTGTTGGTTCGCTCTTCTGCAGATTTGCTGTGGGTGCCTATCCTGGATGTTGTCGCTGGGTTAATTGCTTTGGGGTGGTCGTTTGTTGCTGCCAAACGACGGTTTGGCGTCGGCATCCGCTTCACATCTGCATCCCGTGCGATTAGTGAGCTTGTCAGGTCTGGTTATTATTGCGCAAGCAACATGGCTTCGGTTGCGTTGAGCGGCGTAACGACTCTTGTGATAGGTGTGGCAATTACCGATACGACGCAGATCGCATATTGGTCGCTTGCCATGAGCGCGATTGGTGCTGTTCAATCATTGTATGGACCTATAGTGAATAGCCTATATCCCCATATGGTGAACAAGAAAGATTTTACGTTCGCCATGCGTTTGGCAAAAATATCTATTCCATTTATCTTGCTTGGATCAATTGCCTTTTATTGTCTTTCGGATTTGATTGTCCTTGTTTTGGGTGGCGATAAATATGTCGGGGCTGGGACAGTTTTGCATGCCATTTCCCCAGTTGTACCCTTATCGTTCTATGCGATGTATTTTGGTTGGCCGATATTGGGCGCAATCGGACATGTCAAGAAGCTGACAAACTCAACAATCGTAATTTCGATTCTCGGTGCAGTCGCTCTCCTGATTGCCTGTATTTCTGGCTTTGCGTCAGTTTTAATGTTCGCGCTTATCAGGGATCTGATTGAGCTCGTCTTGTGTCTAGCACGAGGGTTGCTAGTTGCGAGAGCTCTCCAAGAGCAACATTTGTGCAAAGCAGAATCAGCGGCTTAAGGTTCAATGAATCCAACCATATGCTTTAGACCAGGTGGTACCGTCTGGATTCTTGCGCACTTTCCGACGGCCCCATAGGCCCGCCATCCGGTACGACTACTCATCAAGCAACGTCACGTCCAGGTAGCGCCTCGATCCCCACTCGCTTTCCGCGATGTACATGAGCCTCGCGTTGACGAGCATGAGCGCCGACTTCCCGTCCGGGAAGGTGCCCACCACGCGGGTCCGCCTTCGGATCTCGCGGTTCATCCGCTCGATGACGTTGTTGGTGCGGATGCGGCGCCAGTGCTCGCGGGGGAACCCCGTGTACGTTGATGCTGTCAATGAGAAATTACCCATCTACACCAACGAAACGCGCAGTCGGGATCGCGTGCCGAATGTTGGTGTAAGGGGCCGCTTCCCTGACCGTAGAAAGCAGGAAGCGGTTATCGCCTGGAATCTTAATTGCTGAAGTTAGGATTCGTGGAAGGGCGATAACCGCATATGGACAAGATGCACGAGATCGCGGGCGACGGCGCCCCGATGCCGGGATTCGACGACGGCACGGTGAACATGGCCGGGCCCATAAGGGCGATGGCCGAGTCGCTCGTCAACGAGGCCATGGACGCCCGGGCCGACGAGGCGTGCGAGAGCGGCAACCGGCGCAACGGCTACCGCGTGCGCAGGCTCGTCGCCGGCGTCGGCACCATCAACCTCGGGATCCCGAAGCCGCTCGCCGGCAGCCACTTCCCCGAGGACCTCATCGAGCGGTACTCACGCGCGGCGCGGACCATGGGCATGGACCGCATGGGCGCCAGCCAGGTGCCGAGGATATGCTCGTCGCCGGACGAGTCGGTCGCCGACCCGCAGGAACGCGACCCGTCGGACGTCACCTACCCCCACATCCGGCTCGACGCGACCTGCATCAAGCGCGGGGACGCGGGCCGCGTGCGGTCGACCGCGCCGGTCACCGCCATCGGCGCCGGCTCGGGCGGGTACGGGCGCCTTCTGGGGCTCGACGCCATCGACACCGAGTCCCATGACGGCTGGAAGTCGTTCCTGCTGCCGCTGCGCGCACGCGGGGTCGACGGCGTGATCTGCGTCACCAGCGACGCCCACGAGGGCCTCAAGCGCGCGATCCAGGAGGTCTTCCCGGGCGCCGCGTGGCAGCGCTGCATCGTGCATCTGATGCGCAACGCCGCCGGCAACGCGCCGACCAGGCAGAAAAAGGGCGCCGTGCTGGGCATCATGAAGGCCGTGTTCGCCGAGCGCGACCCCGAGCTCGTGAGGGAGCCCTGCCAACTCGCCACCGCCCAGATAGGGCGCTTCTGCCCCAAGGCGGCCGAGGTACTGGAAGAGGCCGAGGCCGACGCCCTGGCCTACCTGGATTTCCCCTACGAGCACCGCGTCGGGCTGCGCACCGACGACGTGCGGGGGGCGCGCCGACCGCGGGCCCAGGCGCCGCAGCCGGGTCGTGCAGTCCCCCCCCCGGCGGGAAGTCGCCCATCGGGATGATGGGCGCCGTGTTCTCGGAGATGGACGAGGACCGGGCGGGCCGCCGCTGGTTCGGCGACGATTCGATCGGCAGGGCCGTCGAGGGTGCCAAGGTCAACGAGCCCGCGCACGCCTACGAGGGCGCCGCGGCCGAGCACGCGGCCGGGATCGTCGCGCTCGCGGTGGCCGACAACCCGATTTCCGGCGGGAAGGCGGCGTAGCATGCGTCAGAATGACGGCATTCCAGGCGATTCCCGGTTCCTCGGACAGCCTGCGGCCACCCTCGAGAACCGAGCTCTACACCAACTTTCGGGACACTACCCCGCGTGGTTCCAGCTATTGACCGTAAACATGCTTTTGTCGAATTACTTCTCCGCTATTTTTTGGGACCACGAGCAACAACTGGCGATCATCGATGTGCCCTCGCGCGGACACATTAAATTATGTCCGCGCGAGGGCACATTATTCATGGACTTTAGTCCGTGCCGCGCGCCAGCGCGGCATAGAAAACCACCCGCT